>JAEUUS010000294.1 GCA_016787545.1 Saprospiraceae bacterium
GTTGCCCGGTTGATCAGCATGGCATTTAGATCTACGTCAAATCCAATGCCGCAGTGCCCATTACCGAGTTGATTAGCTGGATTGACATTTGCTTTAAAAGTTGCCAGACCTGCATTGAACGGAACGCTGTAAATCTGTGCATTCCCGTTCAATTGACCTGTTGTGGCTACTACCAAACTGCCGCCATTATCGCGAACCATACTCAACCCTTTAGCCGTTCCTCCACCTAAACCTTGGATCGCGCCAACCGTAGAGTAAGTACCCCAGTTGTTTCCATTATCCTCAATCTTGATCAGAGTGTTGCTGTTATTGGCCAGGCCATAAACCACGTCACCATTAGGATCGTAGTCAATATCAGACACTGCGCCAATGGCAGGATCGCCATGCGAAATGATCCCCGCAAGACCTGTGTGCGGATCCACTTTGACCAACAGGTAACTGTAAGCGTCAATCGCATTGAATCCCGTAGTAACCCATACCTGATCACCATAGGTGCAAACACCTTTTAAATCGTTCAGGAAAAAGGGGTTGCCATTGGAATCAAGTAAGAATACCTGCACAGAAAGAATAACCTGTCCGGTAGCTGCATCAATAGTATGGAGCAAACTTGGATTGTTTTTGGCGAAAACACTTACACCATAAATATACGGTGCGCGTTCGCCGGCGGTTTGGTCGGATTTAACTGGATTAGCTACCTGTTGCAGATTCTCTTTCTGGCAAGCGGTGAACAAAGCGATGGAGACAGAAACTACCAGGAGCAGCAAAAAAGAAAAGCGTTTCATGAATGAAAAAGTTTTTGTGTTAATGTGTTTAAAAGAAAAGAAAGTAGTGTTTGTGTTTCCTTTGAATGAAGTGGAGGTTTATGGGTGATTGCGCAATCAATGATGCAAAGATGGGGGTGGCCATTCTCCTCCGGCAACTACGCTTTTTCAAGAATTTCCGCAGCGACTTATAAAGAACTAAAATATTATATATCAATTATTTACACATGGTAAAATGAAATAAAAAAGCCCTCACGCCAAAGAGCATGAGGGCAGTGTTTTCGTAGCTGCTTTTCTGGATATACAGGGTGCTTAGTGTTTTACCACTGGCGCCGTAGTACGGCCATTTTCGGTTTGAACCGTGAGCAGATACATACCGGCAGGAAGCGTGTTTGTGGTCAAGTATACAGTGTAGGTACCGGTGAGCAAACTATCGAAGCTTATGTTTTGTACTGTTTTACCGGTCAGATCTGTCAATTGCAACTGAACTGCGCCGGATTGCGCTACCTCATATTCTACCTTAAAGGCATCGTGGAATGGGTTGGGACTCACACGCAGTGACTGATTTACTGAAGTTTCCAGCAAGGAAGCGGTAGTGGCCGGGGCTTCTTCGCTATCATCAGAACTGCCGTATGGATCGTAGGTTTCCGGAATGTCCTGAATTTGGTAGCCAGGCGGAACATAACATGGCGTATTAGCCAATGTTTTGCTGAAGCGTTTATAAGACATAGTGGCCCCTTTGGTTGACGTGTTTTTGATGATCAATCCTGCAATTTCAGTCTCAAGATTATAGGAAGGCGCCGTAAGTGAAAAGAACTTATCCTCATTAGCAATAGAAAATTCAATGCTGGTATATCCCAAATCAGGCGAACCGAACTCTTCTACGATCACCGGAGCAGGCCAATTCGCACTTTGATAATATTGAATTTTGGTAGCAGGCTGGTTGGGATTGATGCATTGGCTATACACCAGGAATTCAGCCCAGTTCGATTCACGAGTCAACCTCAATTTCCCTACTGTGATAGTAGGATCATTTTTATCCGCATTCTGGCAGTTAAATGTCATGCTTTCTCCTGGATAAATGGTGTAATTCCCAATTGGCGTTTCAGGAATGTTGAAACTGGCAATTACGTCAATTACTATGATCGTTGTTGTATACTCTGCTTGAGCCGCCGCACCTACTTCATTATTCTCATCAATGGCCGCTACTTCAAACTGAATAGTTGTACCAGGGTCATGCGGCTGAGAGGTAAATTCCGGCTCCCCCATATACACATCCGGCAGCTGTACGTTGTTGGTTACATCAAAGCGGGATACTTTATACTCTACTGCGCCGCTTACAGGCGCCCATTCAATTTTAATTTTGGATTCCGTAATCTCCACAGCCTGAATCCAGGCCGGCGCAGGCAGGGAATTAGGCCCTGTATTCAGGATGAAGGTATTGGCGTGAACAAGCAGGGAACAAAGGAGCATTACGCCCGTAAGGAATCTTTTAAGGATGTTCATGGATGAAAATTTTGTGTTCGTTTGTAAAAACAGCGCAAGATTTCACATTCTACGCTTACTTTTCACCTACGATTTTTTCCATTTTTCCAAAGCACTCCCTTTCTGAATAATTTTTCCAGCACCTTTGCCACCATTTTTCCTTAATCCAATTGCACTGAACGATGCTGAACCGGAAACTTCTGGAGGTCCTCAAACTTTTCAAACCGCAGGAACATGCGCAATTCCGCCAGTTCCTGGTGTCGCCCTATTTCAACAACCGTAGTAATGCCGCCGAACTGATTCGTTTATACGACCATATCATGACTGCCGGTGCAGAGGAGGAACACCCTGAACTGGACAAGGCCAAAGTAGCTGCGCTTTTTTTCCCTAGCAAGCCATTCAATGCGAATCAGAAAGGCCCTTTGGATACGCTGGCCTCGGATTTATTCGGGGTGGTTAAACGTTTTTTAGCGCAGAAAAACCATGAAAAAAACAACACGGATTTTGATGAAGGGTTAGCCCTGGCACGATTTTATCGAGGGTTTGGCATGGAGGATCGTTTTTGGCAAACCATTCAAAATCTACGTAAAGAGCAAGAAAATTACAAATTTAGAGATGCAGCTTTTTTTCATCAGCAGTTTTTATTAGAGGAAGAAGCTGCAACTTTTGAAAGTCTGAATAACCGACTTGAGGATGATGCCAATATTTCGGTTGCAGCTAAATATTTGGATATTTCCTTTCTGCTACAGAAGTTTGAACTGTTATGTCTTTTAAAGCACCAGCAAAAAATGACTCAGCAAGTAGATTTTGACTTTGATTCCCCTCTTGCTAAAATTGCTCTTGAATATCCTTCAAATTATCCCTCTAACCCACTTTATGACCTAAATTTATTGACCTATCGTTTATTAGACAATGCTGATGATGATTTTAGCTTTGAGCGATTTGACCATTTATTAGAAAGCCATAAAAGCATTATTCCATTTGAAAAACTTCGAAATTTTAAAGCATATTTCCGTTTTTTTTGGTCAAGAAAATATACGCATCTAGGTGGAACATCGGTTCGAATCAAAGTTTTTGAAATATACAAAAAACATTTTGAAGAAGGCTATTTTTATGAAAAGGATGCCATCATTATTCACGCCCTCAAAGCTCTGATTCTGTTTGGTCTTCGACTCAAACAATTTGACTGGGTAAAAAAGGTACTGGATGAACATCCCCCAACCCGCATTTGCGGCACCAAATACCCCGTGGAAGCCCACAGCCTGTGTATGGCTGAATATTATTTTTACACCAAAAATTTTGAAACAGCCCTCAATACCCTGGTGTACAAACATTTTGAAAATCCCAACTACAGCCTTTGGGCTGATATGTTGTTGATAAAGATTTATTTTGAAACCTCAGATGAATTACTCGAATATCGTATCAAATCGCTGGACCAAAAAGTGCGGAGAACCAAAATATCGCTTGAACACAAAAATAATTACTACAAATTCCTCCAAAAACTTGATAAAATCATCAAATACGGACTGGATAAAAAGAGCCAAAAACGCGAAAAACTCATTGAAGAGATCAAAAATACGCCCGGCATTAACGAACGGGATTGGCTATTGGAAAAACTGGGGGTAGGAGGATAACAGGTGTTTTTTCCACAAAATGTGGATAACCACTTTTCTGAGGTGTTGGTTAAAAATATATTCCGGTGTTATAAATTCTAACTGGCTTTGCTACATTTGCACCAACCCCATGAGCCTGGCAAGCTAAACTGTTTCTCTAATCTACCCATTTTAACGTGCATTCAGACTCAAATCCGGAGCGATGGCTCCGGCGTACGAGGCGCTTTTTTACTAAAAAATCGTCCATCGTCGCCGCAGGAGCCACCCTCACCGCAGGCATCATTGCCGCCACCCTCACCCTGAACCAACAAGATACCGCCCCCGCTGCCGCAGCTATCGCAATGGTGTCCCGCCCGGACGCGCTGCCGCTGGAAACCAACAACCTGCGCTGGGGCTTTTTCATGGATGAATACATCCAGTCGCAAATCGAACTCAAACGTGGAGATGTTCTCGGGACCATTCTGATGAAAGAAGCCGGCCTCACCTACCCTCAGGTGAACCAACTGGTGGAAAACTGCAAAGAAAAATTCAAAATCAACTCACTGCGCGTAGGCTCCAACCTGCAATTCCTGCGCCGCCAAGCTGGCGATGCTCCTGAGCTGATGATTTATGAGCCGTCTCCGTACCAATACACGGTTTTCCAACTGAAAGCCCCCTTTCAGGTAGAGACCATCAAGAGAGATGTAGAGACCAAAATCGTGGCTGCTGCCGGTGTGCTGGAAACAAGTTTCTGGCAGGCGCTTAACGACAATGGCCTCTCCGATGAACTCGCTGATGGCATGATTGATGTATTGGCCTCCTCCGTAGATTTCTACCACCAAAAACAAGGTGACCGCTTTAAAGTAGTCTACGAACAACACTTTGTACGCGGCGAAGCCGTAGGTACAGGCAAAATTATTGCTGCTGTTTATGAACGTGAGGGTAAAGAATCCTATGCATTCCATTTCAAAAAAGATGGTCAAAAAACCGACTACTTTGACTTTGATGGTCGTCCGGCAAGGAAAGCTTTCCTGAAGGCGCCTGTGAAGTTCAGCCGCATCAGTAGCCGTTTTAATATGAATCGCCTGCACCCGGTACTGGGCTACCACAAGGCTCACCTCGGTACTGATTATGCCGCACCACACGGCACACCTATCATTGCCGTGGCTGAAGGTGTGGTTACGGAAGCTACTCGTCGCGGAGGCAATGGCATTTACGTGCGTCTGCGTCACGATGGCGCCTACGAAACGCAATACCTGCATATGAGCGGCCATGCGCGCGGTATACGCCCGGGCGTACGCGTAGCTCAAGGTCAAACCATTGGCTATGTAGGCTCCACTGGCTTAGCAACAGGCCCGCACGTTTGTTTCCGATTCTGGAAAAATGGTCGCCAGGTAGACCACTTGCGACTCAATCTTCCTCAGCCCCAACCCATCACCGGTCCTTTGTTCGAAGAATATAAAGTGGTCCGCGATGATTTGATTAAAATGCTCAACAGCGTGCCTTACCGCACCTTTAATTCTACCGAACAAACAGACGTTCCGGTACAGGCAGTGCCTTAGAAACGCTATTGCAATAAATATCCTGACGCGGCATCGGAGTGCATCCGGTGCCGCGTCTTTTATTTTGAAGGCACGAAGTGTTGGGCGCAAAGGCACGAGGGCACAATGACACAAAGGCACAAAGACGCAATGACACAAAGGCACAAAGACGCAATGACACGAAGGCACAAAGACGCAATGACGCAAAGGCACAAAGACGCAATGACACAAAGGCACAAAGACGCAAAGACACGAAGAGAGCAAAATTCCAAAACACCAGAACAACTAAAACACTAGAACAACTAAAACACCAAAACACTAGAACACCAAAACACCAAAGGGGATGTTTGACCTGAGTCAAACACCCCCTTTGTGTCTTCGTGTCTTAGCGCCTTCGTGACATAGCGCCTACGTGACATGGCGCTTTTGTGTCTTACTGTAGGCTTCGTGTCTTTACCTTACAATCGTGACATCACCTTTGTAAAGTTCAACAACTCCATCGAGGAACTCAATTTCTACTACCCACACAAACACCCCAGGATTCATCGGTTCTCCCTTGAAAGTGCCATCCCAACCAAGGTTTCCATCATATGGATTGAAGTTCTCAAGTACAAAGAGTTGCTCGCCCCAACGGTCAAACACTGCCAGAGAATTCACCTTGCGCACTGTACCTGGACGTGGGAATACGCTGAACTTGTCGTTATCACCGTCGTCGTTCGGGCTGATTACGTTCGGAATATACACATATTTCCGGCGATCAACAATCACCCGCACCTGATCTTCGTCACGGCAACCGTTGTTATCAACCACCTTGATAGAATAGGTAGTGCTGATGAACGGATACAAGGTTTGAGTCAAACAATCCGGACACTCTGCAGAATCTGGTAACGGTGACCAGATTACAGAAGCCAAACTATCGAACGGAACGTTCACAATAGCCTGAAGCGTAGCAGATTGCCCTATCAAAATATTTTGGTCGTCACCAAGTTCTACATCCAATGGAATTGGTGTATTCACGACAATGATTTCAGAGGTTTCACAATCGCTGAGGTCATATGCTGTGATGGTATAGGATCCTGCACCCAATCCGGCAAACAAGTTACTGTTTTGTGGGGCTCCACCGTTGATGGAGAATCTATAAGGTGCAACACCACCGCTTGGGTTCACAAAAATGGATCCATTGCTCAATCCAAAGCATTTTGGATCTGTTGCCGTAAAGCTGATTTGCAATGGAGTTGGCTCGGTAATAGTTACATTTCCGGTTGTGGTGCAATTATTGGCGTCAGTTACCGTCACGGTGTAGATACCGCCAGCCAGATTGTTATTGGTTTGACCAATAAATCCAGTAGACCAGCTATAATTGTAAGGAGCCAAGCCGGAATTGGCAGTTGCTGTACCTGCTCCATCAATAGCTCCAGGGCAACTTACACCAAATCCACCATAGTTGGAAGATTGCACCACCGCCAAGGTTGGTGGGAACAATTGACCAATGGTGGCCTGAGCAGAAGCGGAGAATCCATTGTTAGAGGTGTAATTAACCGTATAGTTTCCTGGAGCCAGGCCACTTACAGGTGTGGGCACACCAACGTTACTGATCGTACCGTTTGAAACTGGGGTATTGCCCAGTAATATCGTATAGTTAAACGGTCCTTCGCCAAGTGTAACCGTCAGGGTCAAAGAACCTGTGGTCATGCCACATGGGATGGTAGAACCAGTCAAATTGGCGGTCATACCACAAGACGCAGGCGGCAACAGGCTGGTGATGGTGGTAACCGTACTATCGCATCCAAACTGGTTAGTTAAAACAGTTACAGAGGTACCCACCTGGGCGGGCTCACATGTTCCCAGATTAACAGTTGTGGCGCTGGAAGGCAACAAGCTAACTGTTTCAGTTACAATACTATCACAACCAAACTGGTTTGTTAATGGATAAACAAAGGTCCCTACTCCTGCAGGATCGCAGGTGGCCGATTGAATGGCTGTGGTATTGCTTGGCAACAGCGTTACAGTGGTAATAACCGTGCTGTCACAACCAAAAATATTGGTCAAATCCTGTGTAAACACCCCAACATTAGCCGGATTACAATCTGTACCGGTGAGGTTGGTTACATTGCTAGGCAGCAAGGAAACTGTGGTAATAACCGTACTATCGCAGCCTGCAGCGGTAGTAATCACATTGGTGAAAACACCGGCCAAATTTGGATCACAAGTAGTTGCAGATAGCAAGGTTGGAGGGATGCCATTGAAGGTAATGGTTGTTGTAACCACACTATCACAGCCGAACTGGTTAGTCAGTGTCTGTGTGAATACGCCAACCTGATTCGGGTTGCAACTCTGACCGCTGAGCGCTGTGGCACTGCTAGGCAATAACGTTACCGTTGTTACAATGGTACTGTCGCAGCCGGCTGCTGTTAATATGGTATTGCTAAATACCCCAACCTGGTTCGGATCGCAGGTTGTTGCAGTCAACGGTGTTGGAGGTATTCCATTAAAGGTCACCGTGGTAATCACCGTACTGTCACAGCCAAACTGATTGGTAAGCACTGCTGTAAACACCCCAATTTCATTTGGGTTACAGGATTGCGCCGATAAGTTGGTGGTAGAACTTGGCAACAGGGTCACCGTTGTAATCACCAAACTATCACATCCGTCAGAAGCGGCTGTTAATAATTGACTAAAGGTGCCTACACCTGAAGGATCGCAAGTAGTTGCCGACAAATAAGTTGTATCAGATTCGGAGTATATCACGGTGGTAATAACC
>JAEUUS010000303.1 GCA_016787545.1 Saprospiraceae bacterium
GTCCTGCTGGCGGAACCATATTATGCAAAGATATTGAACAGGTACGGTTTGTGGCAAGTAATTAGTGGAGAGCGGATTTTGGCCTTTATACTTCGTTAAATACACAGGTTTTACCGGTTGATAGCATATCTTCCGGTAAAACCTGTGTATATTAGTGCCCGGCGAATGACGTGTTAGTCAAAATCTAATCGCAGCAAACAACCTGCTATGCTCTACCAAATTCACCCCAAGCTTCCCATGCGCAATAAAGCGCAAACCCTGCAGTATTACCGGCAACTGGGATTTGAACCTACAGGCGATTACGATGCTTATCTGATGCTTCAAAAAGATCAGATAGAGATTCATTTTTTTGCATTTCCTGACCTGAATCCACATGAAAATGATGGACAGGTGTACATCCGCACGGATCAGATAGACGCCTTGTATCAAAGCCTTGTGGATCAAAATATTGCCATACATCCCAATGGCCATTTGGAAATCAAGCCCTGGGGGCAAAAAGAGTTTTCTCTGCTGGATCCTGATCACAACTTATTGACTTTCGGCCAAAGTATTGGCAGTGGTTATGCAGAGTAGATGATATTAACGGGCTTTGGAAATCAATACAATCCAGGGTGCAACATGTGAAAGTTCGGCCGCCTTTTGACCAAGCAGCCGTATCTCCCGGATAGTTCATACCTATACAAAAATCCGAAGTGTTCTGTGTAGTGCAAAATGTATTCTCGGGAACGGTGCTCATAAGGGCGCCATCCAAATAGGACTGCATTATAGTACCCTGCTTCACAACTACGAAATGATGCCATCGGTCATCATTGGTTTGACGTTCAAAGCCAACCGCAGTAAATGGGTCATTGGTATTGCAGCCCCCATCCCACCTTCCGGAAGTTATGACGCCGCGTGCGATTATTTGCGAATGTGTTTGGTTGATGCCCCACAATGCAAATGGATAGAAACCTGCTGGCCACCACTTTGAAAGCATATAGTTATCTATGGCTTTGGTGTCAATTTGAGCACCATATTTTAACCAGCAAGAGATAGCGTAATCCTGACTTTTGTCAAAATTGATAGCGCCAGAGTGGGGAACAACAATAATTGAATTATCGCCATTAAAATAAACAGCAGATACTTTTTGTCCCTTTCGATCTTCAACCCATTGCCATTCGAAGGGTTTCCATCGCTGCCCAATTTCTCGTCTTTGGCATTGCCATCGAATGGATAATGTGCTACCAAACCGAGGGTGGGCAGCGAGGGTTTGTCGGTATCCTTGCAGGATGGGGAAATCAGGCTGAATGCAGTAAAAAATGCGGCGAAAGTGAAAAAAATGAGTTGCTTTTTCATGTTGTGAAAGATTTGTGAGGGCTTGGTTGAAATGAGACACTATTCTTTGAAAAGTTGCTGTACCTATCCTCATTGCGAATGCGATTGTAAATCAGTTCGTCCAGTACAAGTAGTATCGCGAGGGTGGAAAACATAGGCATTCGTTCCATTGAAATAGGTAGCACTGCTTTGATTACTGCGTCCACTCTTATTACTTTTTACGATTAATAATTAAACCGCCATTTTCAATTGCATTAATAAATGGTTGGATTCCATGAGCATCTAAGCTATTCCTTGGCCTTACAGTTGGGTTGTTAGACGTGACAGAAAATACTTTACCTTGTGGGTTTGGATGTACTTTGTTCAATATTTCGTTATTATATACATAGGCATTAATATTACCTTTTTTTCCGGAAATTCCTAAATTGGATTCCGTCATTTTACTAACTGTTTCAGGGTTAAATGTTATGGCTTTTCTGCCGGTAGTCATTGAGGCGGTTGCTGCTAACCCTCCTCCTAACGAGTGGCCAACCATAGTTAATTCATTTCCAGCTTTTTGCCCACTTACAATTTCTCCTACAAATTGAGCTTGCATGTATTGAAATGATGCTCCTTGTAATTGTAGGGCATTTTCCTTCCAATCTTTTACGTCTCCGTCTTCCGTGCCAGAAAATACCAAAGCAAACTCGGTTTTCCCATTATTACCGGTTCTTTCGAATAGTCCTGAGTTAAACCCTGTAGCCTCATTCGTAAATAATGTTTTATCTAAATTTGCGACTGGCTTCCAACCGCCAATTAGCTTCCCTTTGCCATCGTATTGGTATTTTTGAAGATATGCTGCTTCTTCAACTGTTGGCTCCTCCCCGTCCGGATCCACTAATTTCACCGGATTCCACAGCACATAATTATACCCGCTCCACCCTGGGTATTTTTCGGTCATCGGGTCCACGCTGAGCCAGAGACTGGCCACGGGGTCGTAGTAGCGGGCGCCGAAGTAATAGAGGTCCGTGCCTTCATCCTGCTCCTTGCCGGTGTAGCGGTAGGGGCTGCGGTAAGCGTCTTTGCTGATCTGATGTTGATCCACAAATGCTTCGCCAAAGGGCATGTAGGCGAGGTGTTGGGTCACAAAGCCTACGCGGTCGGTAATGTAACTGCTGCTACCGAGGTGGTCGGCGTGGTAGAAATACCGGCTGTTTTCTGCAACGGAATCGGTAGGCGGCACATAGCCGTATCCGGCACGTACGCTGTCGCTGGTGATCGGAGTGGGCGGCACTACCGGAAGCGGCGTAGAGGGCACCTCCGGCATTGGCGTAGGCGGATTGAACGAATATCCGGGGGGGATGGCCGTAACAGTACTGTCTGGTATAACATATATCGGATGGGGGATGCCTGTGCTGGCCGGTGAATGGTTCTGACCCTGGTTAATGGGCGTTCCCGGAGGCTCCAGTATTTGTTTATAGTGGTTTTTACCCAAAGAGCGCAAGGTTTCCGTTCTTTTGATATAATTTAGTCCGCCGGCGGTCAGGAAGGGATTCAGTACTGTTCTGTTGACAAAGCTCCCTGCGCCGATCTTGGTGGCGATGCGTTGCCCTTCAATGTAATAGTGCTTCGTGAAGGCGTGGTCGCGCACCACAAACTCAGGACTGACATAAGCGGTGTAATCGCTGTTGTGGTTGATGAATTGCATGGGTGCTCCATTTTCAAAGACGCCTTGGCTGCCACCACTGCTTTTGATGGCGCGTTCGCCTTTGTGGTCGTAGGTGTATTGGTGGACGAATCCCTCTACCGAAACTGAAGTCAGGCGGTTCTCTTCATCCCATAGCATTTGACGCCAGGTGTCTTTATCGCTCCAGCCGGTAGTATTGCCATTAGCATCATAGGTATAGCGCCGAAGGCCCACGGTATCGGGCGCATGCGGCCGGGCAGCACCGTAAGTGTAGCGATTGTCGTGGGTGAGGGGGGATTTGTCGATCAGAATGCCATTTTCGGTGTAAGCCTGGGTTTTCCGCAGGATGTTATGCCGGTTGTCGTAGGCCATGTCGAGCGTGAACGACGTAGACTTGTTGTTGGCGCCGGTCCAGTTGCCCGTGGCTGATATAAGGCGGTATAGCGGATCGTAGCTATACTCAAATGCCGTTTGGCCGCCCATTTGAGCAGTACCGGTCGGCGGCAGTGTGCTGTTGGTTAGGCTGAGCACGTTGCCCACGGCATCGTAAGTATAAGCCATTGCCATAATTCTGCGACCATTGGGTAAATCGGTATTCAGACCAGTTAACCAGCGCCGTGCAGGGTCATACGTATAAGCAGTTGTCGTGCCGTTGCCGAGACGACAGAACACCCGCTGCTCAAACTCGTCATAGCCCAATTGCGTCAGGTAGTTGTAAGCTATACCGTCTTTCAAACCGGTGACACTGTTTACTTTCCCGCCTCGATTGTAGGCGTAATCCACTATCTCTCCATCGGGGTAAATTTGGGTTTGTATCCTGTTCCAGGTATCGTACCTGGCTTCCCAAACGTAAGTTTGTTGATTGGCTGGATTGATCACTATAGTCCGGATGGTTTTTTCGATCTCGCCCAGCGGGCCGTAGAAGAACTCCTGCCCTCCAGTGACGTCAATTTGCAGCCAGACGCGTCCGGCCCGATTGTGCTCCGCACCGGGTTCGCCGTAGCGATACTCTACCTGGTTTTGGTAGTTGTCAGGGTAATCAATGCGCGTCAGTCGTCCGAAACGGTAGGAATACCGAATGACGGCCGAGTCGGCAATGATGGTACGGAGATTGGAGGTGGATTCGGTGATTATATTGCCGGCCAGATCATAAGTCATTCGGTTTTCTCCGAAATCCGGATGCTTAACGCGGATTTTACGTCCGAGGAGATCATAAGTATATTGCGTGGAGTCGTTGTTGTGCGTGATCACGGCGAGCAGCTCGGAGATGGCATTGTAGCGGTATCCGGTCCAGATGCCGTTCGGGTCGAAGACTCGGGTAGCCCTTTTGCGCTCGCGCAGATCGGTGTAGGTTTCCTGTAAGGTGCCTTTTGGATCCGTAGTTTTCGTAAGGAATGCCTTATAGCCGGAATTGTCTAAACCGAAGCCGTATTCGGATTTTATCTGGCTGGCATCTGGCAGGGTGACAAGTACTGGTCGGTCGAGTACATCATACTCAGTACGGGTGGGGCGCACCGCCGGATCGGAATTAAGTACTGTAGGGTTGCTTATTGGTTCGGTCGCTGGTTGTCCCTCCTCTACCGTTCGCCCAAAAGCATCGTATTTTGTTTGACCGGAAACAATGTACACAACGTTATCGGCTGCGCCATCGCCTGCAAAAATTGCGCTTGTCTTTTTGACTTGAATAGGGCGCATCAAGCCATCCATAAAAGTATACGTCTCAATATCCTGACCTGTTTCCGGGTCGTAATGCCTGGTCCGGGCATAGGGCACGGTCGCATCGGGGTGATAATCGAAGGCAATGGTGTAGGGCTGCCCAGATGCCAGTTCGTAAGGGCCGGTGATAGTGGTAATGCGGCCTTGTGCGTCAATCGTATATTTCATTTGTTTCCCGTTGACGTCAGTGCTTTCCAGCAGTTGGCCATACACATAGTCGTACACGGCCGTGGAACTAAGGCCGTAAGCGTCAGACACCCGCACTACGTAGGTATGCACCTCGGGGTCGTACTCATAAGCAAACCACAGGCGCTGTGAGCTGTCATTTGGTGGGCGGGTGATCTTGCTCAGATTGCCGTAGGCATCATACGTCATGTCGAAATTGGAGGAAGTATTGCTGTCCAGGTACTGGCGAATCTGCACCACATTGGCCCGGTTGTCTATATAGGTTTCCCGATGGCGGATGTTTTGTTGTCCGCCCGCCTGTACGCGAATGGATTTGGGAATACTGCTCACGCCTACCGAAGGCAAGTTGTGGTATTCAATAACCGCCTGCAGCAGGTCTTCGGATGTGCCATCGCCAACTTCGGTATAATGGCTTATGTTGCCAGCCAGGTCATACTGCCAGCGCATTTCTGTGATCAGGCCTGCTGTTGGCTGGCCTTCGAAGAAGCGCTTTTCGGTTTTGAGCAAGGCCGGGAAGCCGGGGTCGGTTACGTTGGTCGGCAGATTCGCCAACGGATTGCCAGTGGCGATGTCGCGTACTTCGTAGGTATTGAGGGTTTCGGTATAGTGCTTGCCATCAGCATCCGTCATCACTTCTCGCATCAGGAGGCCTTTTTCGTAGTAGTTCTGGTTGTTGTACTCCTGCGTTACCATGCGGTACGGTGCGTCGTTGTTGGCGGTATTCAGTTGGGTGCTGATTACGGTGGCGAAACCATAAAAGTCGCGTTCGCGGCGGTCGTAGTAGCCGTTCTGGTATTCGAACTTGCTGGCGGTGCGGGTGGGGCCGTCGCCGGCGAGGCCGTCGAAGATTTCGACGGAACTGAGGGCCCATTTGCTGCGTTGCATGGCGCTGGTATTTCCTACGAGATTATAACCTATAGAAAAGGAACTGCCCATAGGGCGTTGCACGGACCGGAGCAGATTGGTACAGCCGATACTGGATGAGCGAACCTTTAATTCATTATCTTCATTTGACGTGAGCAAGTCCGGGTATCCATCCCCGTCAATATCCATAATCTGATAGGTGCCCTTTGACACGCCTTGCCCCAGAGAGAAGCCGGGTGTGAAACATATTTTAATTGGTGGCAGTGGGAAGGTGATGCAGACCGTAAATGAAGCATTGAGTGCCTCACCGTATGATACAGACTCTTCTATTTTGTCGGCTTCTTTCCATGTAATTACATCAGAGAATCCATTTCCATTATTAAGCCGTATGCGGAGCGGGTTTTGTGCTATGATGATATCCACCAAGCCATCGCCATTAATATCCTGGAGCGCCTCTTTAGTCAAGATATTTGTTTCTGAGACACTCACCCCACCTGAAAAGCTCATGCTGAAGACATTGAAGGAGTTGCCCCAACCCAAGCCAACACCTGCACCATAGTCACTACTTTCGCCGATACGTATTTCATTAAAGCCCCATTGCTCAATATCACCAAATCGATAGCCATAATTTAGGCGTACTTGGCCGTTTCGGAAGACTTTGTCAATCAAACCGTCACCATTGATGTCCATCCAAGAATGTTCTGTTTGGTCTGAACCGGAACCCATATTCCCATTTAGGCTCACGGTTGACTGAGCCGTCTGAGTTGCCTGTCCTGCGTTGTTCGTTTGCCCTTGTATAAGCACCGAATTCCCTATAGAGATACGCGGCATCCCTTTGCCAGGAGTTCCTGAATTGCCGTTGCCAGGCACAGGAAATGACCCACTGGCAGCTTTGCCTGATGAGTTACTGTTCGATACATGATTTCCAAGATTATGACTAATAAGCTCGTCCGAACGACCACCAGTAGGTGTAGTAATTTGGATGTAATTTGAACCAATATAATCGGGATATCCGTCCATGTTCAAATCCATATTGGACGTTTCCGTAGTATTGGTGTTATCGGATTTGCTATATGAGGCACCAAGTCCAATGTCGCCAATACCGATGTCGACTCCTGATGCAAACGTATTGGCTTCGGAAATTGAGATTAGGCGGGGTGCTTGTAATGTACTACTTCCGGAATTGTAAATACCTACAAGGCTAACATCGTCATCGCCCATGCGGGAACTGCTGATCGTATCCGGTGCCACCCAGGTATTGTCGTCGTAGCCATACCAGCGTTTCTGCAAAGCATCCGGCATCATGACTACAAAGTTTTCGCTGGATGGATCATACTCATTTTGGATATCATTCGGGTTTTCCATGTTTTTAATCACGCTTCTTTTAGGCGGATTTTTTGCTTTGTCATCCAACTTAAGGAGATTTCGATCTATGGGATTTTCACCTTGAGTCCCATTTGAGCGGTAAGCAAACTGGCCCCATCCCCGGTGCAAATTGCCGAAGATGAATTCGTTTTCGCTCAGGTTGGTAAACATTCCTGCTGATAAGTCAACATCGTCACCGTTAAAACTAACGTTGTATTTCAGATATTGCCGGGCTATGTTGTCTGTCCATGCTCTTGAATCAATGTGATATTCTATAAAAACTGGCTCTTGAGCTGGGACTTGCACCTTAATGGGGATATCAGCATTAATTGGGAATTCGATATGATTTTTTATTGAGAAGGTTTTTTGAGCATATAATGTTTTAACCCCTTTGACTGAAATGGTCAACGTAGCGGAGTCCGGAGCACTTAGAAGAGCCGGATCATTAGGTTGTATAGGAAAGAAAAATGTATTAACTGAAATCTCCCCGGAGGTGTCAGGGAAAAAGGCCTGCGTTTTGCGCACGATGTAGTTGTACATCGTATATTCCGGATCAGGGTGAAATACGTAATAAGGTAATCCTTGATCGTTTAATACCGGAACTGACATTCCATTTGTATCAAAGGCTTCCAGATATGATAGCCTTGGCTCGAATGATAATTGGCTCCAATCAACATTCGTAGCAGACTTTATGGAAAACAGAAGGCTTTCATCTTTCTCTACATCAAAAGTATCGCCCAATATAAAATTATTGACCTCCTCGTCCCATTTAAATCCTTTCTCGTAGAGTATCTTCCTTTCAACGTTATCATCATCGATTTCAATAATTTTAGTCAGCACGAGTGTCAAACTATCTGTGGTTCTAGGTTTAGAAAAATTACCTCCCACATGTATTTTTCCCTTATATGGGAAGCCAACTGCTTGGCCAAGGCCTTGAACAAAGTCGGCGGATGCGCGATAGACGTGTGCCATTTTGCCGTTTGGCTCCGGCTCATTGGCAGGCGCACTGGGCCAGAATATCGTATCGTATGTAATTTCAGGATCCCAGAGGACCTGGTCGTAGGCGCCATCGTAAATAGAATGTAGTCGAAAATATATATGATCATTTGTATCTACTTCTATGTTATCCAAATAGATAGCCTTTTCGTCATACTCATCTTTTTTAATGGTTAGAGTATCCCATATTACATTTCCTTTGTGTTCAATACTCACCCGGATGCCGTCTTTCTGCTTATAATTTAGTGCTTCATCGCTAGTGTTTTCCCAAAGACGGACTGGTGCGCTAATTCGGATACGACCTGGGAAGGGTGGCTTCCAAAGTCGTACAACATCGTGTAAAGGATTATCTTCTTCCAGATCGATTTGCTCTGCGGGGTCAAATGCAAAGACTGCAGGGTCTAAAGGTGTTCCCGCCTCAATTGGGCATGGCGTAAGGCTGCTGTTAGTAGTGAAATCAGGATCTCCGTTGGTATTCAGGCGGTTAAACCATACTTCTCCGTACAGGGCGATATCCATCAAGCCATCTCCGTTAAAATCAGAAAAATAGACATCAGTAACTGTTTTTGACTTGGCTAAATTTTCACCAATAAATGCATAGGCAGTTGCCTGAACACCTACTGAATAGGTGGTTGTTCGGGAACGGCTGAACTCCTCTATATTTTGTACTTTAATTTTTGGGCCAAATTTTTTGTTTGTTCTGGATAGATTGCGCCTATACCATAATTTGCCATCTTGATCGCGGAATACCTTATCTGGCAGCCCATCTCCGTTTAGATCAATGAGTGCCAACAGGCCTTCGCTTGTGCTTTTGGAGAAACCAAAATTGGCACCGATTGTGATGTTTTTATCCTGACTGAACCCGAAACCAAAAGAAACTGCACCATTGAGTCCCCAGTTTGAAGATCGAGAGCCGTTGATCAGACTGACTCTGCTACTAAAAATGGGATTTACCATGCTCCCTTTAACGTCATCATCGGGAGATGTCCATAGCTGCTCAGCAAG
Source organism: Saprospiraceae bacterium (assembly GCA_016787545.1). Classification (GTDB taxonomy): domain Bacteria; phylum Bacteroidota; class Bacteroidia; order Chitinophagales; family Saprospiraceae; genus M3007. The sequence goes on from JAEUUS010000303.1 coordinate 9,113, forward strand.
GTATGGTTGATACTCGTTGTTTGCGTCTTGTACGTTATTCCAATAATCAAAGCTGTGTCGGTAGAACTCTTGCTCTTCCTGATCATGTTCAAGCACAATCATTAACAGCATTTTATTAAAGGCTCCTACCCCATAAACTAATTCATAATCACGGACTAAGTTGCCTTTAAACTCCACGACAATTTTTCGCAATAAATCTGTAGTAACTTGCTTGAATCCCAAACGTGCACTGGTTGCGATATCAGGCCGTTGCGGTTGTCCACCCATCTCCCCATCGCGAATGAATTTCACCGAAAATGAGCCTTCAGTACTTCCAAAGCCAGTATATGTGATCTCCTTTGGATAAATCTGTCTGCCCATATTTTGGCTATTCGGCACACCCAGATCGTCCACTGTAATATATTTGTAACGTACGAAATTCCCATTCAAATCCCGTGTTTCCCGCAGTCCCCAATAGGCGATATTGTCATCGTCATCACGTAAAACCGCGCCTTCTACAACAGCACTCCCGTCGCCGCCGTAAAAACTGCGGGTTCCGTCCTTCTCCGTAACTTCCCACCAGTAATCTTTCGGGCTGGTTCCATGCCGAATGATTTTGCGGAAACTACCTTCCACTCTCGGATAGAATTGCATTTGCCCACCAGTAGTGCGTGGCGCGAATGATGTCCGGTGCGCTACTGGGGTGAGCATTTCACCGCTCAGCGTGTACGTTTCGGTTTCCAAATTAAGGTCATATCGCGGCACCCCCCAGCGCGTCTCAATGGTCACGGCAGGAATACTCAGGTCCCAGCCCAAACCAGCCCAACCGTTTCCTCCTTCGCTGTTGTAACGTAGCGCCAATTGGGGCTGCATTCCCTTTCTCCCAGCAGGGATTTTAATGGGAAGCTGAATATTGGCCGTGCCCATGTTATTAGCAGTAGGGGGCGCTATAGCATCTATGTTGGCCGAAGGCGGGGCGGCCTTGAGGTCTTTGATTGCAGTGGGTGGATAAGCTTGCGTTTCCGGTGCATCCGGGGTTTTAATGATGCCGTTGATGAAATCTGTAAAGTGGGTGGTCATGGAAGCGAGTGCTCCCTGAGTAGCCAACAAGGTGTCGTAAGGCAGGGACTCCCACCGGGCGGCCTGTTCGTTGTAGAAAAAAGTGCGGATATGCTTTGCCGAATAGCCTGGTGGGATTAAGCAGCTGTCGAATGGGACCGTGAAACGAACATCGCGAAGGAAAGTGGTCCCGTGTGGCAAACAGCGGAATCCACCTCCCCCCGGCGTTACATTCACTAAATCCTGATCAAGCGGCGGCAAGTTATAGCTCGCCAGTACACTGATGGAAATGGTCCTTTCCTCTACAAGTGCTCCTGCAGGTATTTCGAGCCTGGCGCCTCCAATTTCAAGAACGACATCCTCATCTGTTTTGCTTTTTACTTGCAGACTTTGCAGGGTGGTGTTTTTTTGCAAACCAACCTTGGCCTTCAAATCTATAGAAGCATCGGCGACTAATTCGACCGAATCCATCAGGTGATGATGGATTTCCATACCAAACAATACGACCGAAAAAAGCGAAATAATAAACAAGAATATGCGCTTCATGAAAGAGGTTGTTTTTTTTTTAAAAATTGTGTGGCCTTCTTGGAGATTGACAATCGGGCAATGGTTAGAACCGATATGTGTTTTCAGTTTGATTGAATGATCAGGGGTATTGTTTGCATTTCGCTGGACGATTGAAACGTGATCTGATACAAACCTGAGGGTAAAGCTTGAATGAACTGGTGGAAATAGTAGTCGCTTCCACGCAAAGACTGTTCAGCCACAATACGCCCAACCGCATCTGTAATTCGAATGGTTACCGCTTCTGGCCTGATGAGGTCTATCATAATGGAGAATCGTCCATTGGGAGCAGGATTTGGGAATAGTCGCAAGCCTTTGAAGACACTGCCTTGCTGAGCAACCACTTCGATTTGCTGACGAGATACACACCCATCATGCTCTATGCTAAGCAGGTAAATGCCCGGCAAGCTGATACTGATTAATGAACCTTCCTGTAGAAACCCTTGCGGACCGCTCCAACTAAATATTGTACCCGGAGTTGGGATAAAATGCTGGGCAGCATCCAATATTATACTCTTTCCTTGTTCCAATTCATACCTGCTGGGGAGCTGAGCAACAGGCGCATCACTACTTTGAACCCACAAAGTGTCGTGAAATGCCCGTCCTTGGTCATCAAAAACGCTAAGCAAATATTCACCTGGCTCAATACCCTCGATTCTCTCAAAATTATGGTCTATAGTCGTCCATTCCTTGCAAAAATCGCCATTCAATTCGAGCAATTTGAATCTATAGGGAAGGCTTCCACCCTCTGCCCCAATATACAGTTGGCCGTTTTTTTCGGACTTGCACATTGGTGGGTCAATCCAATATTTGGCAAACATGTGGGGGGCTACAGCGATGCTAAAAACATCACTGCCAGAGCGGTCAGCATCCCATATCAGATTGGTAAAGACCGAAAGTCCTTCCGCGCTGACTGAACTTGCAGGCGTATAGAGTGTGGTTTCCGGGTTGAAGCGTCCTCTGCCACCCTGATCACACACCACCCACCAGGTATCTTCTGGTTTCCTGCTTGAGTTGGTGCGCCGGGTATCAAATCGGAGCGTTGTTGAGATGTTCGGGCTATCGGTGGATACCGTCATTTCCCAGGAACGACCAATCATGGCAGGCATACCTGGCCTGGGGGCGTTTAAACGAAGAGTAGCGCCGTTATCAGACCAAAGTAGGTAGGTTTTATCCGGGACCTCGGATTGGTTGGCTGCGTTGCTGAGCGCCAGCGAGCCGACAAACAGCTTAAGCAGCTCAGGCTCTTCTATGCCTGAAGATTGCTTTTGGTACAACCCTGATGCGTCATCGCGACCGATGCCTGCAGTCCGGTAGAGAAAATCCTTGTTTTGCTTTACCTTGTGACTGGCAGCATCATAGTAGCCTGCGTTTTTGTACGGCTCAAGTGGTATCCCATATTTTATGGCCAAGTAAGTCTCTACCTGTCTGCGTTCGACGGGGGAAAGTACCCAGTCATACACAATAATTTCTGCGATGTGACCACGAAAGGCTTGAACCGGTGTCTCGGGTAATACAGGCTGTGCGCCTACGATCAGGCATTGTGACACGATGGGCAGGGTGTCTGGTTTCAAGTGACGCTCATATACGCTGAGCATGGGTTGGCCTTTGCGAGCACCTTTGATTTCCAAGAAATAACGTGATTCCATATCAGCCAACCGTTGGGTGGTGAGCATTAGCTCGTTGCGGCTATTTCTTTCTAATTGCCACAGGCATTGCTCCTCTAAATCGTCAGTCGGGATGAACACCGAAAAGATGCTAAGTTTATTTAGAAGGCCTTGGCCCAAAGGCAGCCGAATGGGCTGCTGCTTACCGTCAAAATACATGGCGGCATTGAAGTTGATCAAGTCAGTCTCATTTTGTATATTGCTGAATGCCAACACCTCTTTTGTACCTGTTAGGTGAATGCGCTTGAACATGGTCTTGCCAGAATGAGATTCTGAAACACACCAAACGACCTGGCCAGGCACACCACCTGGGCATGGTAGCTGCGCTGCCAATTGCGACATGAAGAGCAGAAATACTGCTATTATTGTTGAATATCTGAACATGGGAAACAGGCCTTAAGAAGATTTTTGACTAAGAGCTATAGCAAGGCCCACGGTAAACTGGAGGGGCCTGATATAGTTAGATATATCACTCCTAAAGCCGTAAGCTTGGGGCTTGATCTTGACTACATCCTCAAAACCATGAAAATAGCTTGCTTCAAAAATCAGCCCGAAAGAGCTGTCCCTGTTTCTATTCGATTTAATTGGCATCCACTCAAATCCGATAGCAGCCATCCACCCCCAGTTGTCTTGCCCTTTTACTAATTTGCGAAGTTCCTCTTCTATATAGCCTGAAGGGCCGTACAAACTTTCAGGCACATGAGAATAGGTTAAGTTTTTTTGGCCAGGATTGAATGCGTTAAGGCTTCCATATATACCTGGACGCACGAAGATGCCATTAGGCCATTCTCCACCTATTCGGTCACCGAAGCCAAAGGGATAGATTTTTGGCCCAAGTACAATATTGGCGTACCTGTAATCTAGGGTCAATTCGTATTGCAGGTCTTTGATATCGTTGTACTTATATCCCGCTTTGTTATTGGCAAGCAGGAAATCTACTTCTATAGACAACCATGTAATAAAACCGTAATAAAATGACAAGCCAACGACCCCTCCCACATTTTTCATTTCAGTTGTTTTGTATGTATTCTCATCAAAATCATCTGAAATGATACTGGGTTTGATATTGTTGATTTGGGGGCCTGAATAGCCTCTTTGAATTCCACCTTTTATTGTGAGATACAAGGTTCTATTTTCAAGTGGAAAGTTGCCTTGGCGTTGTTGCCCCACGGCAACATCTGCAATAGCCTGCAAAAGAATTAAGGTTAGAATTAGGTGACGCATTTGTAAAAAGTTTTGAGTTTGAAAAATGCAGTTTTTGGTGCTTACAGTACCATCAACAATTGGCTTAACCATCTCAATCGTAGCACGAGGATTGTTTTCTCATTCTCGAGGTGTGCCTCCCTCTGGAGGTTGCCAAACCACACCCCGATTGCCTTTTTGGTGATGAATAGGATTTTTTGTTTTTCCCCTCAATTGCACCCGGGCACCTTTTGTGCTTACCGCAATTTGCAACAGGCTTGTTTTTCTTGTTCATTTTGCCTCGATTGTCAAGTAACGAGGTGTTAGTAGTATATTTGAAGAACGCCGGATCAGGCAGCACAGCCGCATATTGGTTTATCAGTAAATAACCGCCATTTGAGAATTGAAAAATGTCCACCCCATTAATTCCCTTGCTGATAAGGGATTGTAGATGAGCTTGAATCTCTGCCGCAAATCTGCCCCGAATTGCTTGGAGCGGCTGATTCCCTATAAGTAGTTCTGTATTCAAGCTAACCCCAGTTCGAAACTCCCTTGGGGCAATGGCCTTGATATCAACCCTATAAGATGGAAGATTTTGAATCTGTCCGGAACAGTCACCGAAACACTTTTGGAATTGCCCATTGGAAATTGAAGGGAACATGCTCAATAACATGGTCCACATTGCAACTTTAGATATATATTTAGCAGTTTGCATATTAATTGAAACTTGAATGGTTTTGTTCTTACCCCCATGGGATGCGGAAGCCTTACCCGCTTGAACATGTTTTTTTATTTTAACTGTTTAGCCTTCTTCAATGATGCAAGTAGGCCTTCTGATTAGAGCTGCGACGTGAAAAGCTCTTACCCGATCATCAAAATAAATTTGCCATAAAATTGCATTCTATCCTAACTTAGCGCCAAAGGAACGGCCTTCCGTTTTTTATTCTTTTGACATTCCTTTTTTTCTTCCGTAGCTAAAATATACTATTTTTCGGAGTTTTTAATTACAAAATGATTAAAGAGCTAACACAGAAGGAGGCCAAAAAACTTAGGGATCGCGTTCTTAAACGCTTCCGTGAGGGGCACCTGAATGGAACAGGCTTCCGAATAACACAGTATAAAGATGCATACAAATCACTTGCTGAAGACATTGCTAAAGTGGTTGAAGGGGCAGAGGTGTCTGTCAGTACCCATCGCCTGCGTAAATTTTTCTACTATTCCGATCCTGATGTGTGCCCAGAAGATAAGCTGGAAAAGCCTTCTTTTGGGGATGATTTTATCAAAGCGATTAGTGAATATGTGAATAAAGGGACTAGATCTTACCTAAGTTATTCGAAGGTAGCTGTTGTACTCGTTCTTGTAATCCTAGCGATAATAACTTGGCAAGTCTATTCTCCTTCTAAAGGATGGGAGGAGCCTTTTGATGATCTAAGTTTAGAAGGCTTGAGCAAGCGCGGTTGGCAAATACTGGATTATGATTCGTTGGCATTTAGTAATCAACATAAACAGGGGTGTTTAACTGCTTTTACTTATCCCGGTGGTTATTGGGTTAAAAAGGATTCTGGAGAAATCCCGTTTATAAAAAATATGATTGTGAAAAGGATGGGATTAGAAAATTGTATCGTTACGAGCCGAATAATTGATTCTTTTAATCCCAATCAAAATTGGCAGGGGGCGGGGGTATGCCTTTTTGACTCAGAATTAAGTTATGAAAATAATTTGTCTGTCTTTTTTTGTTATGCGAAACATGAGCTGGGGGGTGATTCAATCGAACATTGGCAAAAAATACAAATCGTTTTGCTTAAAGACGGGAAGGCCTCAGAAAAGTCTATTTTTAGTCATTTAATGAACAATAACATTCAGACAATAAATGAAGTGGAGTTTGAATTGGAGATAAGAAACAGGCATATTTCTGTTGGTTTTAGAACAGATGCAAACTGGAATTCTTCTTCTATAGAGAAGTTTGAATTGAATTTGCCATTTTCAATAGCTTTTGTTGGTGTGGGTGCTGCACAGGGACATACGGATCATGAATTTCACCCTTTAAATGCTGACACTATCCCTGCCTTTTTTGATTATGTCAAAATTGAATCATTAGATGATTAGAGCAATAGACTTCCAATGCCCAAAGCGCTTCCGTGGAAAAACATTATCATATGCTCTAATCCTGCCAACGCTTCATAGGAATAGAGTATTTAATACCATTTTTGGGTCGCAATAGCACCCAATGATACGCTCCGGGCTCATTCTCGCAGGAGCACAGGAAGCCTGGTCAAGCGGCAAGCCACCCTTGAATAGGGAAGACGGTATCCTCACCGCCTACGAAATCAGCCAAATGAATCTCTCCAACACGGAGCTGGTGGTACTCTCTGCTTGCGAGACAGGCTTGGGTGATATCCAGGGCAATGAGGGTGTCTACGGTTTGCAGCGGGCATTCAAAATTGCCGGGGCTAAATACCTCATCATGAGTCTGTGGAAAGTTAGCGACCAGTCCAGCCGGGAAATGATGACCGAGTTTTATCAGTGTTGGCTTGGGGAAGGGCTTGCGATTCCTGAGGCATTTCGCAAGGCACAAGGGAATATGAAGCGTAAGTACCCGGATGCGCCATATCACTGGGCAGGGTTTGTGTTGGTGGAGTGATTGTTTTTTACTAAATCTATTCAACAAAATTAGTGTGTAATACCTTCATAATCACATATCCCCTCCCTAAATCCCCTTACTTTTCCCTACTTTTGGGCCTCGTTTTGCCCGTCCATGAAAATAAAACCACTGCGCGCCTGTTTCCCACATCTGGAAAAGGTAGAATCCTCCGATCTCTTCTGCGAAGATGCCAAAAACCGGTACAATCAGTACGTGGAGGATGGCCTGTATGAAAAAGTGCCGCAACCAGCGGTTTTTATTTATCAGATTCAATCTGTGACAGGCACTCACACGGGATTGGTGGCGCTGAATGAGGTGGACGACTTTTTTGCCGGTAAAGTGAAAAAACACGAAGCCACTCTCAGCGAACGGGAAAAACACCAGGCAGAATTATTCATGCGCTGGGGCGCCATCCTCAAACCTGTGCTGCTCACCTACTCGCCTGTTCCAGATATCAACGCCTGGTTAAACGCCCAAATTGCAGGTCAAAAGCCCCTTTTTGTTGCCAAATTCAAACAAGGTAAAGTACATCACCGGATTTGGGCCATTACCAACGATCAGGCCATCGCTCAGGTACAGTCGCTGTTTACCCAACACGTCAAATCCACGTACATCGCCGACGGGCACCACCGCACCACCACCATTGCTACACTGCACGAACAACGGGAGCAGTTTCCAGGCTTCGATTTCGATCACCTGTTTTGCGCTTTTTTTGCTTCGGATCAATTGGACATCCTGGATTACAACCGGGCTGTTGAATTGCCCAAAGACCTTAGCACTGCCCGGTTTATGGCCCGGATGTCGGAAGTTTTCAACATCAGTTGCCTGCCAGAAGCCCGCCGCCCGGCCGATAAACATGAACTGGTCATGTGCCTCCGCAAAGAATGGTATGCCCTGCATTTCCGACCCGAAATTCTCCAGGGCCTGGATGAAGAAAATGTATTGCTCGATGCTACACTGCTCAACCAATTAGTGCTCGGGAAAATCCTGCACGTACGCGATGTGCGATCAGATAATCGCGTAACGTATGTAGATGGCAGTAAGGGACTCGAAGGACTCGCTAAAGCTGCCCGCGGACGCAATAAAGTGGGATTTGCCCTTTATCCCGTGCATTTTTCCGATATGATGGACATGGCCGATGCCGGCGAAATCCTACCGCCTAAAAGCACTTATTTCGAGCCCCGTCTGAAAAGTGGGGTGTTGGTGCAGTTGTTGAAGGTTATTTAGGTCATTTTGGGGTATTTAGGTCATTGGGGTCATTTGGGGGGGCATTTTTTGAGGTCATTTTGGGGGTCATTTTTTGAGGTCATTTTGGGGGTCATTTTTGAGGTCATTTGGGGGGGCATTTTTTGAGGTCATTTAGGGGGACATTTACCCAACGTGGATTGTCATCCAGAGCGAATGACCTACACAAGCCAGGCTATTCGGGTGGATTGGGCCAGGCATTTCGGAAACCGGGCTTGTGTAGGTCCTTCGCTGCGCTCTGGATGACAATCCACGTTGGGTAAATGTCCCCCAAAATGTCCCCCTAAATGACCTCCAAATGACCCCCTAAATGACCTCAAAAAATGACCCCTAAATGACCTCCAAATGACCTCCCAAATGACCTTCGAATAACCTTTACTCCCCAAAAACCACCTTCCCGCCAACAATCGTTTTCAACACTTTGGCCTGCAGGATTTCTTCGGCCGGACAGTTGAGCAGGTCTTTGGAAAGCACCACGATGTCGGCAAGTTTGCCGGGCGTAAGGGAGCCTTTTTCCTTTTCTTCAAAAGCGCCCCAGGCATTCCAGATGGTGTA
>JAEUUS010000333.1 GCA_016787545.1 Saprospiraceae bacterium
CAAAACGCCTTTGGTGGACCGAGCCTGGTTATCCTGGACAAATTCGTTCAGCACACCGGCATCCTCCCAGACGCGACGATTGTAACTTTCAAAAAAATAGCCCCGTTCATCCTGAAATACAGCCGGTTCAAAAACGAGTAGCCCGGAAATAGGGGTTGTGTGAAATGGCATGAGGGTGGCGAATTACGATTTGCGATTTGCGATTTACGATTTGCGATTTGCGATTTACGGATTTAAATGGCTGTCAGGAATTTACGATGTCCTGTATCATCTGCTCGTCGGCTAGATTGGGCAGGGTTACTTTCAAAGCAGGATACTGCTGCATGGTGCGTTGAATGGTGCTTAGCGCGTGCGGGTTGCGCGCCCAGGCACGCCTGCTGATGCCATTGTTGACATCCCAAAACAACATGGAATGTAAGCGCCGGTCGGCTTCAGCGCTGCCGTCCAACACCATACCAAAACCTCCGTTCATGACCTCTCCCCAGCCTACACCGCCGCCATTGTGCAAGCTCACCCAGGTAGCGCCACGGAAGGAATCGCCTATCACATTATGTACAGCCATGTCGGCTGTGAATCTGGAGCCATCGTAAATATTGGCGGTTTCCCGGAACGGCGAATCCGTACCACTCACATCATGGTGATCCCGCCCCAGCACTACCGGCCCATGTAATTCGCCGGAAGCAATGGCGTCGTTAAATGCCTTGGAAATGCGCATCCGGCCCTCCGCATCTGCATATAAAATGCGGGAATGTGATCCTACCACCGGTAAATTCTTCTGCGCATCGCGGATCCAGTTGAGGTTGTCGCGAATTTGCCCCTGAATGTCCGTTGGGGCATCGGTCAGCATTTCTGCTAAAACATGGGTTGCAATTTGATCGGTTTTAACCAAATCATTGAGGTCGCCTGAACAACAAACCCAACGGAAAGGCCCAAATCCGTAATCAAAACAAAGAGGCCCCATGATATCCTCTACATAAGAAGGATAACGGAACGCCGAGTGATCGCCGGAACCAGCGGGCTTACTCCGGAATACCTCTGCACCCACATCGCCGGCTTCTTTCAGGAAAGCATTGCCATAATCCCAGAAATACATGCCTCGGGCACTCATCGTATTGATGGCCTCCACATGCCTGCGCAGGGTTTTGGCCACCTCGTCCATGAATTTGGACTTATCCTGAATCAGCAACTGTTTGGCCTGTTCAAAGGTGTACCCAACAGGGCAATAGCCCATGTCGTGAATATTGTGGCAACTGGTCTGGTCGGACCCCAATTCAATGTGCACATTGTCGCGCACAAACCGTTCCCACAGGTCTACTATATTTCCATGAAACACCAGAGCCACCGCTGTTTTATCTCTGCGACACTCCTCCATCCGGGCAATGAGCGCTTCAGGATCCTTGTACACATTTTCCTTTTTGATGTATCCGTCGGTGAGTCGCTGCTGAACCATTTCACCATCTACTTCCGCAATAATGCCCACACATCCCGTTACCACAGCCGCAATGGCCTGTGCGCCACTCATGCCGCCCAACCCGGACGTCACGAAAATCCGACCGGCTAAGGAATCGCCTAAACCCATACGTCTGCCGGCATTCAGCAGGGTAATGGTGGTTCCGTGTACGATGCCTTGCGGACCAATGTACATAAAAGAGCCCGCTGTCATTTGTCCGTATTGCGTAACGCCCAATGCATTGTATTTATTCCAGTCTTCTTTTTTGGAATAATTCGGGATCATCATACCGTTGGTTACCACCACCCGCGGTGCATCCGGATGACTTGGGAACAATCCCATGGGATGACCGGAATAGAGCACCAGGGTCTGATTTTCGGTCATTTCCGATAAGTACTGCATGGTAAGCAGATATTGCGCCCAGTTTTGAAACACCGCGCCGTTGCCACCATAGGTGATGAGCTCGTGCGGGTGTTTGGCCACTTTGGGATCCAGGTTGTTCTGGATCATGAGCATAATGGCTGCGGCTTGCCGGCATTGGGCCGGATAATCCGCTACCGGCCGGGCATGCATGGCGTATTCCGGGCGGAACCGGTACATATAAATGCGACCGTACCGGTTGAGCTCTTGAGCAAATTCAGCCGCCAGTTCACGATGCCATTCCACCGGGAAATAGCGCAACGCATTCTGAATAGCCAACACCTTGTCATTGTCGGTCAGTACCCCTTCAATGACGCGGCGCGGCGCATGACTCACGTGCATATCCAGCGGTTTGGCGGGAGGTAATGTGGCGGGAATACCCGCCCGTATTGCGGACTGGAAAGCAGTAAAAGCGGCCTGCATATTTGGTTAGGTTGGGTAAAATCAATAATGGATGATGAAATTCACCGGGGTATCATCCGTAGTATAGGCTTTAACCCGTGCCTGACGATCTTTCGACATTAGGATCATAGAGGGCAATTTCCCAATCGGAACCGCAATGACCTCGCGAGGGCTTACCTGTTCCGGATTTTTCACATAAACAAAGTTTACACTTTGCCGGGTATTCTCTTCTGTATGGAAAAAGATCACATCATGCAAAATATCGTAAGTGATTAATGCCCCTGAATATTTGTGTCGAACTTCCATTTTGTACAGGTCGTAAATCAGCACTTCCGACTTTTGGGTACTGTCTGGAGTGGCATTTCCTGTAATCAAAAACCTGTTGTCTTTGGAATAGTAAAACTTAGGAGTTGCGTCTTTGGTAACAGCAATCCGATATGTTTTAAGATCGCTCAAGTTAACCAGATTGAGGCCAGTTCCGTCTGTTTCCTGACTCTTGAATGCCCGAAAACGGGCATCAGGTGAGTCGCCCAGATAGGCGGCTGAATCAGTTGGCATGGCTGGGGCCGAGGCGCCGGATTTTCCATCACCGCTGTTTGACTGGGCATTAGAGCAAGAATAAAGAATGACGAAGCTTAATAAAAACAGGAAAAGATTTTTCATGCGTTGCGTTGAAAATGATTCGGGCGCAAAAGTACCAAAAGTTTGACGACCAGTTTCAATGGATCAGCAATGGCATGAAGAATCCACACAGGAATATTACATTTTGATAAAGCGGCCGGTGAATACTTCGGCGGCCTCTGTTTGAATTTCCAAAAAATAGCTTCCAGGCGGCAGGTCGCAAATATCTATTACTTCCTGAACCTTTCCATCGATGTTAGGAGCGGATGAAGTATGGGTTTGTAGGATACGGCCGTCTGCAGCTACCATATGAATACGATAATCTGCGGGCTTCATCATGTCAAAGCTCAGGTGAAGCGTTTCTTGAGCCGGGTTCGGGAAACATTTCAGTTCTGCAATCTTATTTGTACTTTGCAGTATAGAAGTTCCGGTGTTGAGCAGGGTGCTGTCCAATAAAATGTTTTCATCGCCTGGCTGATAGTTTAAAAAGGCGAAATACACCAGTAGCATTTCATCTGTTGTGGCTTCGCCCTGTGTAACCGTTTGAGGTGGGAAATTAGGCTGATTCGGGTTGTTTTCTGTATTATCATACACGGCATATGCGTGCATTTTAGTCCCAATGGGTAACTTTTGTAATTGCTGGAAATAATAACCTCCCTGCCAGTGAAAATCCCAATTGTTGATTCTGATGAGTGGAATGGTATCATTCAGAGGCGTCACGGCAAAGGTTTCAATGCTTCGGCCAATCAGGTGCATGTGTGGAGCTACAGACAACACTGACACTGTTTGGGGAAGGGTAACCTTGGCGTGGTAGGTTTTGACTTCGTTGGGCGGAATATTTAATGGGCCATTTTCCAACGAAACAGGGGTATGGTTTAATGCAGGTAGCAGACGTATTTCCCGGATTCCCTGATTGGATGGCGTAAAAAACAGATTCAGCTTGGTCTGATCACTCATTCCGGTTACCCCTTTAGGGTAGTGCATTTGTACAATCAGATCGGCGCCGGGAGTTAGCTTAACCCCCATTCCCGGAGGCGTCAGAAAGGTACGCGCGCCAGGCACCCAGGCACTTACCAGCCTTGCACCATTCACACCCGGGCCGCCGAAATTGACATAGCCGGGCTCGTTGGGTGTTTGCGCATCCAGCACTTTACCCTGTCCGGTGGTATCCTCATAAATCAGGATATGATGCACTACTTCATGGTTGCCGGGAATTGCCTCCAAACCGCGCAGAAAAGCCATCTGATTCAAGCCGTTGGGTATGACAAAACAGCGATACTCATCGTCAGTAGCAGTAACGGTAAAAAACGGTGTAAAAAGTATCTGATCCGGCATACCCACTTCTGAATCGTTGCTGAACATCGGATCTGCAGGTGCTTGCGACAAATCGCCTCCCACAGCGCCGCCATCTACCCACTGGTTGATGCGCTGAATTTCCTCATCAGTCAGGCGTGTTTCATGGGCATACCTGCGATAGCTGGCATCTGGCATCCAGGGTGGCATACGGCGTGTACTGGCAGCGTCCTGAATATCGTATCGGCGGGTAAAAGCATTGGCGTATCCGATGAGTGAAAAGTGTCCCAGGCCACCATCGCGGTGGCATTTAGCGCAATTTTCATACAAAATCGGGGCAATATCGGTCGCCCAGTTGATGCTTTGGGCGCTCAGAGCGGTTGAGCCAAACAGGAAAAGAGCTAGAAAATAATTTTTAGAAGCCATAAACTTGACAATTGAGGGTGAAAACAGGATTGATTCCAGGGTAAGCGTTGTTTTAGAGCATGTTGGGGATTTTATGCTCTTATGAGTGGGTGGTCCATTGTCTTTTCGTATCCATGCGGTTATGCACTTCTTCTACTTTTTGGATACTGTCTTCACGCAAGGTTCCACAAATTCGGTCCCAAAAAGTAAAATACAGGCCATAATTCCCCGTAAACTTTTCATGATGGAGGTTATGGTAAACAGAGGTATTCAACCACTTGCCCAAAGGGTGCGTATACAGCCACTTGGGGAACAATTCGTATCCTAAATGACCGTAGATATTAAAAATCAACATAAACAACACGAACCCAAGAAAGGAAGCTGGATGCAAAGGCATGATAATCAACAATATCGGTATAATACCTGCTTCCACGATGGCTTCCAGAGGGTGAAAAGCAAAAGCTGCCCAGGGGGAAGGGTTGACGGATTTGTGGTGTGTGAGGTGCATTTTGCGGTATACAGCCGGGTGATGCATCAAACGGTGCGCCCAATAAAAATAGGTGTCGTGCACCAATAAGGTCACCGGAACACTCAGCAGCAACCAGGCAATTCCGTGCTCGGAAATGCTTCCGTAAAACTGTGTGTATTGGTGAAATGAAGTACCCAAACAAAGCCAGGCAACCAGGCCGAAGATCAGGGAGGTAAGGGTAGAATGTCCTATTTCGCGCCAATAATCCTTAGATTGAGGAAATCGCTGCTGAATTTTCAAGTGAAGCCATTTGCGGCGCTTCCAAACATAGAACAAAATGTAGACAATACCTGAAAAAACCAGATAGCGTCCGAAAATCAACAATGGAACCAGTAACCATTGCCAGTATGAAAACTCGGTTGGGTTGAACATAATGCTGTGTTTTTTGACGGTGATAAATGGTGTTGGTTTATTGAAGCCCAAAAAAACGTTAGACTACTGGACATTTTTCTGATGTTTCAAAGGTATCAGTGTTTCCCTCCCTCTCCTGTTTGGCCTTCAACCAAGCGTAGGTTTTCCTCTACGAACGGCTCCTGAGTTTCCGTTGGTTGAACCATCCCTCCCATAGGTTGATCCTGTTTCGCCACCGAAAGCGGGGGGCCAAACCTTTGTCTCATCACAAACAAAAACACTTCATCACTTTAACACTAAAAAGCTCATTAAACAATTTTCGATTATGAAAAAGCACCTCTTGATTCTCCCTGTTTTTATTGGCATCATTGCCTTCTCCTCTTCTTGCCGAAAAGACCCGCAGGAAATTATTGAATTGATCACGGAAAGCGAAGCGGCTGAAATTATTGAAGATGCCGTTGCAGACCGCACTTCCGGGCTCACCGCACCAACCTTTGATGCCGCTGACATTGTAACGGCTTACCTCAATGCCTGCGGACAACCGGGCGACACCACCTTCTCTAAATCCAAAACTACCGGAGTGGCTACCTACAACTACGTTTTTGGAATGGATTGGTTGATTTCCTGCACAGACCTGGGCGTTCCTCAATCTGCAGATATCAACATCGAAGGAAATGGTAATTATTCCAGTCCACATTGGAGTGGCGTACAAACTACTCAGGGAGGCTTGGTTTTCACCGGCCTAAGCCCACAGGAAACTGCGTATGTGGTAAATGGCAATTATGACCTCGATGGCAACCTGACCGGCACACTACGGAAGGTTAACCCCAGCATTGATTGCGTGATTTCAATGGAATTGACCAATCTTTTGCTGGACAAAACTTCCCAGAAGATTACCGGCGGAGCAGGCACCTTTACCCTTACTGCCAGCACCGCGAACGGACAATCCAAAACCCTTAGCGGGGGTCTGGTATTTAACGGAAATAATACCGTTACCGTAACTGTAAATGGTTATGAACACACTTTTGAGTGGTAATACACCCCAAAGCAACCACACAAAACAAAAAAGGGGGCCTCTTCTTTGCGAAGGGCCCCCAATTTAGTGTCTGTTAGTTGTCTCGCTTAGACACTTATGTACCTCTACTACTTACCAATTACTGTTTGACGAAGCGAAGGGTTTTTACGGCTTCATCAGTGCGGATTTCTGCCAGATACAAACCTGGTACCAATCCTGCCACATTAGCGCGGGCGGTATTCAAGCCGGATTGAGCCGTTTGATGACTGTTAAGGAGGGTTCTTCCGTTCAGGTCTGTGATTCGCAGCTCGTATTCCATTGCCACCGGTGTGTTGAAAGCAAGTGTCAGATCGGTGCTGGCGGGGTTCGGAAAGAGTTTTACACCTTCGAATACAATTTTCTCTTTTACTGCTACGCTACCTGTACCGGCAAGACCTAATTGAGCGGTTTCACGACCAAAGTTCCACGGGTTCTCTGTATCCACTTCGAAAGAAATGGAACTGAAGCAATCCACTGATTCAATGGTGAGTGTTACAGTGTAAACCCCTGGCTGGGCATATTCGTGATATGGATTTTGCTCATTGCTGGTAGTTCCGTCGCCGAAATTCCAGCTCCAGGATAATAGTGATGGATCCGGAACAAACGACAAATCAACGAACTGCAAACCGTTTCCACCCAGACTATCCGGAACCGGGATAAACATAGCCTGACAATCAAACTCAAACGGATCAATCCAGCAACTGTCGCCTACACAAATATCAAAGGACATCGTGCTCTCGCAACCGTCTGCTGTCACGATATCAAGCGTAACGGTGTAAATATCAGCCGCAGCGTAAGTATGTACCGGGTTTTGCTCTGTGCTGGTATTGCCATCGCCAAAATCCCAGTGCCAACTTTGAACAGCACCCATGGAAGCATCGTAAAACGACAGGGTGAGGGGGTCGGCAGGCGGCCATATGAATATAGAGTCATTACTCTGGTATCCCGCAAAAAACAGTGCCTGACAACCATACCAGAAGGTATCTACCGGGCTGTCCATAGCAAACAGCACATCGCAAAGATGTACTTCGCAACTGTCGTCCGTCAGGGCATGGAGTTGCACAGTGTACACACCTTCAGCTGCATAAGTGTGGGTAGGCGCTTCTTCGGTACTCGTATTACCATCGCCAAAGTCCCACAAGTAGCTGATTGCCTGCAATGACATACCATTGGCATCGAACAATTGAGCGCTGAAATTAAACGTGGTGTTAGACGCCGGATCAGCCTGGCTGTACAAGATATAGCCGCTACATTCCGGAAAGTTTGGAATACCTGTTTGTACCAGATAAGTAGTGGTGGCCGTACAGCCATCGCTTCCGGTTACCACAAGTGTTACCACGTAAAACCCATCCTGGGCATAGGTATGTACAGGATTTTGATCTGTGCTGGTTGTGCCGTCGCCAAAATCCCAGAAATAACTTACCCCTACAGCTGTGCTGTCCAGACCGAAATAATATCCGGTAAAGCTGTACGTGAGGCTATCAGTTGGCCAACCATCAATGTAAGAAAAACAGTTTGGGGGAGGTGGGAAAGTATCGCCACAAATCAAAAAATCGGCAGTAGCCTGACCGTTCACGATAGGCGCTACAATGGTTTGGTCAAAACCCCAGCCATTAGGATCGCAAAGGGAAAAGGTGGATACAATAACTTCCTGGATGCCTGAAGGCACGTCAAGAGTCATGTTGTAGACGCCATCGGCTCCGGTAAAGGCTGAGTTAAATACAAAATCGATGGAATCGCCTGCGTAGGCATAAACTTCCTGGTTGGCCACAGGGTTGCCGCTAAGCTGGCTGATTACCTGACCTGAAACCATAATCTGCTGCGCTTGCGCCCAAAGGCTGAGCAGCATTAACAGCGCGGGGAAAAGCATTTTTTTCATGTTTAGAAGTGTTTGTGTTTATTTGTTTGAGTGTTAATGTTGTATTTGCAGCGTTCTGCAGGCCATACCACGTGTGGTCTCTACTTTTAGCAGGTACAGGCCATTGGGCGTGGTCGGAAGTTTTAACTCCAGCCAGTCCTGTTTTTCCATAGAAACTGACCACAGTACCTGACCCAGCATATCCACCAGTTGTACACCTGTTACCGGCGCAGAAGATTTGACCAGTACCTGATCAGAAGCCGGATTGGGATAGATTTCCAACCTGGGCGTATTGGGTTGATCGTTATTTGAAGAAAGACTTTCCGGACTCACATTAAGCCAAATGGTATCGCTGGCTACTGTGCTGTAATTACCGTACTTATCCATCATTTTTACCCGTTCCATCACAATCGGTATCTGCTGATTGACAATTACATCTACAATAATCACAAAGTCGGCGTAACCCACTTGCCCATAGCCGCTGCGCTGGTTTTTATCGGTTCGCACCAATCCCACATCCACGCGGTTTAGGTCGGCCTTTTTTGTCATCCAGATTCGGTCGTTGTCGGGATTAATCCAGGATAATTCCGCAAAATTCACGCTGATCTGGTTCAGGTCTATGTGTGTTGGATCTGCTATGATCGAAAAAGCAATACCGTAAAAATCCTCAGCAGGAATGTTGGCGGAGCCCAGCTCTAAAGGAATCCGAACCGTTTGACCAGCCTGTACCGTATTGGGTACTGCCGAATCGTCGAACTTAAGCGGCGGATCAATACCCGGAACACCTGCTACAAAAACATCCTGCTGCACCATCGAATCCCGCTCCTGACCATAATTGGTGTACAGTGGAAAAGCATCAAAATAGTAGTTCACATAGCCGTCGCCATTGCAATCTGCATAGGCCATATTGAGTCCGCCCGGAAATTGAAGCGGCCATGGCTCAGCCGGAATGGGCGTAAAATCCAGCGAAGCAGAATCGCGCGCCGGACCGGAGTAATTATAGGCCAAACCCAGGTGCAAAAAGTCAATCGCATTTACCTGTCCGTTGTTGGTCACATCCCCCGGGTATACCTGCAAGGTGGCCTGCCCCAATGCTCCGTTCAGCATCCAGCCCATCCAAAGCCATATCGACAGTAGTCTTTTCATGTGTTGTACCCTGTTTGTACTCTTTAACGATACAAAAGTGCGACGGGTTGGATGTTTGTACAAACACATTTTTTGCATATTATCAAAAATATAATTCAAGATAAAAGCAAAATAATTAACATAATTTACTGATTTACAATAATATAATTTTAGTTAAATTTTTAAAAAATCAAAAACATTTTAGTATACTACACACACTTTCTGTTATAAATTTGCTGAACCGTGACAATCCGTCCAGATTTATGGAAAACAGTAAACTGATTGCTCTCCTGCGAAGCCTCGACAATCGGGAATGGCGCTCCCTGCAACAAATGGTAGAAGCGCCGTTTTTCAACCGCAATCCAGAGGTAATCCGTTTGTACCATTGGCTGGACACTCATCGGCCTGAACTTTCCGGTATCAGCCGGAAAGCTGCCATGGCTGCTGTTTTTCCGTACGAACAAGCTGATGATGCCCGGCTAAACCACACCATGTCGTTCCTTCTCAAACTGGCCGAAACCTGGATTGCGCTGGAACAATATCAAAACGACCCATACGCGCAGGCGCAATGGCTGCTCCGCGGCCTGGCTGCCCGTGGCCTGGACAAACACTACGCCTTTCATTTGGCTAAAACGCGGCGTACCCTGAGCGAAGAACCCCAGCCCGGCAGCACACACCTGTATCAGCGTTTTGCCCTGGAAATTTTCGAGGCAGAGCGATTTGTGCAGCGTTCGCCCCGACAATTCAACGAAAGCGTGCAAACCGCCACCGACCACCTGGATACTTTTTATCTGTTGGAAAAACTACGGCGCACCTGTTATATGTATGCCAGCCAGGCAGTGGTGGCCACGCCTTATCAGTTGCAATTAGTGGAAGAAATATGCCGGTTTGTGGATCAGCACCTGAACGATCTGGTTTCGCCGGCCATTGAAGCCTATTTCCGGATTTTCCAATTGCTCAGCAAAACCCAGGCCGATGCCGATTTTGAAGCGCTCAAGCAATTATTGGCACAACAATCAGGCAGCATTAGCCGGGAAGACCTGACCGATATTTACCAGTACGCCATCAATTTCTGCAACATACAGATCATGCACGGCCGGGAAGTCTACGAAGAAGAGGCATTCAACCTGTACCTGCACACGCTGAACACCGGTATTCTTCTGATATCAGAAAAACTCTCACCCTGGCACTTCAAAAACATGGTTAATCTGGCCTTGCGCCTGCACCATTTCGACTGGACCGAAACCTTTATTGCAGAAAAAAACCATTTGCTGGCGCCGGAATTCCAGTCAGACGCCCTGCATTTCAACCTCGCCCTGGTTTACTACACCACCGGCCGGTTAAACGAAGCCCTTGAGCACTTACAAATGGTAGAATTCACTGATGTACACTATTCCATTAGCGCCAAGGCTATGCTATGTCAAATCTATTATCAGCAAGACCAATACAATGCCCTCGACAGTGCGCTTCACGCTTTTGATATATACCTGCGCAGAAACAAACTTTTAGCTGAAAACACCCGAGCTGGCTACCTCCATTTCACCTCCGCGCTAAAGAAACTCCTGCGTACCCCCAGCGCCAATTGGCCCCAACTCCGTGTAGAACTGGAACAAATCCGGATTTTACCTGCCAGGGATTGGTTCATCAGGATTTTGGAGTGAGGTTGCCATTAAAGTTCAGCCTTTCAAACCATACTGAGAGTCTCACTTTGAGTGAGACTCTCAGTATGGTTTGAAAGGTCATTTGTAGGTCATTTGTAGGTCATTTATAGGTCATTTGTAGGTCATTTGTAGGTCATTTGTAGGTCATTGTAGGTCATTTATAGGTCATTTAGGGGACCCCAACCTGATATCCTGACTCAAACCCTTTAGGGTAATCGTTTCTTAAATGACCCATAAATGACTCTATAAATGACTTTATAAATGACTCTATAAATGACTCTATAAATGACTCTATAAATGACTTTATAAATGACTCTATAAATGACTCTATAAATGACCCATAAATGCCCCCCAAAGACCCATAAATGCAAAAAAATATGGTCAATGCAGGAAACCCACATTGACCATATTTATCACATTAACCACATTTTACTTAATGATCACCTTCTCCACGCTGCTACCTGCAGCATTCTGGATGCGCAGGGTGTACATGCCGGCAGGAACCTGCTGTACGTTGAGGTTTACCACCTGTCCCAGGCCAACTCCCTGAACGGAGCGGCTGAGTACGGTGCGACCTTCAGCATTGATCAAGGTAGCCATTACCTCGCCTTCCAGAGCTTGTCCGAAGGTAATAGACAGGAACACGTCAGCCGGGTTGGGCTGTACCGAGATTGGAATGAGCGCCTGTTCTGGCTCTTTGGTGCCAACAGTAGCAGGGTTTACAATTACACCATATTCCGGTGCGGTGGTGCAGGCCTGATCAGCTCCGCTGGTGATGCACGCTTCACCGGCATAGTTGAACAGGTCCATAATTTCCACTTCGTCAATATACCAGGCGCCGTCGGTTGGTGCGGTATTATCATCTGATCCCAAACGGAAACGGAAAGTGACATCTTTACCTGCAAAATCGCTCAGGTCAAAATAGGATTGTTTCCAGCCATTGGAATTTCCGTGGAAGCCGTACAGGAACGGAATAGCGAAAGTGCCATATTGCACCTGACCATCATAACCACCACGGATGGATTTTTCTTTGCTCAAACGTTGCCATTGTTCCAGCGGGTCTGCCAGATCTTTTACCTCCAGGAAACCTGCGTCTACGCCAGGCTCGGTGTTGTACTGATGCCAGAAACGCAAAGCGGGTTTAGCCCCGGTAACGGTAAGACTCAGGGTCGTTTCCAGTGCAAAATCCGATACAATTGGCACACTGCGACCAGCCCAGGCCTTTGTGCCACTGCCTGTATGGAATACATCACCCTGGTGAATAAAGATTTCACCCGTATTCGGGTCAACCAGGTTAGAATACCACTCGTCTTCATTTTCCAGCAAATCCTGGAAGTAACGGTTGGAGCCCAGGCTTGCACTGCTTGATGCTGTGTAAGTAAGGGTGCGCACCTGACCACTTGGCATAGCGCCCAGGTTCCAGGTCACTTTTCCACCTACAACTGTTCCACCATTGGAAGCGCTTACGAGTGTAAGCCCGTTTGGCAGTTCATCGGTCACCACTACGTTGGCAGCCTCTTCATCCTTGTGGTTGGTTACTGTAATTTCAAAGGAAACATTATCGCCGGGTGTGATAGTAGGCGTAGAAGTTACTTTTTTGATTTTCAGCTCCTTAATACAGGTTGGAATCGGATCAAAGTTTTCAATACCATCACCGGCACTGCCAGAGTCGCCCTGTTCAGCCAGGTATCCCAGGCCGCGACGCGCAAATACTGAAGAGATCAGACAGGTGTCAGCACCGTTGTAGTTGATGATATCGGCCATCATGATGGCATCACGGCCATCTATGAAACCAGGGTTGCAAGGTTGTAATTTCATACCATCTACCACCAGCTGCATGGCACGGTAGTTACCGCTGTTGGTGTTGTTGATATCTGCATCATAACCGTACTTCTCAATCATGGCCCAGTGAAGATCCCAGACCATGTTAGACCAAACTTCGCCAACTCCGTGTGGAATTGCGCTGGAAGGAACCGCGCTGTACGTGAGTGGGGCAATGGTCATATCTGTAGAATATGGGTAACGGCGAATACCCTGACCATCTGTTTCCTGATACAGGGCAAAGGTGCCGATACCACGTTTGTCAGCGCCCTGATCGCCATTTTCAACCGTCAAAACAAGACTAGCCCAGTCAGACCAGCCTTCACCCATTTGTTCGGCATTGCCCAGACAGCTGAAACCATTGCCCGTTAGGCGATTAGAAATGCCGTGGTGGAATTCGTGTGCGATGATGCCATTATCGAAATCGCCATCGCGCTGCGCAGGACCGGTTACATTGGGTTGCACCAATGATATATTCAAGCCAGCGCCAGCATATTGTCGCAATAAATCACAATCTGATTTTTGAAGCATTACGACAGGAATGGTAACTTGTGCGCCTACTGCTCCTGCTCCCATACCGCCACCTATTGGCCAGGCATCTTCAAAATTGCAGATAATGCATCCAATTCCACCTGCCTGTTGAATATTAAGCGCTTTTAATCCAAATTCACATTCACCTCTATCAACAATAACTACTTTTCCTGCAACATCATTTTCGGCAGGAAAACAACCCGCAGTTGGAGAAGCCGTTCCATCATTAACAATTACAACATCCCCTGTAACCGGAACGTCATTAATTACGCCACCCCAACCGTTTGTTTGAGCAGAAATCGATTTATAATCTCCAATTACAGTTGCAGGGCCATTAACCGTAACAAATTTACCTCCTGCACGATCCCATACATACATTTGCATGCGACCATTACCACCATCTTGCGGTGTTGAGAAATTGGCGTTATTAGTGCCACTTCCGTCAATCGCCTGGGCATATACTTCATCGTTGCCCTGGCCGCCATGGCCGTAGTTATTAGCCTGGAAATTACCTGCTTCTTCATCAAATCCGTAACGATAGAACACGTCGTGGATCATGTTATTCATGTAAAACAGGTTGGTGATTGCAGCATCCAGATTCACCACCGGTTCCGCATTAGCATCGTAAGCGAAATCAAAATTAGTGTTTGCGCCACCCTGAGCGGATTCCGTTGGGTCAGGTGTGTCGTCGTTGCCACTGTCATCAAAAGCCCACACGTTGTTGCCACGGGTATAGGTATAGTCACCTCCTGCTGCGCCATCCGTATCTAACCAGCCATAAGGAGAAGCTTGCAGATCGGCAGGGTTGGTTACCACACTGCGGTTGCCGTGAATCGGACTTTCCAGCGGAAGGGCAAACACATTATAAGTCTCATCCATCAACAGGTCGCTTTTCTTTTCCGGAGCGGAAGGCGTTTCCTGCTTTACGGTTTCTTTGCATTTCGTTACCCCGTCGCGGTGAGGGTGGCCGAGGTTGCAATAGTTGGTATGATTCATTTTAGTGGAAATCAAACCATTTTGTGCATCCACGGTAATGGTCCACAAATCAGGCGTATTTGCCTGATCGATAACCATTTGCCAGGAAAGCCGAACCGTACCGTTGTTAGCCAGTACAAAAGCAGCGGTCATAGGAATTTCTGTGCGGGAGATTGCTCCACGCTCAAAAACCATGTTTTGTTCGTTGATTTTAGTGCGAAGGCTAGGAACCGGGAAGCCGGTAAAGCCCAGCTCAGCCATGGCTAATTCCAGCGCTTTTGCGGCACTGATGGAAGGCAATTCCGTGTTGATACGATTGCCAAGATCATGTATAAAGCGGTGTCCAACGTGCATCACTTCACCATTTGGTCTGACGTGAAGACCAAATAAGGCATTGAATACCGGAATGCCGTGGTGTTGTTGTTGCACCCAAACGTGATTGACGCCGTTATGCTTTGTGCGGTACTGACGCACCACTTTAACATCGGCAACATCGGTTTTGGTTAGTTCAAATTTGATTGGATTTTCTTGCAAAAAACGCAGCGCGGTTTCGCGCGGGTTGTGGTCCTGAGCGGTCAGACCCATCGCAGTGAATGCGAAAAGTAAGGTCAGCAGCCAAAGTCGTGTAGCATGGAGATGTCGGTTCATTTGCCAGACAGAAAGATTTGGTGAAACATGAATAGCAGGCCAAACGGTGGTTGAAAGCCTTTCTGAGCGCTCTGGTGGAACACCCGGAATATCCAAAAACCGTAAAGAAGGCTGCCAAAGGTAGCACATGAGAATTTGCCAGCGCAAGTACCTGATAAAAATGTCAGAAATAGCGAAGTTGTTGCTGCTCAAACCTCATCGAAAAGGATACTAGGTTAACAGCTTGTACCTACCTTTGCAGGAAAATACTGCACTTGGAAAAATCGCCAGGTAATACTTCCTCCTCCGGTCAACATTCATCTACTGATCACATACCAACAGACACCATCGTGCCAGAAGTCAAACTTTTTGCTTGCTCAGCATCCAAAGATCTCTCCAGGGAAATCGCCAAACAATACGACGCGCCTTTAGGCGACACCACCCTGGCCCGTTTTAGCGACGGTGAAATGCAGACCATTATCAATGAAAGCGTGCGCGGATCCTACACTTTTTTCATCCAAAGCACCTGTCAGCCACACGATAACTTCATTGAGTTGCTGCTCTGGATTGATACCGCCAAAAGAGCCTCTGCCGGTTACATCACAGCAGTGGTACCTTATTTTGGGTATGCCCGCCAGGACCGTAAAGACAAACCACGGGTGCCCATCAGCGCCAAGCTCATGGCCAATATGTTCACCGCAGCCGGGGTAGATAGGATTATGACGATGGATTTACACGCCGATCAGGTTCAGGGATTTTTTGATATCCCGGTGGATCACCTCCGCTCTGAAGCCATTTATATTCCTTATTTAGAAAAACAGGATCTCTCCAAAGTCATTTTCGCCAGCCCGGATGTAGGTGGCGTAAAAAGAGCGCGCATCTACGCCAAACACTTCGGACGGGAATTGGTGATTTGTGATAAATACCGCACCAAAGCCAATGAGGTTGCTGCCATGACGGTTATCGGCGATGTAAAAGGCGCTGATGTAATTCTGGTTGACGACCTTGTAGACACTGCTGGCACTTTGTGTAAAGCTGCTGATGCGCTCCTTGAAAAAGGCGCCAACTCCGTTCGCGCTATTTGCACACACCCTGTGTTATCCGGAAAGGCTTACGAAAACATTGCGCAATCCAAATTGTCGGAATTAATCGTTTGTGACACCATTCCGCTCCGAACAGATGTCAAGGAGCCGAAAATAAAGGTGCTTCCAACCGCCAATTTGTTTGCCAGGGCCATTCGTAATACCGTAGAACACAAGAGCATTGCTGCCTTGTTTCACGGGTAATGTGCAGATAAACATACGTTTCAGGGCCGCTTACTGAATTTTCGCCGCCGCATCCTAAATGTACTTTTGGATGCGAAAAACCTGCGTATATCTTCGTCCCAGTTTTCTCATAGTATGTTTTGATTTTCCTACTGCTTCCCCTTCTGGCAGTAGGATTTTTTTTGAATCCTATCCTCCTTCCAGGGCCTCCGCGCTCTTATATCTTCGGTTTGGCACTGAATTAATGTGGTTAAAGTCGTGTTATGTTCTTAACACATTAACCACATTAATCGGTGCGGGTCGCGTTTCCCCAACTATTTTTGCCAGTCATTGTTCTACAAATTCCTGTTTTTTTTCAGGAGTATACATGACTCATGCATCGATACCGGCTTTTATTTTTACTTTCATTTCTTTCCCTTTTCCACTTTTCTGTCTTTTCCCAGGTTAAAAGTGGCGCCTACCGGATCATGCTACAAGGCCTGCTAAGCCATTCCGTTCCGGAAATAGGTGTTCAGGAGGCGGTAAAGAAGCAATCGGAAACCTTGTTTCTGGACGCCCGCGAGTTGCGCGAATTTGAGGTAAGTCATATTCCAGGGGCAATTCCGGCAGGATACGATCATTTTGATATTCAGCAAATCAAATTACCCGAGGATAAAAACAAAGCCATTATTGTGTATTGTTCTGTTGGCTACCGGAGTGAAAAAATTTCAGAAAAACTCATCCAGGCTGGTTACCGCAATGTCTCCAATCTATACGGTGGCCTATTTGAATGGGTGAACCAGGGGTTCCCGGTGGTTAATCATTCAGGCGCTACCCGGCAGGTTCATGCCTACGACCGCACCTGGGGTGTTTGGTTGAAAAAAGGGGAAAAAGTGTACAAATAAAAAACGCCCGACGCATTGCTGCGGCGAGCGTGTAGTCACATTGTATGAACCTCTTACGAAAGTGTTTATTTTTTATTCACGTCATTAAAAACAGGCATCTTACCCATTTCTTCGTGATTCATTTTGCGGCCGCCAAAACGGTATGCTACACCGGCATTGATGGCATAATCGGCGAAAGCGGCGTCGCCATTGCGCGGAATACCGTTAGCGTCGTTACCACCAGCAATATCAGCTACACTGCGGGTGCGCTTGCGGTACAGTGCATAAGGAACATTGGCTGTGAAAATAAAATTACCACGCTGGATGGCTACGCCAGGCTCTACTGAAATGATAAAGCCCGGGCGACGAAAGCCTTTACTGCCTCCAACAAGGTCTTTTGCCGGAATTCCTTCCGCGCGAACACCCAGGCCAACAGCGAGGCCCTGTTTGGGCAACAAACCATAGTTCAGACCCAAACGTACCACAAACTGGTCGGCAACAGAATGAAATGCCGTGATAGAATCTACACTGGTAGAATTGGCATTCAAAACACGGTTGACGGTGTTGTTAGTTTCCCGTGGGTTCGACATGTAAAATCCGTTGATATACAGCGCGCCACGACTGAATAGCTGTGTGTAACCCTGCAATTCCAGGCTGATGCCTACACCACCATCACCCAATTGAATGGACTGATCCACGGCTTTCGTAATCACAGAATCAGTGCCATCGGTGCTTTTGCGACGGTGGAATTCGTCCTGAACGTTTTCATCGCCGGTTGGCAATTTGATTCCAAGGCCAACTGCCAGGTTGCGGTTAGGGCTTTTGGCCGGATCCATCAACCAATAAGCGCCGGACAACCGTAAATCGCCGATACCCTGCGCACCGGTGTGGAAACGTTTTTGCTCCGGATTTGCAGTTTTGGAGTTGCCATAGTGCTCATACAAAGAAGAGCGATCGTAATAAATCAAGGGCAAGTTAGCCGATACACTTAAGCGATGGCTGACTCCGTAAGAAAGACCCAAATCCAGAGAATGTGCATCGTTGATTACCTCTGTATGGTTCTCGAGCCGTTCTTTTTGCTCTGTATCACTTTTAAAGTGGCGGAATGACTGGAAGTAACGGTAGTTGGCGCCAGCCTGAAACTGGCCTTTGCCTAAGATGGCACCGGATGCATTACCGGAGCAACCACCAAAAGGACGAATGGCAACGCAGCCTTGTGCATTGGCTTCCAAAGAAATCATCGCTACAGATGCCAGAAGTGCGAAGAGGGTAAATATTTTTTTCATGAGCAACAGAATGGATTTTTTAATTGAACACTGCAAAGGTGCAGCCATTCTATGCTCAAGGTCCTTAGAATCTACTTAGAATCTCGTTTAAGGAATTATCCAAATACCTTACAGGTCAATACCGTAATATCGTCCGGCCAGGGTTCCCTTCCCCGGAAAACTTCGAGATGGTGCAATAGTTTGGTGTTCAGATCCTTGGCGCCTTCCTGAGCATGCTGACTTAAAAAATGCAACAGGTTGTCTTCGCCAAATTCTTCACCGGCAGAATTGCGCACTTCAGTAAGCCCATCCGTATAGGAAAAAATCAGGGCCTCATTGGTCAGGCTCAGTCCGCCAATTTCCAGAAAGGGCAATTCTGGCAGCCAGCCAAGGGATGTGCAGCCGTTTTTCAGCAGGATGGTTTCACCATTAGACAGGAGCACGGGCGGTGTATGGCCAGCGTTTACATACTGCAGGGTGCGGGTATTGGAATCGTACCTGGCGATAAAAAGGGTAATAAATTTGTCGCCCTGCGTAACCTTGTAAACGGCTGCATTCAGTTCATTGACAATCTCTTCCAGCGTTGGCCGGCGGGTGATCAGTGCGCGGAAATTGGCCTGAAAGTTAGCCATTAATAAGGCAGCAGCTACGCCTTTACCGGTTATGTCGGCAATACAAAAAGCTATTTGCCCGTCCGGGAACTCCACTACATCGTAATAATCGCCACCAACGGCAAAGTGCGGTTTGTAAATACTGGAAAGCTGATAGTTGTCGCCGGAAGGGAGTCGCCAGGGTACCAGAGTGCGTTGGATTTCGGCAGCAACTTCCAGCTCACGATTCACCACTTCCTGCCGCATACGTTCTTTGAAAAGGCGTTTGTTTTCAATCGCCACCGCAATGACATTGGTAATGGTGGTTACAAACTGCACCTTATTGTACACATCATCATCATCTTTAAAGCCTCCAATGAATGCATAGGCAATAGCTTCATTCTTATGTAAAACGGGAATTACCAAATCAAACTCTCGTACCAGCGGGTGGTCGGATTTCTCCAGACCCTGCGTGGAACGGTAGCGATCCAGTTCGATGCTTACATCGTGCTCCAATAATTTCTCATCAATACCCAGATGGGTTTTGCACTCCCACATGCCGCTGTCACGCAAAAACAGGCACATTTTGCGGAGTTCCATTTCCCACCGCAAAAAGGTATTATACATATTAAACAGGTCGGCGGCGGCCACATTATCATTAATGGCTTGTGTAATAGCCAGCAAACTGTTGATTTGCAGTTGCTTAAGACTTACATCCCGCTCCAGTTTTTCTATGCGTGACAAGGTGCGTTTTATTTCGTGCAATTCGGGCATGACACCATTCCTGGCAAAATAGTTCAAAAAATTTGCCGCCCCAAGGTACACAGGAAGAGATTTTCCACGTCTCTTTTCGTATAAAAACGAAAACTTGGTGACATTTGCACCCGGAAAACATTTTCGCCGATTCCAAATGAACCCCATTTAGCACATTCCACCACATTCACCTCATTATATGGAAGACGTACAATCAATCATGGCCGAAGCAGAGGCCCACATGAAAAAAGCATTGGAACACCTGGATCACGAACTGGTTAAAATCAGAACCGGGAAAGCCTCCACCAGCCTGGTGGCTGATCTGATGGTGGATTATTATGGCTCTCCCACCCCTATTACGCAGGTTGCCAATCTCCAGGTAAGCGATTCCCGAACCATTGTGATTCAACCATGGGAACGCAACATGGTTGGACCCATTGAGCGGGTTATTATCAACTCCAACCTGGGCCTCACTCCTCAGAACGATGGGGAATGTATCCGGCTTTCTGTGCCGCCACTCACCGAAGAACGTCGGAAAGAGCTGGTGAAAAAAGCCAAACATGTGGGAGAAGAAAGCAAAGTTGGCGTTCGCAATGCCCGTCATAAAGCATTAGAACACCTTAAAAAAGCGGTGAAGGATGGTTACCCGGAAGATCTGGGCAAGCGTAAAGAAACAGAATTGCAAAATCTCGTCAATAAATACGTTGAAATCACTGAATCCGTGGTTGGCACCAAGGAGAAGGAGATTATGACCGTTTAATTCAACCTTGGTCCGAATTACATCGTGCCATCGTTCATCGTACCATCGTTAATACACACATGAACTTAGACAAGTATCTCGTTGTTCCCGGCGCTCCGGGCGTACACAAGCTGATAAACAGCCGCGCCAATGGCGTCATTATTGAAGACAAAAAAGAAGGCCGTACCCGGTTTGTACCGGTGCGCCAGCAACAAATCACCCCGCTTGCTACGGTGGCCGTGTACACCTTTACGGATGAAGGGGAAGGAACGGTGCCATTGGTGGATGTTTTTCAAAAAATGCTGGACCTCCACGAAACCACTCCACCAGTGGACCCCAAAGCTGCCAGCGCTGATCTGAGGGCTTATTTTTCGGCCGTACTCCCAGATCACGACCGCGACCGGGTGCACATTGGAGACATCCAAAAGTGCATTAAATGGTACAATTACATGCGCGAATTCGGCGTATTTGAAGACGCCAAGCGTGAAGCGGAAAAACTTGCCGCGGAGGCTCCTGCTGAAGAAACACCCGTGGTAGCTGAAGAAGTTGTTCCAGCTGAAAAACCTGCAAAAAAGGCAGCAAAAGCCAAAAAGCAAGACTAAGGTTTGTTTTTACCGCAGAGACGGAGAGACGCAGAGATTTGACCGCCAAACGCTGCGTCTTTCCGCTTCTGCGGTAAAAAGATCAACTGGCAAGTCGGTGCGCCCTTATTTTACCGGCAATGATTCCAAAACAAATAAAAAAGATTGAGCGCAGCAATTTTAGTGCCTTTGTGCCTTAGTGTATTAACGCCTACCACCTTTGTGCCTTAATCCCACTTTGCGCCTTTTCACACCAGTCTTTTATGCCAGCTTTTACCGAATGGTACAAGCCATTTTTCCATCAGTTGCCGCTTAGTTTGCACCAGCGTATCGGCCACTAAGGTATCCGGTGTAATTTGGCCTGATTGAACAAGTTGCGCAAATTCAGGCTTGGCATTTAATTGAAAATGGCCGGCGCTGTCTACCCAACCAAAGCGCATTCTTTCAAAGAAATCTGCTCCGATTTCCTGCCCGAGCGCTTCCAAAAAATGTACAGATTTGTCAATGGAACAACCACTGGCACCAGCCTGGGTTTCGTCTACCATAAGTAACAGGAGCTGACCTTCAAAAACTTCGCCACGCGCTTTCAGTGCGTGGTTATGAGCCGTCCATTGAGCGCAAAAAGCATCCAGGTTATGTTGTACAAAAGCCGATTCATCCGCAGTAAGCGGACGGCTTGAGACATACACCCATACCCGGGAATCCGGAGAAAAGGCATCATTGGTAGTAAGAGTCGGAGTGGTCATTTTGAGCGTCATTTTGTTGTCATTAGGGGTCATTTAGGAGTCATTTGGGGGGCATTTAGGGGCATTTAGGAGTCATTTAGGGGTCATTTAGGGGTCATTTAGGTCATTTAGGGGCATTTAGGTCATTTGTAGGTCATTAAAGGGTCGTGGGTTGTCATCCCGAGAATCGGGGCCTACACAAGCCCGGTTCCCGAAATACCTTGGCCCGATGCACCTGGATTGCCTGGCTTGTGTAGGTCCCGATTCTCGGGATGACAACCCACGCTGAGCTTAAGTAGCCAAACGACCCCTAAATGACCTAAATGACCCCTAAATGACCTTTATTAATGACCTTGAATTCACAACCTCGTCAAAATCATCTCTGAAATATCATAAACCGGAATTTGTTCATTTTTCTCCTTGGCTTTCAGTCCGTCCTGAAGCATGGTGATACAGAACGGACAGTTGGCCACCACGGCGCCGGGGTTGGTTTCCAGGGCGTCTTCAACACGTTCAATATTGATGCGTTTGTCGCCCGGCTCGTCTTCTTTCCACATCTGGGCGCCACCTGCGCCGCAGCAGAGTCCGTTTTTCCGGGCGCGTTTCATTTCCACCAGGTCTACATCCAGGGCTTCCAGCAGGGAGCGCGGCGCCTCGTATACATCGTTGGCGCGGCCCAGATAGCAGGAGTCGTGATAGGTAATACGTTTACCTTTGAAATCGCCACCCTCTTTAAGTTTAAGTTTGCCGTTGGCAATCAACTCGTTGAGCAATTGCGTGTGGTGCAGCACCTCGTAATTACCGCCTAATTCAGGGTATTCATTCTTCAAAGTATTGAAGCAGTGCGGACAAGCCGTAACGATCTTTTTCACGCCGTACATATTCAGCGTTTCAATGTTCATGGCTGCCGTCATCTGGAACAAAAATTCATTCCCCGCCCGACGCGCCGGATCGCCTGAACAGCGTTCCTCACTGCCCAGAATGGCAAACTCCACTCCGGCATGGTTCAAAATTTCGCACAAGGCGCGTGTTACCTTCTGCGCGCGGGCATCAAAAGAACCGGCACAACCCACCCAAAAAATGATTTCAGGCGTACGGCCCTCAGATTGTAGTTCAGCGATTGTTTTGGCAATCATAAAGAAAAGGTTGAAAGTGGTGGCACTAAGTCACAAAGTCACGAAGGCACAAAGATTTGTTTTTAAGGTTGAAAGTGGTGGCACGAAGTCACAAAGGCACGAGGACGCAAAGATTTGTTTTTAAGGTTGATAGGTGGCACGAAGTCACAAAGTCACGAAGACGCAAAGATTTGTTTTTAAGGTTGATGGGTGGCACGAAGTCACAAAGGCACGAAGACGCAAAGATTTGTTTTTAAGGTTGAAAGTGGTGGCACTAAGTCACAAAGGCACGAAGACGCAAAGATTTGCTTTTAAGGTTGAAAGTGTTGGCACGAAGTCACAAAGGCACGAAGACGCAAAGATTTGTTTTTTAAGGTTTGTAATTTATGTATCGTTTTATTCCTTGTTTGATGAGAGGAACGTTGAAGTTGATCAGAAACCCTAAATGCATATTGGTGAGCTTAAGGTAGCTGATTATTTGGGCTTGATAGACTGGGTGCATCACTTCGGCAGATTTGATTTCAATGATGACTTTGTTCTCAATCAGTAGGTCTATACGCAGTCCTGCGTTAATCGGGG
>JAEUUS010000334.1 GCA_016787545.1 Saprospiraceae bacterium
ATCTCGCTTGTTTTTGTTTCCAGCGCCTGTTATTCCATTCAGGTGGATCCAGACAATCCGGTGCCAACGGTTGGCTATGAAAAAGATATTGCGCCAATTATTGCCGCCAATTGTGGGCAGTCTGGCTGCCATGGCACTGAACGCACTAAAAAATTCAATTTGTTGGGTCATTCATCGCTTTCGGAATTGGTTACGCCATACAAACCACACGACAGCGAGTTGTACAAAGTCATTCGCCTGTATTCCGGCGGTGTGATGCCACCCAAACCCAACGATCCGCTTAGCGACGAGCAAATCGGAATGATATACGTGTGGATACTTCAAGGCGCCACAGAAAATTGAACATCCTGATATTCGATTTCATTTTTATGAAACCTATTTTTCATTGGCTGCTAGCCATAGGCATTCCAGCCATACTATTCCTTCCGGGTAGTTGTTATTTTGATAATGTACAGGAATTACACCCAGAATTATTGCTTGACAATGCCTGTGACACCACAGCCATAATGAGTTATCAGGCTGATATTAAACCCATTTTAAGCGGCTCCTGTGGCGCCAACAACAGTTGTCATAACACTGGTGGCGCCGGTGGTGGGGTTGTTCTGGAGCAGTACGCAGGTGTAAAAGCTGCGGCTGCAAACGGCAAACTATTGAGCTCCATTACCTGGGATGGGAATGCCTCCTTTATGCCAAAAGGCAGCCCAACCCAGGTAAGCGATTGCTCTATTGCCAAAATCAACAAATGGATCCAGGCAGGTTCTCCAGACAACTAGATCCCCAAGATGCTTTTTAACTGATTTTACACATGAAAAACCTGTTTTGGATAAGTTTGCTTTGGCTGGCGCCACTTGCTATGTGGGCTCAGGGTGAAGACTTGCTCAAAGAAATTGAACTGGACGACAACAGTCCGGTGATGGCTACCTTTAAAGGAACCCGACTCATCAATTTTCACACCAATGAAACGGCGGGACGGCGAACCCTTGATTTTCGGATTGCACACCGCTTTGGCCCTTTTAATGCCGGCTGGTACGACTTCTATGGTCTCGACGGCGGCGCCAGTATCCGTCTGGGTCTGGAGTACAGTTTTGACGGCAGGCTGCAATTCGGGATAGGCAGAACCTCGGTAGAAAAAATGGCTGATGGCTTTTTGAAATACCGCTTACTGCGGCAACATACACGCGGTTGGAAACAGGTGAGCGTTACGCTGTTATCGGCAGCATTTTATACAATGTTGAAAGACCCGGACCAGGCAGTGAATGGCTTTGACAAATACAAATTTTGGGGGAGCCGGCTCTCGTACGCACATCAGGTCATTATTGCGCGGAAATTCAGCGATAGGTTTTCACTTCAAATATCGCCAACATTGGTACACATGAATCAGGTGGAACGTATTTCAGATCTGAACGACGCTTTTGTACTTACCGGTGCAACCAGATTCAAGATTACCAAAAGGAGTGCTATTACCCTGGAATATGGCTGGAGGGCTACCGGGTATACGCGCACTAAATATTACGACACCCTGGGCATTGGTTGGGATATCGAAACAGGCGGGCACGTGTTTCAGGTATTTCTGACCAATTCCATAGGGTTAACTGAGCCTCAGTTTCTGCTTCGAACCAATAATAAATGGTCGGATGCAGGGATTCGACTGGGTTTTAATATTTCTAGGGTTTTCACCATTTAAATTATCATCCCAATTTTCAAAACTGGTTTATGCAAAAACTCATTTTAGCCTTCGCCGTTTGTGCACTTGCTTCGGGTATTTTCCTGCCCTCTTGCAGGCATGAACTTGGACAATTACCGATACTTCCAGTAGATCCGAGCGATACTACGGTGGTTCCTCCCCCACCCGACGACCCGGTGGATACGAGTGGAGTTCCCTGCAATCCGGATACCGTTTATTTTGAAAATCAGATCCTTCCCTTGCTGGTTTCCAACTGTGGCATGTCGGGATGCCATGATCCTATTTCTCATGAAGACGGGGTTATTACCACAGATTATACCCATATCAGACAAAAAGTAACGCCCTTCAACCCCAACAACAGCAAGCTATACAAAGCCATCATTGATACTGATCCGGACGATCGGATGCCACCGCTGCCAGCCGCTCCGTTGACAACCGAGCAGAAGAATCTGTTGAAAAAATGGATTGAACAGGGCGCCTTGAACAATGCCTGTAATGAGGGTTACGGACAATGCGACACCAGTAATGTAACCTACACGAATTATGTTCAGGCATTGGTAGCCAACAAGTGCCAGGGCTGCCATGGCGCCAACAACCCTGGTGCAGGTATTAAACTGACCAATTATGCAGAGGTAAAAGCCAGCGTTGAAAGCGGCAAATTTTACAACTCCATCATTTGGACGCCAGGGTATTCCGCAATGCCGCAAAACAGCGCTAAACTATCCACCTGCCAGTTGAACAAAGTAAAGGCCTGGATAGACAAAGGAATGCCTCAATAAATAGGATGGAGATTTGACGGTAGGATTTCGGGGAACCCATCAGCGGGTTCCCCATTTTATTCCAGCCTGTAGGTATCCAAGCGGGAAAGTTCTTTGACCTTTTCCCAGATCAAAAATGCCGTTTCCATCCAGAAAAACTTGCCAACGGGATTGTTTGGGTCGCCATGCGGCGCCAAACTGGCCGCTTAAATTGGCTAATCTGGAAGAAGTAGGCTGATGAGCTTCTACCTTTATTTCCAGGTTAGAAACCGGATCGTAATACTCGGTATCCAATTCATTACTTGCATAAATCCTGGCGGCATATCCACTGCCCAAGTACCAGCATAGCGCTTTCTCTGGTCGGAAATAGTACTTCAACTGAATGCCTGGCATCCAGTATGATATGTTACCCTCCAGGTGCTGGAACACATAATCCGGGTTAAGAGACGGTGGTAATTGCAGCATCCAACGTGGATCGGCCGGATGATTCAGCTCCAAACTTTGATTAACAAAGGTAAGCGAGGGGGCCACAGACCAGCGGCTTCCCCACAAAAGTTCTGCCTGGCCCTGGAGCAGCCATGCTCCCGGCGTTTTATCCTCTTTACTGTTCAACACATGAAGACCACCGCCGCTCAATCCAATACGGTAACCCCATTTTTTTCGCTGAGGTTTGAGGCGTTTGGGCACTTCCTTGTTTTCAGTTACAGTGCGTTCAGGGCTTTGAAGGCTGTCAGGCTCTGTCGTTTTTCGGGCCTCCTGTTTGGTTGGTGTTATTGTGCTGGAAATTCTTGATGAGGTGGTATCTGGTGTAGTTGCTTTTATTGTTGAATCAACCTGGTTTTGCGGGTTGCCGGAAGCGTTATCAGAGATTGATTGCTCTCTTTCGGTGATGTAAGAAATAGCATTGACTGATGGTTGAGCAGCTGAGTTGGCTTTGTATAGGAATTGATTTTCAGACACAACAAACTCCTTACGTTGAATCACAAGCGTTTGATAAACAGTATCCAGGATAACCACTCGCTCGCGGGTGTAGGCGGGCGCAGAAGGCGTTGGAGTGCTTTGGAGGTTTGTCAGATCTGTCTTCAGGTAGTGTAACTGGAAGCCTGTCCAGAGGTTGCTAAGCAGCAACAGCGCCAGAAGCAACCACATCCATTTTTGGCGTCGCTGGCCTTTCTGATAGTCATAGGCGTCCAGTTGGGTAGTTAATTGAAGCCATTCTCTGGGAATTGGCCTACTATCCCGACCCGCTTTTCTCAGATCTTCGGCGAATGAGCTATCCATATTTTTGTCAAAATCCTGTTCCATAGATCAAATAGGTTAAATACCCGTATATAATTCTTTTTCCATCAGTTCCCGAAGTTTGGTTCGGGCTTTTGAAAGATTCGATTTGGAGGCGCCCACGGAAATGTCAAGTATTCCGGCAATTTCATCGTGGGTGTATTCTTCCACTACATAAAGGTTGAATACGGCCCGGTACGCCGGTGGTAGTTTTTGCACCAGCCGCAGTTTTTCTTCAATATCCAGCCGATCCAGAATTCGTTTTTCAGGTTCTGCGCCCCCCCAATGCGGCAATTCCGATTCCGACACCTTTTCTGGCTGCTGGATGGCTACCCGGTACCGGTCTAAAGCAGTCCTTCTGGCAATAGTATAAAGCCAGCCGCCAAAATTGCTACCTTCTTTAAAGCGTTCCAGATGGGTAAAAGCCTTAAAAAAAGACTCATTAGTGAGTTCTCTGGCCTCTTCCCGCGAAGAGGCATACCGCAGGCAAACGTTCATAACCGTAGCATAGAAGTGTTCGTACACTACCTGCTGACTTCTGCGGTCGCCTTTTTTGCAACCTTTCAATAAAGCCTCGATTGTCTGATCTGTCATCCTGTAAAATGTATAACGGGTGGATAAATATAAGGGTTGCCCTGATACTGATTCTATGCAAAAGCAGGTCGGGAAAAACCCGACCTGCTAAACTACCTGAAAGAAAAATGAAACGGTCTTGAGCATCACCAGGGCAAACCCGGTAATCGGTTTCTGTTTCTACTGATTCCTGGATTATTGGGCTACTACCCACTTCATGAGTTGCGTTTGTGCGCCTGCGCGTACCTGAACCAAATAGCAACCATTATGAAAGTGTACTGGAGAAAGTTGCAGTGTATTGGTACTGCCTGAAATAGCCTGCACAGTCTGATTCCAGATCAACATGCCCGCCATGTCGAATACCCGGATGGTTGCTTCACCGTCCTGTGCAGCTTCAAATGTAAGTGTAGCTTCAGTTGAAGACGGATTTGGAAACAGCCGCATGGCCATATCAATCGCAGAGGTATTGTTAGTGACAAGTTCACGCTCTTCCACCTCCTTATTATTGGTCAAACCAGCGCCGCCGGCGGTCCCGTTAAAGGAGTTGGGGGTTTTGAACTTCTTCCACTTGGTCCAATTGCTGTGACCACCTCCAGGACAGTTAGACCGCACCTTGTACTTGTAGCGGGTGTTGGGCTCCAAACCATTTACCTGATAGCTATTGGTATTGACAATTTGGGTAGTTTGCCATGGTGCGCCGGGAGACTCCTTTTCAATTTCGAGGGTGTAAGCGGTAATTCCAGGGGCGGGGTTCCAGGTGAGCAGCGCTGAGTTCAACGTCAGGTTGGTAATTTGCAAAAACGTTGGGCGGTCACAAGAGCCGGAGCCTGAAGACGGACCGCCGCTTGAATTTCCATTGAAGAACAACCATGCAGACCAGTCACTTTGATTTCCGGAGCAATGCGTACGCACCTTAAATTTGTATAAAACACCCGTTTGAAGTGTATTAAAAACATAAAAAGTGTCTTGTACTGCCAGTTCCAAGTGGAAATTGCTGGGTTGGTTTTGCTCATCCTCCACCTCTATGTAATACTGGGTTGCACCGGGAACTGCACTCCAGGAAAGAGTAGCCACACCACCTGTTACCACTACTGAAAGTTGGGCAGGTACGGCACATGTGCCGGAACCAGAACCACCTCCGCCGTTGCCGTTAGTAGA
>JAEUUS010000381.1 GCA_016787545.1 Saprospiraceae bacterium
GGAAAAGCGGGTATTCCTCCAGCATTTCGCCTCGAAGGGTGCGCAGGGTGATTACTTCGAAAATGTGTTGTAAAAAAGCGCCGTTGCCACAGCCCATATCCACAATTCCCTTGGGCTGTTCGTCCAATGGGCGGTTGAACAAATCAATGATTACCTCGTCGATTTTTTTAAAATAAGCCGCATGAGCGCCGCCGCTTCCCCACACATTCATCTCGCGGTCTACATGTTGTTCAGGCATACCGGGCGCGGTAGTCCACAGTATTTCAGGATTTCCAAAAATCAGTTCGCCGAGGTTTCTAAACGTGGGAATATAGGATACCGTTACCCCGTAGGCACTGGCGCGGCGCGCAAAAAACAGCCCTGTTTCTGTAAAACGGTAGGTGTGGCCCTTCTTTTCGAACCAGCCGAGAAAAGAAAAGAAGTCGAGGATTTTGCCAAACCTTTCCACGTCTTCATGAAACTCCTCCGGCTTAAAGGAAGCCTCCATGAAGTATTTGTGGAACATGCCCCCCATACCCAATGCTACAATACTGGGACCAATGGCAATACCTTCAATATGTTTGAGCACCTGCTCCTGTATAAGCCGTGTGGCAGGATTTTCAGAAAGCGCCATGCCATAATTGTCGCGGTATTTGTTAAAAATACCTTCCAGCACCACAAATGGGGCTCTTTCAAACTTTCGGCGATGAAACTGCCCCGAAAGGCGCAGCAACGCAACCACATCTTTGTACAAATGGCAAAGTTCAAACGCCGTGGCACTATTGTCATTGGTCCGGTATCGAATCCTGTTGTGGACATTGTCTACCTCCACATCCAGCCAGCCCTGTGAACAGAGGATGCGGAGGGCCACGTTCAGGTAGCCTTCGTTGGCCTTGAACGCGGCAGCCAGTTCGGTTACATCAGCCTCGCCGTGTTCGAGCAGGTGTTGCAAAACACCTTTTTCCAGCAGGGTATAAGCTGTTGGGGCCGTTGCGATTCCGTCAAGATGGCGGAAAATGGTGGCGCGAAGGGTACTCTTGTCTTGTCTGGTTAGTGACATACGTTAGGGACGGTTGAATGGCCTGGTAAAAGTCGGTAATTTTTTGGTAGAAAACTCAATTTATGGTCTTTTGGCGGGGTGCATCTTGTGTTAGAGCAGGGTGCTGCTGAGCCTGGATTTTCCTCTCGATGTATTAATGACAGCTTTCTTGCATAACCCCTGAAACGGAATGGCCGTGTGGGGCAAATGATGCATCTTTGTTTTTGTAAAGTATTCATCCTTTATCTACAGTATCATTATGCGTCTCTTTTACCATTTTTTATCAGTCTCTTTTTTCTTTGCCTTTCCTCATTTTTTACTCAGCCAAAATGCCCCGGACGACCAACCCTGTGGCAGTGATTATCTTTATCAGACCATCCTTCAGGCTAACCCCGAAATAGCTTTGGCCAAGCGCCAAATGGATGAAATGCTGTTGGAACGTCAGCTTTCACAAGAACGCCTGTCAAACCCGGACACGGATGAAACCATTGTTTTACCCGTTGTTTTTCACATTATTCATCAAAACGGGCCTGAAAATATCTCCGACGACCGGATTCATCGGGCTCTTGAGTATCTGAATAAAGCCTTTGCGCACTCGGGCGAATACGCAGAAAACGGGCCTGGCGCTAACGTACGCATCCAGTTTTGTCTGGCCCAACGCGACCCAAATGGAGCGCCTACTACCGGCATTACCCGAACAGAATCGGCGCTCACCAATATCCTGGTAAATCCGGACGATATTTTGCTCAAAAACCTGGTTCGTTGGGATCCACTCCACTACGTCAATATTTGGGTGGTGAACAGCATCCTTTCCGCTGCGCCTCCCGACGGAACCCCACTCCTGGGATATGCCACGCTTCCATTTACCGTCGGCAGTGAGCGAGACGGCATTGTCATGGTTGACAATTACACCGGCGCGGAAAGTGCTGGCGCAAACGGCATACTTGCGCACGAAATGGGGCATTATCTCGGGCTTTATCACACGTTTGAAGGCGGCTGCGCAAACGACAATTGCCTCACACAGGGCGACAGGGTTTGTGATACGCCGCCCGATCAGGGCACTTTTACCGCTTGTACTTTCAACTCTTGTCATACCGATGCGGATGCGCCCGCCCCCAATCCTTTCAGCACAGACACGCTGGATATGACCGACAATTTTCTGGATTATTCTCCCCATTATTGTTTAAACAGGTTCACAGAGGGTCAAGCAGAAAGGATGCGCAACGTGGCCATGGCCAGCCGCGTGAAACTGACGGATAGTCCTGCATGCCTGGAAGCCTGTCTTTCAGGTACTATCGCTGCTATGGAGCCAGCCGGTCAAGTCAGTATGCTGGTAGCCGACACGCTCTTTTTGCAAAACCTCAGCCAAAATGCAGAGCAATACACATGGTATGTGAATGGCATAGCCACCGCACAAACAGTAAATTTCACCTTTATACCAGATCAGGTGGGCTTTTACCACATCAAACTGGTGGCCACTGGCGCCACGCCTAATTGTATATCAACTGTCGATCTGTATGTTCAGGCAACCTGCAATTTAAGTGGCCAAATAGAATTGTCTGCAGAAACCGGCATCCCTGGCGAAACCATGCAGCTTCATGCTTCAATAGCGCGTGCCGATCAATTTGAGTGGACGATAAACGGTGTTTTTGCCGGAGTTGGCCCTGATTTGAGCACCATATTTCCGCAAGCAGGCGCCTACACGGTACAGGTTACCGCTTCCAATGCCTATTGCAGCCTTACCCTCTTGCGCACCGTACCCGTCCAGATTTATTGTGCGCCTTCAGCACCACCCCAGCTGAGCTACCGGTGGAATAATTGCACGATGGATATCTATACAGTAGAGGCCTATCCAAATGGTGATTTACTTATGGGGGGACATCAATGTGGAAATCCCATGCTGATGCGTCTGAACAGGAAAGGTGATGTGTTATGGGCTAAACAAATCGGCTTTGAATATCAATTTATAGAGAACTTTGTTCATAAAATAAGCATATTGCCAGATTATTCCGCCATCGTTTACGGAAAGAATCAGCTCAACAGGTTTCTTGCAAAAGTAGACAGCAACGGAACGGTGTTGTGGATTCAAAACCTTTCTCATTATGTAAACACTCCCCAAATGGCGGTTCAGCAGGATGGGAGCTGCCTTACCGGAAGTACGGATGAACTAAGTGGTAAAAACCGTTATCAACTTTTCAATCCAGAGGGGGAAATCGTATGGGAGCGCAACGATACGGCTCAATTTTTTTTCTTACAGAGCCTTTGCCCCAGAACAGGAGGCGGCTTTTATTCTTTATATAGAAAAAGTCAGACTCAACAATCAATTGTGAGCCGGATTGATGAAACCGGCCAGATATTGTGGTCTAAGGAAATAAGTTCGACAAATGCCATTCAATTTTTCCATAGTTATCAAATAATTCCGGAACCTGATGGCGGTTTTAGTTGCTGTTTTCTTACCTATTCCGGATTCATTTGTATCGCCAAATGGAGTGATGATGGGGTGCTATTATGGACAAACAGGTATAGCACAAACTCCAATAGCCCTTCTTTTGATAATGCGATGTTTTTTAAAAAAACACCCGACAACGGATTTATTTTCAGTTGTGCAAAGGGCAGCATTACAAATGGTAATGGTGCAGATAATCAAGCTGTTGTAAAGCTCGATAACGACGGGGCGGTAAAGTGGTCGTTCGCAATTTCCGGATTCGACAGCCCTAATGGTTGGGGAAGTGAGCCGCTGGCCAGGGATGCGGTGGAATATCAGCAGCAAACGATCATTCCTTTAAAAGTGCGCAATGGTGATTTTTTCTACCTTATGAAAACCACCCCGGATGGTTTTGCCGGCAATTGTGTTCAACGACCAATTACTGTTCAAAAACAGCCCTATGCCATCAATGAAAACCTGGTGGACATAAGCCTTGTTCCTGCATTGGCAGACACTACAACCATTCCTCCAATTGATAGTCTGGCGCCCGTTGCCTTTACGCTTCACCCCTATGTGGAATGCCCGCAATATCCCATTTGTGCTGAAAACTGCGATAATGGTATAGACGACGACGGCGACGGGTTTATAGATTGTTACGATCCTCAATGCAATTGTTACGCCAATCAAAACTGTATAGTGCCGCCGCCCTCCGGAATCCGTGCACATGTAGCCTGGGAATCCGGGAATAAAGACGTAAATGTGCTGAGTATACCAATAGTTGCCAACCTGAATCCCGATACAGATACCATCCCGGAAATCATTATCAAAGGGTATTTGGCCGATAATTCTAAAAAGCTGCTGATATTCAACGGTGCAGGCGCCAATCGAAGTCAGCCTGATGCAGCCTATTGGTGGCTTGGTGATTATGAAGAGCCAGCCTCTCATGCTGCCGTTGCTGATATTTTCAATGATGGTAAACCAGACGTGATTATTAAAACCGCAACAACTCTTTTTGCCTTTCGAAATTACCAACCACAAGCAAGCGTACCCTTAAGTTATCAGAATCATCTCAGTACACTTGAAAACGGGCATAGAGCCAATTTACGGCCGGCCTTTGCAGATTTTGATAACAATGGAGTAGCAGATGTATATGCCGGCAACATGTTTTTAGAATTGTACAACAACCAGAATTCCGGCAATCTGGGTTATAATGTTATCTCTAAATCCGACACCACTAAACCTGCCGGGCGTTTGGCCTTTAATAACTTTGCCTATAATGCCTCCAGCTCGGTTGCGGCAGAGTTGCTCAGCAAAAACCAATGCGGCGGCGACCCTGATTGCGATGGCCCTGAACTTGGCGCCGGGCCGGTTATGTACTCCGTGGATCTGACTTTTTGGGACGGCGATCCGAAGGGCATCACCATCAGAAAGGATTTGAACGTGCTTGATCCCGGCAGCACCCTTTGGAGTGATGGATATACTGCTACGGCAGATATCAACCTCGACAACACACCGGAGCTTGTGGTGGCCGGAAAACGCAATTCCAGTTACGGCGTTTATACCTGGAATCGCAATGGACTGGTAAAATGGTTCCCATACCCGGAGGATACGCCACTGAGCGGCGGCATGCCTTGCATTGCCAACGTTTTCGACGACCGGTCTATGGGTTACAATGCAGATTATCCGGAAATAATAGCCGCCAGTTCAAATCGCCTAACCTGCTTCAATCTGAACATAGCCAATACAAACCCCAATGCGCCGTACTGGTGGAGCATACCTACCACAGATTCGCTCGGGTTTACGGCCGCAACCTCCTTTGATTTCAATGCTGATGGGTATGCTGAACTGGTGTACCGCGACCGCACTCATTTGCGTATTTTGTATGGCGGCGGTTTGCCTTTCCCGGCCACTGTGGATGCTGCCCGGAACTGGTTCTCTATGGATGCCCCATGTGCCACCGCAGATCAATACCCGGTGGTGGCTGATTGCGATGGCGACGGCGAGCCGGAAATTACCTTTACCAGTTTTGATGCCGGAGGGCCGGATTCAACCGGTAGTTTGCGCGGCCGTTTGCGCGTACTGAAAGTGGATGCGCCCGGTAGCTGGACGGGGTCAAGGGCTGTGTGGAATCAATATGGCTACAATGGCGCTCAGGTAAAAGACGATCTGAGCATACCTGTACAACAACAAACCGCTCAGGTTTTTGGCGGAGGGCAAAGACCATTGAATCGTTTTCTGGGGCAATTACCCAGTTTCAACAGCAATTTTGAAGCAATCATCACAGCTGCAAATGCCAGTGTAAGCGTTGACAGCATTGGATGTTTCAATGAAAACCTGATGATACGCCTGCGCGTATGCAATACCGGCCTGCGAAATTTACCGGATAGCATCCCGATTCAGTTTTATACAGCCAATCCAACTTTAACAAATGCCACACCTTGGGGTAATTTACAACATGTGCAAATGAACACTGCGCCAGGCCATTGCAGCGAACAGACCTTTGTGATTCCCGCAATTAATGGCGCTCAGTTTTATGCCGTTTTAAATGATGATGGCAGCATTCCAAGGCCTTTTAACCTGGCCAGCGGGTTCACACCAATCCGGGTGCTGGAATGTCAATACAGCGACAATATGATCCAGGGCTTATTGCAATGGAATCAACCCAACCTCTATTTGGGTCCAGACATCAGTACCTGCAGTGCCAATGCGGTAACCCTGAACGCCGGAGCGGGTTTTGACGCCTATCAATGGAACGATGGCTCTGTGGAACAGACATACACAGCCGCCGGGCCAGGTCTTTATTCTGTACAAGTCTGGGATGTGTGCGGATTCAAGCAATCAGACACCCTTGAAGTGCGTATTTCTCCACAAGGTCAGCTGGATCTTGGCCCTGATCTTGTGATCTGTGCAGGTGATACGGTTCAATTGGGCGT
Source organism: Saprospiraceae bacterium (assembly GCA_016787545.1). GTDB lineage: Bacteria > Bacteroidota > Bacteroidia > Chitinophagales > Saprospiraceae > M3007. The sequence continues at coordinate 6,377 of JAEUUS010000381.1, forward strand.
AAATGGTTTTGACATGGTAAGCTGGTCGCCCGAAAATTTAGTTTCCTGCGCGTCTTGTCCTGTCATTTTCACATCGCCGGGAGAAACGATTTTATTGACTGCCACTGGCAGTAATGCGGATTGTTTTGCCTCAGATTCTATTCGTATAGTGGTGCAGGATTTGCCTACTGCGGAGATGAGCACTACTCCCGCTTCCAATGGCAATGCCAATGGAACAGCCACTGCCGATCCGCTCACCGGGTTGCAGCCTTTTTCCTATCAATGGAGTACTCAACCAATCCAAACGGGCGCAACAGCTACCAATCTGACGCCGGGCATCTACTTGCTGACACTCACAGATGCCAACGGCTGCAGCAACGTGCAGACTGTTGAGGTAACCTCGTTTGTAGCGATAAATGACCCTGACAACCGCCTTTTGAGTCTTCAAATTATTCCCAATCCGGCGTATGATCAATTCACGTTGCTGGCCAGCTTCGGGCAGGCTGTTAAAGGCAGCGTAAGCATTTTGGATGTTTTAGGGACGGTAATGTTCGTTACTGATTTTCAGGGCTCACAGATGCTGGAGTCAATCAATTGTGAACAGTGGCCTGCGGGCATGTATGCGGTAGTTGTTAGCCTGGAAGGTCAGGAAGGCATTGTTCGAAGGGTAATAGTGGGGCGTTAGGTAGTTGAGTCAGAACGTGAAACCATTAAATTTCGACCGCCTCTAACTTTGCATATACTTGTTTTGCACACGGATATTCATAATTGGATAAGGAATACCGGTGTGCAAAACCAGGTCACAAATTGTGTATTTTATTTAGGAACAACAATTACACCTGAGGAGATTGTTTGATTTGCAGAGGTAATATTTATCCAATAAGCGCCAGCAGGTATGTTTGTAAGGTCCACTCGCAACAAATGATCGTTGATAAACAAGGAATTAAGATTGTTGTAGTTTCTTCCAAGTTGATCAACCAAATTTATTCGGATGTCTTTTTCTTGTAAATGAATAGACTCTACATATACCTCCTCGGTGGCAGGATTTGGCCATGTTTTAGCTTGCGTAGTCCAATAACTTTCTGAAGAACCTGAGGTTAAAATTCCGGAAAGATCAAAATCTTGCAAATTCCCTCTAATCCACCTCCATCCATAGGCATATCCTCCGCCTAAATTGTCGCCAAATGTTTCACAAGTGGCAAGTTTTCCACTGGGGGTGAATGAAATTTTTGCAGGATCAGTGGTAAAGGAATGGTGAACAAGCCTCGTAACCGTTTGTAGGTTATTGGAGTAAACAGATACACTATCATCTGTGGCTCTAAATATGTGGTTGTTTCGATCAAAAAAATATCCACCTGAAGGCGTTGTGCCAACCGTGGTTGATGAAAGTAAGTTCAGGTTCGGATCGTAAAGCTCAATTTTGTTATCATAATTCAGGTAGATATTGCCATCATCTGTTCTTCCTTCAAATTTGGGGAATTGGTTATCCGTTGTTTGAACTTTTTTTGCATTATGTTCTCCATTTAACGGAAACGTATGAATTAGGAATTCATACTCGTTAGTAACACCCCTCCAAAGTGATGAAACTAGCAATTCTCCCGTATTGGGGTTTACATCACTTTCATTATTAAACCTTTGATAAATTGGGTCATTAAAATTAAAAGTCTTTTCCCATATTAGGTTATTTTCTTTAAACAATGCCATAGAACAACTTGTCTCATTCCAGTCAGCGGCATTTTGTACATAATAGTACACATCATCGCTAAACGGCAATTGAAACATTTCTACAGGAATATACCCTATCGGCCCCTGTTTTATCAATTGAAAGTTATTATCATACACTTTTATATCATATGTTCCATCGCTGGGAAAAGCCGATGTTAGGTGCAATCTGTTTTGTTTATCAATCAACAATTTTAAAAAATAAGGGGTTTTCAACGAATCAACAATTTGACCAACTTCATTGATTTTTAACAAAAGGTAGTCGCCCTCTATTCCATAAGCAGTAGTATATGCATTACCTACATAATCAAAATAAAAAGGTTCAATACTATAATGATAGTAGGCCTGGTGAGGACTCAAAGTACTCCAAAGCAGGTCACCATCTTTAGAGTATTTATAATAGTAATAATTTCTTGGAGAATATTGAATTAAAAAATACTCCGGTCCAACAACTTCAGTTGATCTAATATAATAATTACCAAACGGGTCAACAGAAAACCCATCTGATTCTATGTGAGTTGTGCCCTTTTCTGAAAAAACATATTGGGAAACAAGGGTATTGGAAGCAGGGGCAAATGTTTCTATATAGTATTCATTATCAGAAAGATACGAAGACCCTTGCTGTTTTTCTTTACTCATAGTTCCAGCAATAGAAAATTCACCCGCCGTGTTAATGATCACTTCAGTTCCTGTAAAAATATAGGAAGGGTCAACATGTAAATCATATGACCATTCAGCCGAAAGGTTAATTCCATCCAAGCAAATAAACTTAAATTTATTCGACTCAATGTCTTCAACGACCCAATATGCTTGATTGTTGATAAATTTTAGGAACCTTGGAGTATGGTTTTCTTGTGATTTAACATGTATTTCTTTTTCAATTTGCCCTATTTCATTAATTTTCCAGATAAAAGCCGCTCTTTTTTGATGATTTTTGGGAATATAACTCCCGGTTATATAGGCGTATCCTCTCCATGGAATAATTGTATTCATTTGTGGTTGAGTAGAATCCTTGGGATGAAAAATGTATTTCATTTCCCCATTTGATTCAATTTTTCCAACAAAAAAAGTTGGAGACAATCCTCCTGTTGTCAGGTTGTTTCCTGTGTATACATTATTGTATTCATCTATCCAAATATCTACCAGATTCAGGTATAAATATTTAGATGAATCAACTGTGGAAAGGTTATCCAGAGAAAACTGATTAATTGACTCGGCGCCGCTATTTGGGTTTATTTTTCTCAAATAATGCTTAGGATAGCTATTATCATCAAATTTTATAAAAATAAAATTCCCTGTTGAATCAATTGCCTGGCCATCCAAGCCATAAACCTGGTTAAGGTTATATTTAATTTTATGCTGCAATATGTTACCTGATGGAGAAAATGTAACGAAATAGGTTGGATCATTTCCTGCTTGCCTGTAAGTAGTATATGAAACTATAAAATTTCCTGAGCTGTTCAAATAACCATTGCATTGAAGACCTGAATCATGGTGCGGAAACAAACTAAGGGTATCAAAGTCTACACGCCAAATCAACTGCCCATCTGTGGATAATTTGAATAGGAAGCCATTGCTGAATTGGGGGTCAAAAAAAGTGCTCAAACCGGTGGATAACCCCAAAACATAGCAGTTACCAATAGCATCTGTGCACATCCTGATGGGATAATCATAATCATTTTTATTGTGGCTATCCAATCTATAATCCCACAATAAAGTACCATCAGGGGTTATTTTCTGAATGGAAACATCCGCGAAAAAACTATCTCCTTCTACAAATCCTGACAAAAGCAAGTTGCCTGAGGAGTCCTGAACTACATGAAGTAATTCATCTCTGCTGGTATGTTCCCTGCTACCAAAACTACGCTCAAGGGAAGGTGTCAGGTTTATTATTTCTTGGCTACATAATTCATTTGGATTAATGATTAACCAGCTAAATATCAAAAAAAAATAATTGTACCGCATGTTTACCTATTTTTAAAATTTCGTTGCAAGTTATATTTTTTTGCAAATCCAGCCAATACCTAAGATATGCCTCAGGCAAATACTGACGGAGTTGGAGCAGCAGTTTTTGAGTTCTGGATAACTATGCTTTTTCAAGTAAAAACGAGCAATATTGCCTGAAAAAGTCAGTCAAAAAAGGTTTGCAGCCTGGTTGTATTTGTCCCTCACTCCACCAACACCCACACGCCCCCTGCCCAGCGCCCGGCCCTTTCCAAAACCAAAAAATACGCTCCAGCGCCCAGGTAGCGAAGATCCAGTGCCGCAACCTGCTGCTCCCATTGCAGACCTGCCCGCCGAACAAGCAGCGTTCCGCGCAGGTCAAACACAGATACCGCATCCGGAGCATCAGCCGCCGAACTCCAGCGAAGCTGCACAAGTCCCGTGCCCGGATTAGGACTCACCTGTATGTGTGGCTGCACAGCAGAAAAGGTTTCGGTACCAGTCTGTACCCAGGTATAACAATCCGATATGTCGGCACACCCATTCTGGGTCACCTGTACCGCATAACTACCTGAAGAAACAGGTGTAAACACTGCTTCCGTAGCGCCCTGCACCGGACTAAAATCCGAACAATCCAGCCACTGAAAAGTGGCGTCTATTGCATTGACTATCAAACTGATATCGGTTTGTTGCACCGTATAATCCGTGGAATACACCGTAAATTCCTGGGAAAAAGTGCTGGTTCCAAGGGCATTGCTCAGGGTGAGGGTAGCGGTAAATTGTCCTGCCTGCGCATACGTCACCAACGGGTTTTGCTCGGTGGAAGTAGCCGGGCTGCCCCCCGGAAAATCCCATGCATAGCTTAAGGCATCGCCAGTGGAGGCATCCACAAACTGGACCTGCGCTCCGGCACACGGTGAAGGCGTTTGCACCGTGAACTGTGCATTGGGCGGCGTGGGCAATTTGCGCAGGGTGATGTTGAGCGGATTTTGCACAAGCTCCCAGCCGGGCGGCAGATTGGCAGCAGCAAAACTCCCGGTAAGGCCGCCGGTAGCCTGGACCACCACGTAATCGCCTGCCAGAGCATTGCCGGATTCCAGAAGGGTCAAAATTCCGGCCAGTTTGCAGGCGCCGGTCAGGTTGAGCAGATCTACAGCGCCGGTGGACGCTACCTGAATTTCTACCTTGCTATCTGCTTGCAGAAAAAGATTCGGCCCAGACATCGTAAGCGTTCCTGCTGCAGATGCAAGTCCGGGCGCCACCGTTCCCGGTCCGAAAAACATGCCTTCCAGCGTGCCTGTGCCTTCAATCCTGCCGTTGTTGACCACAAAACCAATCGCAGCCGAGCCGGTATTTAACTTTTGAAGCGTGCCAAAAATTTGAAAATCGGCCTTGACATTGGCAGCCGGGTTGGCGTCCAGACTAAAAACAGCGCCGGCGGGTATCCTGATTGTGCCAGACACCTGATCGTTGCCCGTGTATTTTCCGCCACCCTGTACGCTAAGGGTTCCGGCAATGTTTTTTTGGTTAACGCTCGTTATCGTGGTATCGGAAATGGTGGTAAATCCCTCTACTAAAAGGTTGCCGGTGTTGCCTTTTACCCAGTTCAATTGGCCACCAATCTGTAGCCCGTTACTGATCATTCCACCCAAAAGGGTATAGTTGGCCAGCGTGTCTACACCATTGACGCCAGAGCATCCGCCGCCTCTTTGCTCCACTTCGGCGAGTATGTTATTGGGATGGAGAAAGCGTAAATTCCCGATGCCGATCCAGATCTTTCCGGCGCCTGTTAAGGTGCTGTTGCTGATGTCTAAACTCCGCTCCACCCGCAAAAAAGCGCCTGCCGCAATATTCACCGTAGAACTATCTATGACACAATTAACGGGCGATTGCGCGTAATAATTAACCAGATAGCCGCTTTGTATGTGGATGTTTGCTTTTTTAAACAAGTACAGCGACTCAAAATCCATGTTAGATGCGCCAGTTTTGATCATCGTGCCTCGAACCACAAACCCGAAATAGGACGTAAACGAGTAAAAATTGGTCTGATCCTGAAACGTAGCCACTCCGGTTGACGCAATGTCGAAAACGCCGCCATCTTTCATCCAGAATATGCCTTTGGTAAAGTGGGCTGTTCCGGAAAGCACAAAAGGGCGGGCATTAAAATTCAGAGTGGCCATATTGGTTTCCAGCTGGCCCTGGACCATAATCTGGGTCAAAAAAGTGTGGTTTCCGCCATTTTTCGCTTCCATTTTACCCAAAATAACCAGGGTTCCGGTTCCGGCAATGGTACAATTCTGCGCTAAAATAAGGGCTTGAATTGCTACTGAATCGTTCAGCATAACCGAGTGCCCAGTCAATTGAACGGTATCATTCGCGCCGGGCACCAGGCCGCAAGACCAGTTAGCGGGTTCAGACCAATTGCCCATGGCGGGGCCGCTCCAACTGCAAACAGTGGCCTGAGCGGTGTGAAAAAGTGGCAGTACGAACAGGAGCAGAAAGCGGTTTTTCATCGGGAAGATGTAAGTTGTTTCTGCTTAGATACAGGGAGTGCCGAGATTGTAGATTCTACTATGTGTAACCATTGCCGGCATTCCATAGATTGGTAGCGATGCAGACAATCAGGTATCCAGAGTACTCTGGATGACGCAATATAAAAAAAGTATGCAACCTTGCGCAAAAAGTAACCCATTAAAACAAGTCTAACATGCAAAAACGTCTTTTTTTAGCCATTCTGATGGCATGTGTTGCAATATCAGCCTATACCCAAAACCTGCCTGTTGACTACCATAACAAGCCTGTGAAAAACGGGCAGCGACACACCACAGAAAAATTCCTGCATTTTTTAGAAACCGGGCAAATAGACAGTGCCCTGAACTTCATCTCGCCATCCTGTTTGGCCACCTTTAAAAACCCCAAAAAGTTGCTTTTTTCATACCACCAGGAACTGGTAACATGCCTTAATTCAACAAAACTTTCTCTGGTGATTGTTTACCCGGAAGAAGCATACAACACCTATCGTTGCAGGTATTATAACGCCACTGGCGATTACTTCTACATAGATTTGTACTATCCGGTTGGGCAGCCCCATGCATTGGTGGCGAAGTTTGAAAAAATGTCGAAAAAAACACTGGCCGCGGAAAGGAAATCGCTGGCCAAACGTCAAAAAGAAGCCGCCAAAGATATACCACCGCCGCCACCACCACCACCTGGTTACAAACAGCATTGACCATCCACCAATTAGACATCCTGCGAAAGTGGTTTAGTGCCGTAAACCCGCCCCAAACCACTTTCGCAGGACGTCTGTTACCTCTGCTTCAGCAACCAACCTGTGGCAAGCGCATCGCTGCTCATGAGTCGCCAATACAGCGGGCCGTTGGGCAAATGTTGCAGGGGAAGTCGCCAACGCTGTACACCAGCCTGTTGTACGCCTCCAGATTGGCGCAGCAGCAGTCGGCCTGCAGCATCTCGAATTTCAAGCATCACTTCTGAGGCTGACGGAAGTGTATACTCCAGCGTAGTTTGTATGTCGGCCGGATTGGGGAAAACGGTGGCCGGCATCCGTTGCTGTGCTTGGTCATCTATGGCTTCACCGGCACTTAGCATTACACCATTTTCATTAAATACAGCAATACCGCCCTTTTCACATCCAATCCAGACATTGTGGTGGGCATCTACTGCCAGAGCCGTAATGTTCGGGTAAGGCAGCGGAGTAGATTTATAGGGATAGAAGTGAATAGATTCGTTCTCAATTTTGATCAATTGCAAGTTGGCGTCCGCGCTAAAGCACAAATTTTGATAGGTGCCAATCCAGATTTTTTCTGTGCCGTCAAAAGTCATGGTGCTGAATTCGCCAAACTGGTAGGATTCCAATGGAAATTTTTCCCAGTTTGTGCCATCATACCGGGTAAATTCATACGGCGTTAATACCCAAACATCGCCATTTGGTGCAACTTTCACCTCCCGAACAGACTGCGCAAATTCCGACAAACCCATTTCAAGATTCGTGTACAAAGTCCAGGATTGCCCATCAAAACGATACACAATATCGCTCACCCCGGCCGAGGGCATCCATACATTTCCTTGATGGTCAATACAAAGCTCTTGTACCATAAAGTCGGGTGCAGGAGCGTCAAATACCTGAAAACCGGAGTCATTGTAGCGTGCTATTTTACCATAACCGCCAATCCATACATGGTTGGTGTTAGGCTCTGCGGCCACAGAATATACCTGGCCAAAAGTAAAGTCAACAGGAAGGGGAATTTGCTCCCAGGCTCCGTTATACCTGTAAATTTCTTCAAAATGTACCATCCACAAGCGACCCAATCCATCCTTTGCCAGGCTTTTACACTTCCAGAAAGGTTGATTGGGACTTATTTCATACTGAGGTTCCCATTGCTGGTCCTGGAACCTGGAAAGATATTTGCCATTCATCCATTCGATGTGAAACTGATCTTCAAATGTTGCCCAAACCGTTTGGGTGCCGGTTACTTCCAGCTGTGCTACGCCGCCCTCCGGAATATCAGCCACCGCAGAAGGCCTTTTTTCCAATACACCATTGGCTAAACGATATAACCCCTTCTCTTGTGTACCACACCACAATGCGCCGGAAGGACTTACTTCCATTTGCATATTAGAAGTATAAAACGGCAGATAGCTACCATAACCTGTTTGCCACGACCCATCAGGCAGTCTTTTATAAATTCCGTCAAAATCGGAAGCAACCCATAAGATACCATCGTCGCTCATTGTCAGTCCATCAGGCCAAAGGTCCATCTCCTCCACTGCCCAATTGTCTCCCTGTGGGACACCTAATTGGTCGCCGGACAAAAACCAGACTTCTCCCTGTGCATCCACCAGCCAATCATCAACATCCACATTATCAGGTAGCGAATGCGTGTTGAGCGTGGAGCCATCATACCGGTAAAACAATTTTTCTTCACCGTTCAACACCCAGATTCCTGGCGCCTGCGGGTGTATATTAAAATCTGAATATCCATTAAAAAGAGCCTCTTCATCAATAATTTGCCAGTTTTGCCCGTCAAATCGCGCCAAGTTGGCATTATGCCCGGGAAAAGACACCCAGGCATGACCAGCGCCATCTATCCTGACTTTTTGAATCCACAATTGTACCGGAGTACCGCCGGAGCTTGTTGGGTTCAGCACCGTAAAGGAATTTCCCTGCCAGTGCAATAATCCAATGCGCGTACCCAGCCAACGGGAACCATCAGGAGCAATCGCTATGGAAGTAATTTCGTTGATTGGCAGCCCGGAATTACTTCTATTGTAAAAGTTCGTCTCACCATCGAGCGTATTGATTTGCACCACCCCGCCATTGGTGGCCAGCCACAAAAAATCACCATCCTTAGCCATATCATTGATCTGGCGTCCGGGCGTGTAGTGGATAAATTGAGGCGACTGTGCATGGAGGGTAGTCAGGAAACAGGAAAGCAAAAAGGATAATAATGTTCGCATAGGTTGGGTAGTTTAAGCGTTTGAACGTGTTGGTTATCGTGTTCAAAGATGTGGTATTTCTGCTTAAAGGTTGGTTTGTTGCATGCTTTTTGAGGATAGAAATGAGCATTGGCTAAACACCGACAGTTGACAGGCATCTTTACCCCAAATAGTTGCTGCCAAACAACCATAAGTAGCGCAAAAGCAACCAATGGTAGCGGCGCAAAAAAGACCCGCAACCAGGGGAGCCAATACCTTTGTGGCATCAAAAAACAACTTTACAAGATGCTTAACGCAAAAACAATCGGCCAAAAAATTGCCGAAGCAAGAAAGAAACGCAATCTCTCGCAAGCCGACCTCGCCAGGCAGGTTTCCATCAGTCCGCAAGCCGTAGGTAAATGGGAACGCGGTGAGTCTATGCCCGACATCTCCACCTTGCATCATCTGGCCGAAATTCTGGGGGTAGACCTGAATTATTTCTCCGATCGGTTCCCGTCTGATACACCTGCGCCGGTGTTTTCAGAAACAACAGAAACGCCTAAAAAGCGGTTCGACTGGCATTGGGATATGTCGGAGGGCAACTGGGCAGATGCCGATTTTTCAGGGCTTAAAAACCTGAAGGAAAAGTTCAGCTCTTCCAACATGAAAAACTGTCAATTCCGACATTCAGATTTGTCAGGGTTAATACTCGGGAAAAACAACATTGAACGCTGCGATTTTACGGCTTCCGATCTGAGAAACAGCAAAATACAATCGTCGAATCTGTTGCACAACCAGTTCAATCAGTGCTCTTTCATTGATGCTGCGCTGGTTAAAGACAATATTGAAAAGTGTGATTTTTCTGAGGCAGATTTTTCTGGCACTGAGTTCCAGGAGGTCAATTTTGAGCAAAATATACTTCATGAAGTCGTCTGGAAATTCACGAAATTTACCAGAACAAACCTTAGCCAGATTGTTTTCAGCGGAACGTTTGATGACTGCCATTTTGAACATTGTTCGTTTTATGGTGTAACCTTTGAAAACGCGACCATCCGGAATACGTTTTTCAAGTACAACGATAGGTTCAAAAAAGTACGGTTTGTGAACTGCAGTGTGGATAGCATCACCTATGCTTTCCTGAAAAACAATGAAGCGAATCTGGAAGGGGTGAGGTTGTTGGGATGACTGGCAGTTTTTACTGACGGGGTGACTGGCAGTCACCCCGTCAGTAAAAACGACGGCTATGACGCCCACTAACGAAAAGTAAAACTCATCAACACTAATGCATAAGCCCAATATCCTTGTCGTCTGCGGACGAAACAAAAAACGAAGTCGGACAGCTGAATATATTTTCAAAAATGATGATCGCTTTAACATTCGATCGGCAGGTGTGAGTCCTAAAAGCGATAGAAAAATTACTGAAAACGATTTGAGCTGGGCAAATCTGGTTTTTGTCATGGAAACATCACAAAGAGCCAGGATTTGGGATCTTTACAGGCATATGGAATTGCCGGACATTGAAGTCTTACATATTCCTGATGATTATGAATTTATGGATGAAGAACTTATTGAATTGCTTATGGATCGAATAAACCATACATTGCACAGTACTTACCAAATCTAACATCCACACCAACTATGTACAAACATCAGCTCTTTTTAGGTCTGTTCTGCAGCATGTATGCCTTCTCTTTTGCCCAGAACAGTCCCAAACCCAACCCGCTGATTGGGCGTTGGGAAGTACTGCAATATGCCGAACAGGGTTTGCAGGTGGATAAAAAACAACCCGCAGCGCCCCAGGCTTTGGCGGTGTACCGACATGTACAGAAAACACGGGCCAAAACCTGGTACGGGTTTGATTACGATTATGCAGATGAATACAGCCGGAGGCGTTCGCGTGAATTTCAGCGCTGGGAAGAACGCGATAGTATCCAGGAGGTAAAACGGATAACGGATGCCATTCAAACCCCGTTTTTTGCCGTGTTTTTTCCAGACAGCACCCTTGCCCTGTACAACAAAGACGCCACAAGCGGTCAGGTTTCCTTTCCGGAATCGCGCCATTATGTATTCAGTCAGGCCACTATGAGCATGGATGTTTACCCGCCCGGCGTGTTGCCTCCTTCCAGCCAGTCGGGCGGCTGGACTGAAAGAATGGACATACAGATTCTGCTGCTGACGGAGACCAACATGACCCTTTTTATTCCGGAAGAGGGCGAGATAGTGACCCTGGTAAAAACAGCTTTTGTGATTCCCTGATAGGCTAACTTTCTCCCGCCAGGAGGCGTTTGAACACTATACCTGATGCTGCAACCAAACATTTATGCAATGGAAATAAACATCCAATTCAGTTTTGATATAAAGCCTGCTGCCGATCAAATCATTGATCTGTATGACATGGCCGGGCTCCCCCGACCCACCCATGATTCGGCTCGGATACAAACGATGTATGATCATTCAAACCTTGTGGTTACGGCGTGGGACAATGAACGACTAATCGGTGTTTCGCGGTCCAT
>JAEUUS010000437.1 GCA_016787545.1 Saprospiraceae bacterium
TTCAAAAACCTTCGCTGGTGTAGAGGCATCTACCTCAATGAATGTTATGGGATACGACAATTTTACACCGCATACCTGCAAGGCAGTTTCAATAAACGTTTGAAGTCCGGATGGAGCGTAAATCTCTAAAGGCTCGCTGCGCTTTTTGTGCCCCCAATTGGTTAACATTCCAAGCAGACCAAACATATGATCTCCATGTAGATGGCTGATAAATATTTGCCGGCAGGCATCTGCTTTTGCCCGGTATTTGAATATTTGCATTTGGGTACCTTCCCCACAATCAATCATAAACACATGGTTGTCTGATTGTAGCAACTGAGCGCTGTAATGTCGGCCATGATAGGGGCCTCCGGAGGCATTGCCGAGAATGGTAAGCTGCATTGTTATTAATTTCAATATACTACTATACCTGCTCTAAGAGCAATGTTGTCTTTGGTTTCTTTTAGTTTTTGATGTATTTTTATATACTTAAACATAGCATCGTCATCTCCATTTTTGGACGCATTTTGAACACGTAAAGTGTTCAAATGGATCATTTTGTTTAATTTTTTTATTTTGAACATGTCTAACCCCTTTTTTGTATCTAGGGTGAAATTGTTTTCAGGCATTGGCTGGTTTTGCAGCGGGTAGTTCCATCTCGCTTCCCAGTTGGGAGAAAATTCATTAGGCTCTGCCAGAATATCCATAGCCAGATTGGCCACTTCTGCCGATTCATGCTGTATAAAATAATGCTGATCAAAGTTTTTTCCTTCCAGCAACATGTCATGACATTCCATGGCTACTTTCCCGTACAAGGGATTGTCGAAATCACTTAACGATTCTTCAATATCTGCCAGAATGTATTCCCCCACGGTTACTTGTTCCTGTGGCAAGACGTGACTGCCAAATAGTATCAGGAGCCTGACAATGTCGCGTTCCTGATATTCGGCTGCAGTTTTGGTTTCGTTGTTTGATAGTGTCGCCTTTTTTTCTGTCCATTCTGGCGGTAAATCGCCGGCTTCACTGGGTGGGAAGTACGCACCTGGATCCGTTGGAAAAAACGGATCATCGCCCATTACCGGAGGGGCCGAATGGGGTTGATCTGAAGCGGCGCCAGGTTGTCGGGCGGCTTTTTCTTCCCGCTTTTTAATTGTTTGACCAATTAATTTATTAGCCTCTGCAATCAAAATCTGTTCAGAAACTTGCAACAATCCTGAACATTCACGCAGATAAACGCTGCGCTTAATCGGGTCCGGGATGCGCGCAATGCTGCTCACAATATCTTTCACCAATCCTGCCCTTTTGATAGGATCGCCTTTGGTTTCGTCTAACAGCAGGTCTGTTTTGAAAAAGATAAAATCCTTGGCGTT
>JAEUUS010000037.1 GCA_016787545.1 Saprospiraceae bacterium
TGGTGAACTACTATTGCTATCCTTTTAATCATGTGCCCTTCTTGAGTTTCTGAAATTCCCGTTTTCGTTTAAACAGAAAAAAAAGATCCTCACACATGCTAAAAGAATTGCCATTTGCAATTGTATCCCCCAAATGTACTACACCAAAGAATTTGTCAATAGTGAAGTGGTAGTTTTGTCAGCTATGCGTAGTATTTTTCGACGAAAGTAGTCTTTTTATGGTAAGAATGGGTGAAGGATAGTATGATTTAGTCAATATATCGTCTGGTAATACCCTGGTAATAGTCAATTCTTCTATCTCTGAAGAAGGGCCAAATGCGTCGAACAGCTTCTGTACGGGCTTTATTGACCTCAACAACAGTCGTTTCTTCCTGATTTGTACTAGCCAGGTATAATATTTCACCTTGAGGGCCGGCGATAAAGCTTTGTCCCCAAAATTCGATGCCACCAGTTACACCGGTCCAGTCTGGTTCGTGCCCTACCCTGTTTACCGTAACTACAGGCAACCCGTTCGCCACAGCATGACCTCTCTGACTAATTTGCCAGGCATCATGCTGGCGTTTTTTTTCTTCCTGAGAATCAGTGCTTTCCCAGCCAATAGCTGTAGGATATATCAATATTTCTGCCCCGGCAAGGGCCATAAGCCTGGCTGCTTCCGGATACCATTGATCCCAGCAAACTAAAACCCCCAATTTGCCTACGGAGGTAACAATGGGTTCGAAACCTAGATCACCGGGGGTGAAATAGAATTTTTCATAATACGCAGGATCATCGGGGATGTGCATTTTACGGTACTTACCGGCAATGGTTCCATCCTTTTCAAATACAACAGCCGTATTGTGGTACAAACCGGGCGCTCTTTTTTCAAATAATGACGTTACCAATACTACGCCATGCTTTTTGGCCGCATTCCCAAATACCACTGTGTCTGGACCGGGAATGGGCTCGGCAAGATCGAACATGGCTGTTTCCTCTGCCTGACAGAAATATATCCCGCAATGGAGTTCTTGAAGCACCACCAATGCTGCACCTTCCGCCGCGCATTTGGCAATCCCGTCCAGGGATTTTTGGATATTTAATGTTTTGTCTGTGGAACAGGCTTGTTGAACAAAACCTACTTTCATAATAAAACTCAAGTTGTATGGTAAGAATGGGCTATGTAAAAGTTACTACACCCTTCGGGTACTGCATAGTAACACAGTGAAGTGAACCATGTTGCAAAATCAGGGCACGACAATCAATTCCAATCACTTCCCGGTCAGAAAATACATTAGATAGTATGTCAAGTGCCTGCGCATCCTGAGAAACTCCATAAGTTGGTACCAGAACCGAACCGTTGATTATCAGAAAATTGGCATAAGTTGCCGGAAGTCGTGTTCCATCTTCGTCATAACAGGCGTCTGGCCAGGGCAATGCGACCAACCTGTATGGATCACCTGATACCGTGCGGAACGCCTGAAGCTCTTTTTCCATAGCAGCCAATGCCTCAAAATGCTCATCGGCAGGATCTGTACAAGCCACGTAGGCAATGGTGTCAGGGGTACAGAACCTGGCAAGGGTGTCAATATGGGAATCTGTATCGTCACCCGACAAATAACCATTTTCAAGCCACAAAATATTTTCCACCCCAAAGCTTGCCTTCAAGTGTTGCGCTATTTCCACTCTGGAGAGGTGTGGATTTCTATTTGGCGACAAAAGACACTCCGAAGTGGTGAGCAAGGTGCCAGCGCCATTGCTTTCAATTCCTCCTCCTTCCAGCACCATGCCACCATGCCGTATACCAGATGAGAATACACCTTTATTATATAGGTGTCGTGTGATGAGATTGTCTTTGTCGGCTGGAAATTTCAACCCCCAGCCGTTAAACACAAAATCTAAAATGACCGCTTGGTCATCTTCCATTATCGTGATACCACCATGATCCCTTGCCCAGGTATCGTTGCTTTCTGCCTGAACAAGGTGTATATTAGCGTTTGAAGATGACGGAAACCATTTTTCGATTTCTTCCGGATCTTGACAAACGACCAAGACAGGCTCAAATTGACTGATCACTGTCGCGATTTCAACAAAACATGGCAACACATCAGGCAATATTGGCGCCCAATCGGTTCCGGCATGTGGAAAAGTCAGCTGCACCGCACTCTGAGGTTCCCATTCTGCAGGCAATCTTTTAACTGTGTTTATTTGAATCATTTGTTCAAAAATTAGTCGCAAAAATAGGGATTCTGCAGTGTCTTTAAGGGAAAAATCAACAGGAGAAAGGCCAAAGAATACCTTCTTAAAAAGAGCAATCTAATTTGGGTAAAAGGAAGTTTAAAAAAATTTGAAAAAAGTGTTTGTTTCTAAATCCATCAAAATGCTACCTTCGCAACGTCTTAGTGTTCACCACACACGATGGGCCATCGCCAAAAAACCGCCCGCCCTGCCAGATTTGACCGCAATTAGTATCACAATGTGTTTGAAGCATTCCCCTTGCTGACCAAAATGCACAACTGCGGCTATCATTTTTTGAGGCATAATATCATTTCACTAAACTAAACTCATTTTCGTATGAAGTTTTTGCACACCCTTTCCAAGGGCGGGTTGCTGGTGGCCTTTTTGCTACTTTGTAACTTCGCAATGGCTCAACGCACCATTAAAGGCACGGTCACCGATGGTGAAACCGGTGATGCCCTGATCGGTGCATCTGTATCCGTTGTGGGTACTACCCGTGGTACAGCTACCGACATTAACGGTGCCTATACCATTGAGGTGCCTGCCGGATCCTCTCAAATCCGTATCGCCTACACTGGCTACGCGGAACAAGTACTCACGCTCGGCGCTTCCAATACCGTCGACGTGGCTATGAAGTCGGACGCTGTTCTGGAAGAGGTTGTGGTTATCGGTTATGGCGCAGTAAAAAAATCTGACGCTACCGGTTCCGTATCCTCAGTAACAGAAAAAGATTTTAACCGTGGCAACGTAGTGGCGCCTGAGCAACTGATTCAGGGTCGCGCACCTGGTGTGGTAATTACCAATTCCAGCGGCGAACCTGGCGCAGGCATCAACGTGCGTATCCGCGGTACGTCTTCCGTACGCGCAGGCAACAACCCACTTTTTGTGGTAGACGGTGTGCCACTCAGCGGTGCTGAAACAAGTGGTGGTTCCGACCTTAAAGGTTTCGGCTCACAGGCGGCTCGTAACCCGCTTAACTTCCTGAACCCAGCAGATATTGCCAGCATCGACATTTTGAAAGATGCATCTGCAACGGCTATCTATGGTTCACGTGGCGCTAATGGTGTAGTTATCATCACTACCAAAAGCGGACAGTCCGGCAAAGGTTTGCTGGAGTATGGCTACACACTTGGTGTTAGTAAAATTGCGAAAAAATATGACGTACTCGATGCTCGCGGATTTAAAGCAGCATGGCAGGAACTGAACCCTGGAGCTGACATTGATGAAGTTGACTTCGGCGGCGACACAGACTGGCAGGATGAAATCACCCAAACTGCTATGTCTCACAACCACAACCTCTCTTTTGGTGGTGGTGGTCAGGGCGGCAACTACCGTTTCTCACTCGGCTACCTGGATCAGGAAGGTATCATCATCCAGAGCGGTATCAAGCGTTTGAGCGGTCGTTTCAACGGCTCAAAAAGCTTTATGGACAACAAACTGAAGATTGCAACAAACTTCACTGTTTCCAACACCAAAGACGCTGGCGCTCCAATTTCTGAAGCTGCCGGTTTCGAAGGCGACGCATGGGCAAATGCCTTGAAAGGCAACCCAACATGGCCAACTTACAATGGAGACGGCACTGTTTTCCAAAGCGGTAAAAACGGTGAGCCAAGCCCACTGGCAATGATCGAATACACGGATGACCAAACCAATACCATCCGCGCACTCGGCAATATTAACGCTGAACTGAGCATCACCAAAAACCTGACGTTTAAAACGGTTCTGGGTACAGATCAGTCCATCTCTTCCCGTAAAAATGCTATGTCTAAAGACCTGAATGCAGGTCAGGCAAACTTTGGTCTGGGACGTTTGTACGTTACTGATATTGAGGCTTCTAACAAGTTGTGGGAGAACTACTTCACCTACAATAAATCATTCGGTAAAGTAGACTTTACAGGCTTGGCAGGCTACTCCTACCAGGAACTGAACTACGCCAGAAAGCGTAACCAGTACAGCAAATTTGGAACCTCCGACCTTGGTCTGATGGTAAACAACTCCTCTACTGCGGGTGTTTCTACCATTGTTAACTCTGAAAACTACACCGATGAGCTTCAGTCTTATTTCGGTCGTATTAACTTCGGTATTTCTGACAAGTACCTCCTCACAGCTACACTTCGCGCTGACGGTTCTACCAAATTCGGTGGTGATAACAAATACGGTTATTTCCCATCCGCAGCTTTGAAATGGCGTGTAAGTCAGGAGTCTTTCTGTCCTGATGTATTCACAGATCTTGGTGTTCGTTTGGGCTACGGTGTTACTGGTAACCAGGAAATTGGTCACAATCTGTACCTGCAGCGTCAGCGCTACTCTGATGGCGACATCAACAATGAAGGTAATGTAGTAAGCGGTAGTATCCGTAACGTTGCATTCCAGAATGAAGCCCTGAAATGGGAAACAACCACACAATTGAACTTCGGTATCGACTGGGCAGTGTGGAGCGGACGTCTTTCCGGTACGATCGATCTGTATAAAAAGAACACCATCGACATGTTGGTGAAAAAATATGCAGCTCAACCTGCTCCAAATGATTTCGTTTGGGCTAACCTGGAGGATTCTGACATTGAAAACCGCGGCTTGGAACTTGGTTTGAACCTTGTGGCTGTAGACAAAGCTAAATTCGACTGGCGTATCCTGGGTAACATCGCATTCAACAAAAATGAAGTTAAAGCGCTGTCTACTACCCTTAATACAGGCCGTATCCACGGTCAGGGCTTGTCTGAAGCTTATGCTCAGCGTATTGCTCAAGGTCAGGCACTGTTTGCTTTCTTCGTGCGCGATTTCTCCGGCTACGATGCTTCCGGCAATCAGACTTATGTGAACGACCTTGACGCACAAGTATTTGTTGGCAAGAGCCCGATCCCAAAAGTAACGGCTGGTTTGACCAACCAATTCCAGTTTGGAAATCTTGATGCAAGCATCTTCTTTACCGGTCAATGGGGTCATTACGTGTATAACAACACTGCTAACGCCCTCTTCACTAAAGGTGCTTTGGGTGGCGGCCGTAACGTAACTACCGATGTAGTGAGCAGCGCTGAAAGCCGCAACAACGCTCCTGACGTATCTTCCCGTTTCCTTGAAAAAGGTGACTTCCTGCGTCTGCAAGACATTACCCTTGGCTACAACCTGCCTATCAAGTCTAAAAACATCTCTTCTCTCCGTATTTTTGCAAACGGTCAGAACCTGATGCTCTTCACAGACTACTCCGGTTTGGATCCAGAGGTGAATGTAAACAAGCAAATTGACGACATTCCTTCTTTGGGTATTGACTACAATGCCTACCCACGTTCCCGCACCTTCTCTATCGGTGCTAACGTAACATTCTAAACAACTACTCAAAAACTTTTCCTAACATGAAAAATTCAAAATTTTTCTATATTCTTTCTGCCTTTGTGTTGGGCGCCCTGGTTTTCCAGGCTTGTACCGACCTCGAGGTAGAAGCATCCGACTCTATCTTTACCCCGGATACCGGCAATAACACCTTTGCCGGTAACGCTGGTGAGTTGTTGGTTTCTGCTTACAATGACATGAATACTTTTGCTGATCAGGCTGGTATTTATTCTCTTTATGAGCACACATCCGATGAAATGATTCCTCCAACACGTGGTACTGACTGGGGTGATAATGGTGTTTGGCGTACGCTACACGCCCATACTTGGGATGCAACCCACCAGTATGTGAGCAACAGCTGGAACGCGCTCAATGGCCGTATCTTCCGTTGCAATCAGGTACTTGGCTCTACCCTGCCAGCTCCAACGGCTCAACAAGCTGCTGAAGCAAAATTCCTGCGCGCTTTCTACATGTACCATGTTATGGACCTGTGGGGCAAAGTGCCTTTCCGCGAAATCAGCGAAGGCGCTGACGTTAACCCTCGCGTTTTGTCTCGTGCTGAAGCATTCGATTTCGTTGAGAAAGACCTGACTGAGGCACTTCCTGATTTGCCAGTTGTAGGTCCTGGTGGTGATATGTCTAAAGCTTCTAAAGCTGCTGCAAACACTTTGCTTGCCAAGTTGTATCTGAACAAATCTGTGTACAAGTCAACTGGCTTCGACAATGCAGATATGGCAAAGGTAATTGCGCACTGCGATGCAGTTGCTGCAGATGGCTTCACACTTGACCCAGACTACTTTAACAACTTTAAAGCTGGTGCTACCAACGAGATCATCCTTGTTGCTAACGGCAATGGTGGTTCTCCTCAGAACCGCGTTCACATGACCCTGCACTACGACCAGAATCCTTCAGGTTGGAACGGCTTTACTACTCTGGCTGACTTCTATGCCAAGTTTGAAGATGGCGACCAGCGTAAAGGTAAAGATGGCAAAAAAGACGGCACTCCATTCCAGGGTGTTGGCTACGGCTTCCTGGTGGGTCAGCAGTACAAAGACGATGGCTCTCAGGTGATCAACTCCCGTACTGGTTTGCCTCTGGCGTTCACTCCTGATGTACCTCTTGCTGGCGCTAACACGGCACAAGGTATCCGTGTAATGAAGTATCACGCTGGAGAATACGACAAGTATATCTTCTTCCGTTTGGGAGATGTTGTTACGATGAAAGCTGAAGCTCAGCTTCGTTCCGGCGATGCCGGTGGCGCATTGGCTACGGTTAATGGTCTTCGTCAGGTTCGTGGTGCTGCTGCACTGGGCGCCCTTGATCTGAATACCATGCTGGATGAGCGCGGTCGTGAAATGTACTGGGAAGGTGTTCGTCGTACTGACCAGATCCGTTTTGGCACCTGGTCCAACACCTGGTCTTACAAAACCAATACAGACCCAAGCCGCGTGCTTTTCCCGATCCCACAACAGGCACTTGACTCCAACCCGAACCTTCGTCAAAACGACGGTTACTAATAGTTTGGTTTCATAGAATAGATTGGCAGGCCGCTCCTTTGGGCGGCCTGCTTTGTTTCCGGCAATTAAATTTTGTTTAATCTTTCTTCACTTTTTGAACATTGGAACATGAACAACAAACTTATACTCTGGTCAATAACCGTTGGACTGGGAGGTTTTTTATTCGGTCTGGACACCGCCGTTATTTCCGGCGCAGAACAAACCATCCAGAAACTATGGCAATTAGATGACTGGACACATGGTCTGGCCATCGGAATGGCTTTGTATGGTACCGTTTTTGGGGCTGCGTTTGGTGGTATTCCTGCCGACAGGATCGGAAGAAAAAAAACACTCCTTTGGATTGGTATTCTGTTTTTTGTGTCGGCCATCGGCGCCGCAATTGCGCAGGATGTTTACACATTTATGCTCTTTCGTTTTATAGGTGGCTTGAGTATTGGCGCATCCTCGGTGGTGGCGCCCGTTTATATTTCTGAAATTGCGCCAGCGGAATACCGTGGCCGGATGGTTATTTCTTTCCAGGTTAACATTGTACTAGGAATCCTGATCGCCTATGTGTCCAATTATCTGCTGCTGGGTGTTGGCGGTGAAAACGACTGGCGTTGGATGCTGGGCATTGTGGCGCTTCCTTCACTCGTGTTTTCCGGAATGATGTTGTTAACTCCCGAAACGCCAAGGTGGCTTTTGTTGCATCAGGGAGATGAAAAAACTGCGCGTGAAGTACTGGCCATTACTGAGCCGGATGTAGAAAAAGCGGTTGCAGAAATTAAGGCCTCTGTTCAACAGGAAAAGGGCACAGTAAAAGAATCATTATTTTCCGGCAAGTATCGTTTCCCAATGATATTGGCTTTCCTGTTTGCTTTTTTTAATCAGGTATCCGGAATAAACGCCGTGATTTACTATGCGCCAAGGATATTTGAAATGACGGGTCTGGGTGAATCAACTGCATTACTTTCCACTACAGGTATTGGGGT
>JAEUUS010000454.1 GCA_016787545.1 Saprospiraceae bacterium
TGTTGTTGGGAACTTGTTTCCGCATGCAAAATCCGGCAGAAAATCATTATTATGGCAGTATAGACCGGGTGGCCCGCGCACTCACCGAATCGGCTAACCGGGATGAAATCATGGATAGTGTTTACGCTATTATCACAGATACAGAACTGGACGATTATAACCGGCTGTTGTTTTATTTTTTATACAGAAACTATACGTTTTATGAGGAAGACGAAACAGCCCGGGATATACATACCGCCAAATTGCAACAAGCCAAAAAAAGCCTGCCGGAGTGGTATAGGAAGGGGTTGTAGAATAGGTTTTGGGAGTCATTTAGGGGTCATTTAGGGGGTCATTTAAGGGTCATTTTGGAGGTCATTTAAGAGTCATTTTGGAGGTCATTTAGGGGGCATTTAGGAGGTCATTTGGGGGTCATTTAGGAGATCATTTTGGAGGTCATTTAAGAGTCATTTTGAGGGCCTTTTTGAGACTATTTGCGTTGTATAATTAACGTGGGTTGTCATCCAGAGCGCAGCGAAGGACCTACACAAGCCAGGCTATTCGGGTGCATTGGGCCAAAGCATTTCGGGAACCGGGCTTGTGTAGGTTCCGAGTACTCGGAATGACAATCCACGTTAATTAAATGACCTCCAAAAATGACTCCCCAAATGCTCCTAAATGACCTAAATGCCCCCTAAATGACCCAAATGACTCTTAAATGCCCCCCCAAATGACCCAAATGACTCTTAAATGCCCCCCCAAATGACCTAAATGCCCCCTAAATGACCCAAATGACTCTTAAATGACTCCAAAATGACCCCCCAAATGCCCCCCAATCCCCCCTAACCCTACCTCTTCTCCAACACCATCTCTATCCTCCCCAAACAATCCTGTAAATGGTACCGGCTCATGCTGTCGTTGGTCGACATGGCAGCGGCGCCGATGCTGGTTTTTAATTGCTGGAGGGTAGCCAGCGCCAATGAAGGCACGTCGGATTTTTTGGCATCGGCGGGTTCTTTGTAGATCGTGATCATTTTATCCAGGAACACTTTCTGCAGGTTGCGGCGATGCACGCTGATGGCTTGTCCGTTGCTTAGTTCAGACCAGATGCCGCTGCGCAGGTCGTCGAACAGGTTGGCGGCGGTGTATGTAGCCGGATCTGCGGCTTCGTTTTCGATCATGCGTTGCAGGCGCGCGTTGGATAGCAAGCTGTTCAGTGTGCCTTCCTGAATTCCGGTGATGGCCGCCACACCGTTGTCGGGACGGATACGTTTGAGGATCACCGGATCCATGAGCCATTGCGGGGTCTGGAACAACTGCTTATTGAGGAAAGCCACCGCCTCGCGTTGGCGGGCCGCCGGGGCAGCTTCATACACCACACCATCCTGATCGGTGGTTTTGGGGCTTTCAAATACACCGCCTACCCATTTGGCCACATGGCCCATGTAGCGGCGGAATTGCCCCACTACACTATTGTAGGTTTCTTCCACTTCCTCATAATTTTCGGCTTCGGCTTTGGTCCATTGCGCAATATTGGGCAGGATGCGCTGCAGGTTTTTGATGCCGTATTCAGAAGCCAGCACGGAATTGTCGCCCAGGTCTTCGCTTTGGGCGCGCGGATCGTAGGAGCTGCTTTCCGTCAGGAAGTGCAGGCGCGGATTGCCGGCCGCTTTATCCAGGTAGAGTTTGTTCAGGATTTTTTTGTCCTCCTCGGCGCTTTTGGTGTTGTAAATGAGCTTGTAACCCCATTCAATGGCCCAACGGTCGTAATCGCCTACGCGCGGGAACAGGTCGGTAATACCGTCTTCCGGCTGTGCCACGTAATTGAAACGGGCATAATCCATGATGGAACTCGTGTGGCCGTTTTGCTCCATGAATTTTTTGTCGCGCAGCTTCTCCACCGGCGTGGCATGGCTGGCTCCGAAATTGTGGCGCAAACCCAGGGTATGCCCCACCTCGTGCGCTGATACAAAGCGGATCAAACGACCCATCAGCTCATCGTCGAGCTCGCGCGGACGGGCGCGCGGGTCCACGGCAGCGGTTTGAATGGTGTACCACATTTTGAGCAGGCGCATTACATTGTGGAACCAACCAATGTGGCTTTCAATGATCTCGCCGGAACGCGGGTCGCTCACATTGGGTCCGTAGGCATTCTGAATGTCTGAGGCAAAATACCGGATCACGGAAAAACGCGCGTCTTCCAGGCTCATTGTGGTGTCGTTTTCCGGCCAGTCGCGGGCCAAAATGGCATTTTTCCAGCCGGCCTGCTCAAAAGCCGGTTGCCAGTCTTCCACGCCTTGTTTCAGGGCTTTGCGCCATTTGAGCGGGGTGGCCGGGTCTATGTAGAACACGATGGGTTTGGCCGGTTCAATTTTTTCGCCCTTTTGCTGGCGTTTGGCATCGGCGTCGTTTTTGGCTTCGAGGCGCCAGCGCACGGCGATGGTTTCGTCTTCCGCTTTTTGAGAATTATCGTCGTACACCGTGTATCCTGTGGCAAAATACCCCACCCGTTCGTCAAAAAAGCGTTTGCGCATGGGTGTTTTGGGCAACAGGATGACCGAGGTATTCAGCTCAAACGTGACTACCCCGGCAGACAGTCCACCCAGCAAATTGGGGCGTTCAAAGGGGTCGGTGGAAGGTTTGATAGAAGGCGGCGAGGTTTTGTAGGTTTTCACCGTCCGTATTTCCAGGTTGATCGGGT
This sequence comes from Saprospiraceae bacterium, assembly GCA_016787545.1. Lineage (GTDB taxonomy): Bacteria > Bacteroidota > Bacteroidia > Chitinophagales > Saprospiraceae > M3007. The sequence goes on from JAEUUS010000454.1 coordinate 2,681, forward strand.
AGGCGTGAATGTGCTGGATGTAACTGCGGTCTTTTTGCAGTTCGGTGAGTTTGTACATCTGCATCACAATGGGCGGCAGGGCAAATACCTGATTGGATTCCTTAAACAGGTCGGTTACTTCCACCACCACACAGGTGTCTTTGCGCAGGGCCTTGATTTCCAGCGATGCGGCAATAGGATCCACATTTGAGTTGCGCACAGCTTTGTAAATGGGCTGCGTGGAATCAGCGCTCACATTGCGGTAATCCACCGCGCGAATAAATACATTATCGGAAGGGCCGCGTTCGAAACGGATCACCTGCTCGTTTACTTCTTCGCCGCCATATCCGGCGCCCGTGGGCACTTTGGATTTTCGGGTAATGGCCATCAGGTCGCGACCAAAAATGGAGTCCGGAATTTCCAGATAATACTTGTCGCCCACCTGGTGTGCCGAGATCATGCCGCGCATGGAAATGGCTTTGGCGGTAATGATTTCAGCGTAAGGTTTGGGGCCTTTTTTCTTGTCTTTGCCGGTAGAATCGGCGGGCGGCGTGGCGGGTTTGGCTGTGACTTTGGTAGAGTCTGGTTTGGGGGTAGTTTGTGCCTGAAGTGCAAAAGCGGAAAAGCATAGCAGGCAAATAATTGGGGGTATAATTTGTTGGAAAGGGCGCATAAAACAGAATTTTAAGGTGCAATGATAGAAAAAATAATGATTCAAAGTTTTTTGAATGAGTCCTAAAAATGCCTCTAATTTCGAACCTAACTCAGAGTTTAGTTAATTTTGCGACATTTGCGAATAATACATCATAACATGACAAAATTTCGGGTTTTTGTTAAGGTTATCTTTATTCTGATTGCCCTTGCATTGGGACTAATCTGGTTAAACGTATTTCCACGGCCTGAGTTTTTGCCGCGTGAGGTAGATATTGAGCCGCTTACATATGTACTAAGTATATTAGCAACCTCATTGCTTGCTTTTTGGAAAGAGACTGATACAAAAATCACAACTGAAATTGTTCCATTAAATAAAAATAATGAAGAGAAGGAGCTTCGAATAAAAATAAGGGAATATTTAAAGGAGAGATACAAAAATCGATTAGTTTCCAAACTTGCAGATCGTTTTCCAGTTAATATTAAAACACAAACTTCAGATGTTGGAACATCAGCAGAAGGCAAAGCCAATTTTATAAAAATTGATGATGCTAATGTAAACAGAGAAATTGGTGAAATTTTTGAACAGGCCAATGGTCGGTTATTGATAGTAGGGATGCCTGGGTCAGGAAAAACCACTTTGTTATTACGGTTGGCTATTGAATTACTAGACCGTCCGGGAAATGCAATTCCGGTAATATTGAACCTTGCAACCTGGAGAAAAGAATATAAAATTTTTGATGAGTGGCTTCAACGTATATTGCCCAACGAAGTAAGGTTTTCTAATGAAATAACTGAAGAAGTAATAGATAACACTTCATTTATTTTGATTTTAGATGGCCTTGATGAAGTACCTGAATTAGATCGAAATTCATGCCTTGATGCATTAGGCCGGTTTGGCATTAAACCAGACAAACAATTTGTTATATCATCCAGGATAAATGAATATAAATCTTTAAAGGATGCAAAAGTTTATGCACAAATTGAAGTAGCACCACTAACAGCTGAACAAATAGAAAAAAATCTTTTGGCTAATGCCGGCTTAAGGCCTGAGGCTAAGCCTTTATGGAATGCTATTCAAAAAGATCCCATTTTAAAGCAGGCAATAGAATCGCCATTCTATTTAAATACTGCACAAATACTGTTTGCGTCCGAAAGAAACTGGAATGAATTTGGCTTTACAGAAATGGATGTTGAAGGGCGCCAAAAAGAGTTATTGCGCCTTTTTATTGATTTTTCATTGGTTAATAAAGAAAAAAATGATTTTCCTAGAGAAAAAATTTGGTCATGGCTCAGTTTTTTGGCTAAAAAAATGGAATCATCCAATAGTCGAACATTTGAATTAAATGATATTCAACCCTGGTGGTTTGGGACCAATCATCATCACAAAATAATCTGGCTTCTCATTTGGGGGACATTTGTTTGTATACCTGTTGGGACTTTTGTGGGATTTGCAGGCGCACTGATCGGACCTCAAGCAGTGGTATTAATTGGTATCCTTCTTATTATTTTAATCTGGGGAAACTCCAAAATATCTTCCAATATTCAGGCTGGTTGGTCATGGTACTATTACAAAAGGAATTTCAAAAAAAGCCTGATGTGGGGACTCAGCTGGGGATCAGTTTTAGGCCTGTTTGGAAGTTGGATTGGATATAAGATGGGTAATTATGTTGGAGGGCTAACAGGCGGAGTAGTTTGGGGGATAGTATGGGGCGTAATTATCTCCGGGAAAAAAACAGATTATTTACTTCAACTAAACAAACCATATCAACGGTTTCTAGATTGGAAAAAATCACTAAATTCCACTTTTTTGCAACATTTTGCCATTAGATTAATTCTATTTTTTAATGGAAATCTTCCCTTGCAGCTAACCAGATTTTTAAATGAAATGTCACGGCGATATCTTCTTGAGTTTGACGGCAACCTTAATACGGAAATCGGTGGTGGAACTTGGAGGTGGCGTCATCGGATCATTCATGAATATTTTATACATGCTACAGACTTTGAGCCAGACGAAAGATGAAAAGGGCTGAGCTAAAGCATGCAAGAAATCCCCTACATTTGTGATTTAATTATGGCCAAAGAGAAAAAGAAACAACCCGTTGAAATCCTGAACCGAAAAGCGGTGTATGAATACTATTTTGTTCAGGAATACACGGCGGGAATGGCGCTTACCGGTACCGAAATTAAAAGTATCCGCGACGGGAATGTAAACCTCACGGATGCCTACTGCGTGTTCGATCAGGGCGAGTTGTGGGTAAAAAACCTGTCTATTTCTGAATACAAATACGGCACCGATGCCAACCACCTGCCGCGCCGCAACCGAAAACTCCTGCTGCGCCGGCCCGAACTGCGCAAACTGGAGCGAGGTATCAAAGAAAAAGGCTCAACCATCGTGCCGTATAAAATATTTTTCAGCGAACGCGGTTATGCAAAAATCACGGTCTGCCTCGCCAAGGGTAAAAAGTCGTTCGACAAACGCGAAACTATCAAGGATCGCGAAAACAAACGCGAGCTGGACCGCGTAAACAAAGCGTATAAAGTCAGATAAGAGACGGTAGACGGTGGACGGTGGCGTTGCGAGGGTAGCTATACTGATGAGAGTTGTCATGCCGAGTACTCGGCACCTACACAAGCCAGATTGCGAGAATATCCCCTGGCAAAAAGATTGTGCGTATCCTGGCTTGTGTAGGTCCCGGTTCCCGGGATGACAACCCACATTACTTTAAATACCCACCCAATTCCACCGTCAACCGTCCACCGTAGGCCGTCAATCGTTCACCGTCAACCGTCAACCATGGC
>JAEUUS010000474.1 GCA_016787545.1 Saprospiraceae bacterium
CTGCTTCTACTTGGCCTAAAATGGCTTTACAATTCCTTCCCTCAACAGGAAGAATTGCCTGAACAACCCATAGACCAAGCCTGGTGGAACGGCCTGAGCCAAGAATGGCAAAACATTCTTCGCATCAACCAGTATTTCCACCGGCATCAGGTTGATTTTTATGCCGTGCAACAGGCCTATATTCAACGAATGAAGGAAGAGGACGACCCCGCAGAATCCGAACTAAACACTCCCTTGCGCGAATGGCTTCAGAAACAAACCTATTTGTTGAGCTATCAGGACATGTACGCACGGGTGCGCAAGGATTATCCCGACCCAGAATCTGACAGTATTGACCTGAACAGCTTGTCGCAACTGGATAGAATCTACATGGTTAGTGGTCCGGGCGATCTGAGTCCGCTGAAAAAGTTTCCCAAACTCAAGATGCTTGTTATCAATTATTGCGGCATCAACCATTCTCTGCCGATGGATCAGCAGGTGATAAATCTGGAGCCACTTCGCAAATTGACCCAATTGGAACAACTCTACTGTGTATCTCCCGCCCTGAAATCGTTGGAACCCATCAAAGGACTGAGCAGGTTGACTATCCTGCATTGCCAGAACAGCGATGTCCATTCACTGGAACCGGTCAAAAACCTGTCGCAACTGGAAAACCTGGCATTCGGCGCCAAAGTGAAAAATGCTTCTGTGCTTGAACGGTTACACAACCTGAAAACCTTACATATAGACGGATGCAAACAGATTCCGGATCTCAGTCGCCTGAAAAACCTGCAACAATTATCTATCGTTGAAAACGAACTCGCCCTGGTAAATAGCAGCTTCCGGATCAACAACCTTGATTTTTTACAAAACCTGAGCTCACTGGAAGTCCTGGACATGGAACTCACCAGTTACAGAGGTTCACTGGAACGCCTGAAAAACCTGTTGCAGCTCAAAGCCGTAACCTTGCCTCGCGTGAGCACTGCCGATATGCGGGCATTTAAACAGGAACATGAAGGTTGCAGAATCTTAAATGAATATGAATGGTGAACTTGATTTTTAGCGTGTAGTGCCACTTAAAGCCATACATTTGGCGCTTCACTATTTCCTTTTTCTATGTCGGCAGTCCCAAATTTTGCCCCCAAAAAACACTTTGAAATCCTGGATGGTCTGCGTGGAGTGGCCTCGGTGATGGTGGTGGTGTTCCATGTATTTGAAACCTATTCGCACAACAATCGTTTTATTCAGATTGTCAATCACGGATATCTGGCAGTTGATTTTTTCTTCCTGTTGTCCGGATTTGTAGTAGCATATGCCTACGATGATCGCTGGGGACAAATGACGCGTCGTGATTTTTACCGGAGGCGTTTGATTCGGTTGCAGCCTATGGTGGTGGCGGGTTCTGTGATTGGCGCATTCATGTTCTATTTTGGGCAAGGGGAAATTTATCCATTGATTGCGGAAACACCTGTATGGAAATTACTGGTGGTGCTGCTGTTGGGATGCACCCTGTTGCCGCTGTTGCCGGCATTCGACATTCGTGGTTGGCAGGAAATGGCGCCTTTGAACGGTCCGGCCTGGTCGCTGTTTTATGAATACATCGCCAATTTGTTGTACGCCTTGTTTGTGCACAAATTTTCGCGTTCAGTCCTGAGCGCGCTCGTACTCGTGTGCGCGGGTGTGTTGGTGCAATATGCTGTTTTCGGTGATCGTGGCGATATGATTGGCGGCTGGGCGTTGGATTCGGCTCAGACCCGTGTGGGGCTTACCCGTGTGTTGTTTCCGTTTTTTGCCGGTGTTTTGTTGTTCCGTTCAGGGAAAGTGGTTCGGGTTACAAACGCCTTCTGGTGGTGCAGTTTGTTGCTGGTTACTGTATTCAGTTTACCCAGGTTTGGCGGTCCGGAGCACTTGTGGATGAACGGGTTATATGAGTCGGCGTGTATTATACTGGTGTTTCCGCTTATTGTTGCAATGGGCGCAGGTGGGAACATGGCGGAAGGTATGTCGGCCTGGATATGCAAGTTTTTGGGTGATGTTTCTTATCCCTTATATATCATCCACTATCCGTTTATCTATTTGCACATCAAATGGGTCAATGAAAACAATGTACCCATGGCGCAGGGGCTGGCCATGGGTGCGTTGATACTGGTGGGAAGTCTGGCATTGTCGTATGCACTGCTTAAATGGTACGATGAGCCTGTACGGAACTGGTTGAGTAAAAGATTTAAAAACGCATAAATACGGCATCATGGGCTTATCCATTCTCTCCGGATATATTTTAGGTCAATACGGCGAACCAGATTCCTTTGGCGCGCCCATACAGGCGTTGGGTACTGATCCTCAGTTTCCTTTTTTGTCAACTGGGATGTTCAATCTGGAAACCTTGGGACCGCCGCAGTTTTATGACCAACGCGTGATCAGTTTTGCCGCCACTTACAAGAACATTGAATATGAAGGTGGTGTAGCGATGTTCCTCCTCAAGTGGGAAAAACTGCTGCGCCAACTAAAGTTCGAAACTGCCCAGCTTGAATTGCAAACCGAAGTGATGGGTACGTATCGTTTTTATTGGCGAAACCGCCGGCATCCGGATACGTTTCTGGAGCGACATAAGGAATCAGATTTTCAACTTATCCAAACCCCCGATTGGTATTTTGGCTTTGGATACCGCACCAGAAGCGGCGCCCTGATCATACCTCTGACAGAGGATCAGATATTCACTGCAGACGGGTTTGCGTACGGAGATACCTAAAACCCTTGATTGAAAAACAACCCAACTTTGGCATTTTTTATTTTCGCCACGGAGGCTGGGAAACTCAGAGGTATTTATAATCAATTATTTACACCTCCGCGTCTCTCAGCCTCTGCGGTAAAAATGACTTTTGAGACATTACTCAAGTCATCGCTGCAACACCAATTGTTTTTGAACCCTCCAATTATCTGATTGAAAATCAATTATATATACGCCCAACGGAAGACTATCAAAGCGTAAGGGAAGATAGTTCTCCCCTTCCATCCCTTGGCCTTCCTGGCTGAAGACACTACGGCCAGTGGCATCAAAAATTCGGAAGGAAAACACTTGCTCTCCAGGCAGCTGGAACGCCATCGTAGCATCTCCTGTAGTTGGGTTGGGATAGATTAAGAAATCTCCTGGCTTTCTATTTTTGCCACTTTGCTGAAAGTCAGTATTGCCATTGTGCGGTTCAACCGTTACAACCGAAACACAAGTGGATGGATTACCGCTCCAATCCTTTACCGTAATAGTCAAATTGTTTGGGCCAAGGTTGGCAGGTGTATAAACCTTTACGGCAGGGCTATATGACCACACCGAGCAGTTATCACTGCTGTTTGCAGCTAGGTCCGCACTGTGAACAATCACTATGCCGTTCGAGCCTAACTGAACCGTCACATCTTCACATTCAGCTATTGGTGCAAGGCCATCCTTTACCTTCACCTGTGAAATGCAAGAGGCGGAGTTTCCGCTCGGATCCTTAACTGTTAATGTTACGGGTTGCGTACCGCCAATATCGCTACAGTCGAAGTCGCTTCGGTCAATGTTCCTTGATTGGATACTGCAATTGTCTGTACTACCATTGTCCACTTGTATTGCAGTGAGGGTGACATGCCCTGTGTTGTCCAAAAAAATCGTTGTATTTTTACATTTTGCCAAAGGTAATGACAGGTCTCTTATGGTTACATTTGCCTTACATGTTGCTATATTTGAACCAACATCTGTGGCTCGAAGGGTTACGGTGTTCACTCCAATATTGGAGCAGTTAAAAGTATTCGGCAAGAGCAATAAGCTGAAGCTGCAATTGTCCGAACTACCATTGTCAATTGCTGTGGCGTCTACTGTCACAGAGCCATTGGCGCCTATGCTCGCGACCGCATTTTTACATTTGGCAATGGGCAAAGTTTGATCTTTCAGTGTGACGTTGAATGTGCAGGTCTGTGTGTTACCATTGCCATCGTTTGCTGTCAAGGTTACCAATGCCGAGATGTTGTGGCCATTTAAAACCGTATTAGGCAGAGGACTCTGTGTCACCGTGATGAGATTGGATGCGGTACAGTTATCGCGTAGTAAAAGAGGATTCCATGAGCCAACAGGTCCAGAACAGCTTGCATTAGCAGGAATGATTTGATTGCCCGGGCAAATAATGATAGGCTTACTTAAATCTTTCAAGGTCACGGTGAACGAACAAGGCTGTGTGTTGCCGTTGCCATCGTCGGCCGTGAGTGTCACGGTTTCAACGTCGTTGTGACCGTTCAAGACCGTAGAAGCGGCAGGACTTTGCGTCACCGTCGGGTTAGCCGTACAGTTGTCGCTCAGAGAAACAGGCGAATAATTGCCCACCGTACCCGCGCAGGCGCCGTCTGCCGCAACAATCTGGTTGCCCGGACAAGTGATCATTGGCTTGATACCGTCTTTCAGGGTCACGGTGAACGAACAAGGCTGTGTGTTGCCGTTGCCATCGTCGGCCGTGAGTGTCACGGTTTCCACATCGTTGTGACCGTTCAATACCGTGGAAGCGGCAGGACTTTGCGTCACCGTCGGATTGGCCGTACAGTTGTCGCTCAGAGAAACAGGCGAATAACTGCCCACCGTACCCGCGCAGGCGCCGTCTGCCGCAACAATCTGGTTGCCCGGACAAGTAATCATCGGCTTGATACCGTCCATCAAGGTCACCGTGAACGTGCAGGGTTGTGTGTTGCCGTTGCCATCGTCGGCCGTGAGTGTCACGGGTTCCACATCGTTGTGACCGTTCAATACCGTAGAAGCGGCAGGACTTTGCGTCACCGTCGGGTTGGCCGTGCAGTTGTCGCTCAGGGAAACAGGCGAATAATTGCCCACCGTTCCTGCACAGGCGCCGTCTGCCGCAACAATCTGGTTGCCCGGACAAGTGATCATTGGCTTGATACCGTCCATCAAGGTCACCGTGAACGTGCAGGGTTGTGTGTTGCCGTTGCCATCGTCGGCCGTGAGTGTCACGGTTTCCACATCGTTGTGACCGTTCAATACCGTAGAAGCGGCAGGACTTTGCGTCACCATCGGGTTGGCCGTGCAGTTGTCGCTCAGGGAAACAGGCGAATAATTGCCCACCGTACCCGCGCAGGCGCCGTCTGCCGCAACAATCTGGTTGCCCGGACAAGTGATCATTGGCTTGATACCGTCTTTCAAGGTCACGGTGAACGAACAAGGCTGTGTGTTGCCGTTGCCATCGTCGGCCGTGAGTGTCACGGTTTCAACGTCGTTGTGACCGTTCAAGACCGTGGAAGCGGCAGGACTTTGCGTCACCGTCGGGTTAGCCGTACAGTTGTCGCTCAGGGAAACGGGCGAATAACTGCCCACCGTTCCTGCGCAGGCGCCGTCTGCCGCAACAATCTGGTTGCCCGGACAAGTAACCATCGGCTTGATACCGTCCTTCAAGGTCACCGTGAACGTGCAGGGTTGTATATTGCCGTTGCCGTCGTCAGCCGTGAGTGTCACGGTTTCCACATCGTTGTGACCGTTCAATACCGTAGAAGCGGTAGGACTTTGCGTCACCGTCGGATTGGCCGTGCAGTTGTCGCTCAGGGAAACAGGCGAATAATTGCCCACCGTACCCGCGCAGGCGCCGTCTGCCGCAACAATTTGGTTGCCCGGACAAGTAATCATCGGCTTGATACCGTCCTTCAAGGTCACCGTGAACGTGCAGGGTTGTGTGTTGCCGTTGCCGTCGTCGGCCGTGAGCGTCACGGTCTCGACGTCGTTGTGACCGTTCAATACCGTGGAAGCGGCAGGACTTTGTGTCACTGTCGGATTGGCCGTGCAGTTGTCGCTCAGGGAAACGGGGGAATAACTGCCAAGCAGGCCGGAGCAGGCGTCGTCTGCTGCAAGGGTGGTGTTATTTGGACAGGTGATTATCGGTTTTTGAGTATCCTTTTCCCCTAGGGAGAAAAGCGAAATGGAGTTAATTCCCGCTTTTTCAACCCAGTTTTCGCTTGAATTTCGACTGTCAAAACCTACTTCCACCCAAGTCAAGCCGCCATCGTCGCTTTGGTAAATAGTCAAAGTGTTTTCAGCCACACCGTTTAGTTCGGCGTCGAAATAATACAGTCGAAGCGTAGCATCCAACCCGGTATTAAGGGTTGGTTCAATGATGAAATACCGGTTGATTCCGAGGTAGCACGCGCCGGTTTGCGGCAAATGCCCTCTTGAAATAGTGGTTTGGCCTAAGTTGGCCGCTGAAGTAATAACAGCCCCAAGGTTGCCTGGGTTTATTTGAACCGGAGCGGTCAATGAGATTGTCCGCCGAACTTCTCCTCCGCTATTTGAACTGGTCATGATCCGGCTATTTTCGCTCTCTGCGACAAGTGTGCCGTTTGTTTGGTTGAGGGTTATATCGTGACCATCCAAATCCAGCAGACCGGCGGAAAAACTTAAGTTTCCAGCAATAGAAATGTCCTTTTCCAAAACAACGCTCCCATTCAACCTATTGATTGTCAGATTATTAAAAACATCCGAAGATGCTCCCGTTATTTGATTGCCACTCAGGTTGTCGCCCAAAAACTCAAGCGTGCTTCCTCCCGAGGCGAAATGGCCGCTATTGTTCCAATCGGTGTTGTTGAGTTTTATGTACGCTGCACCCGTTATATTGATGGATGCGTCATTTGTAGTGATGAAACGCCCTTGTGCCGAAAGCCCGGTTGCGGCTGTCAGCCCAATGAGCATCACGAGTATTTTTATCTTTTTCATGATACTTTGCAATTGATGGGTAATGAGGGTAGATGGGTGAGTATTTCACTCTAATTGGCTTCATCCCCTTGCTCAGTATTTGATTATGTAGTGGACGTATGCGTTGCGAGCACGGGTTTCGCCACTCACTCTGGCCCCATTTGGGCCGCTTGATTCATGTGGGCTGTCTTGCCTCCAAACATTCGTATTCCCATCTGTGGTTGTCCAGGTTGTCGCCCTGCGCGTATAGGTATGGGTATGGTGTTGAAGGGCATCAACTTGGTATGAACCAACGTGATTTTGCACACCAGTGCCGTTGGCGAGCATTGAAACCCTATCCACCGCATCAGGATCTTGTCGCCCATCATTTCTCGCTCCGTTCACGCCGCGCAAAAACATGCCCCGTAAATCTGGGAGGTTCACCGTGTTTGGCATGCCGTCGTTATCACCCCAAAATTGATCGATAACATTGGCCAGATTCACATATGGCCCACTATCGGAATCAATTATCGCTCCGTTGCAAAGCAAATAGCCTCCGCCAATGACGATCAAGGAGCCATCATCTTCGATATGACCCGCATAAGGAAGCACGGTACCCACCGGCACCGATCCGCCGCCACTTGGATCGGCCCAACTGGCTACGCCATTCCCATTGGTTTGCAACACCTGATTGGCGCTGCCGTCGGTGCTGGGCAAACTGTATTCGTTATTGATGTTCAGTGTTCCGTTCACCCGCAACAGTGCGTTATCCGTTTCTCCGTACAATAGTGGCCCTACGAACAAGCGGTTGCTACCCGTTTCATTGATCCCGGCATCTTTTCCGATGAAAATATTGTTGCTGCCTGTGGCATTTTTACCTGCCTGGTAGCCAATTTGGACGTTGTTGTTGCCGGAGTGGCCGGCGTCTTTTCCGATAAAAACGGAATTGCCCGCATTCTGCGGTTCGAGGCGTTCATCGCGCATCGTCCAGCGTTCACTGCCAGCCACATCGAAACGAATCGTGTTGTCGTTGGCGCTTTCTTCTGTCTGAATTTTAGTGTCGCCATCTGTGTCGCGGATGGTTTTGACGGGGTTGTTGACCAATTCAGTCCAGCCAGCGGAGGCTTTGAACCAGAACGACTCGGTTTGGGTATCGAAGACCAACAAACCAACTGCGGCATTGCTGATTCCGGTACGTTGCGCGCTGTTCATTCGAGGTACCAACATACCCTTGGAGGATGATTTTACGTCGAGCATGGCACTGGCGTCCGGGTTGGCATTGGTGTCGTTGATGCCGACATTCTGGCCTGCTATTGAATGCATTGACAGGAAAAAACAAAAAATCAATGAGCAGATGGAGTAGACTTTTTTCATGATAAAGAGATGATTTTTACAATTAAAAAACTGTGATGGAGGAATAGCCCTTTGAATAATGGGTTGAATAGTTCGGGGTGATGCAGGGTCGCCAATTCTTCGCGGCGAAGGTATTAATGCGATCATCCGGCCTGAAATACTCAAATATGAGTACACCAATGCCATTTGCCAGTCAAAAGAGACCGTCGCGTACACAGGCAACCGTAAGCTCGAGTGTGTTTTTAGCGCCCGTTTTTCGGAGCAATTTTCGACGGATCGTGTCTACCGTATGTACCGAAATGCTCAGGCTTCCCGCTATCTGTTTAGAAGCCAATCCTTCAGACAAGAGCTTTACAACATCTCGTTCCCGTGCGGTGAGTTGGATTTTTGAGGCTGGCAGAAGCAAATATTCCGGTGCGGTTTGTAAGGAAAAAAAGGACGGCTCACCGTGCAAACCAATAAAAGAAATGCGGTCGTCTACGGGCACATTCAAATAAGTAATATCTGAATGAACCCCTAAGACATGTTGGATTTTACCATCCTCGGTTTGGGCAATCGTGACGACCTGATGCAAAATGTTCCGATAATTCCCGTCTCTACATCGAAATCGGAAGGTGTAACTCACTTTGTAATAAGGGATTTTTTCAACGGGAATCCGCTTGAATAAAAATTCAGCCGCCGCGCCTTCTTTTTGTTGCATGAGCGCCACATCGTCTGGGTGCATGATGCTGAACATCAGATCGAGGTTGAACTCCTCCGGTCGATAGCCAATTACCTGCTCGATGGTCGGATGGACATATTCAAAATGGTACTCAGAAAAATTGAAAATGTAATAATAGAATGGCCCTGGGCTAAAAATGGAAGCCACTAAGTCAGCAGCATTTAAGCCTGGGAATGGATTGTGTGGAGAAACCGGGTTCTCCTTTTTCCAAAGGGAAATAACAGGTGTCAGATGTTCGGCAGTCGTATTGCTGATCATGGGTGCAGTCGGGCTATTGTCAAAAAGCAAAAAGATTCGTTTCCGCCGCAAGGTTTGCCTCCCAAGCTGACCAATTTCATCCCCTCAAGAGGGTATATTCTCAAAAAAATGAACGTTTTTTGCGCGTAACTAACCTGTCAGGCTCTCATGCATAAGTTGGCTTTCCTACTGATATGGTGGTGCCCCGCGCTGCTGCTTGCACAGGCCGACACCGTATATATCCAACATAAAGCAGGCAATCTGCTATCAGACAATTCCAACTTCGACTACCAACCTGCACCATTGTATGAACACAACTGGAAGACAATGAGCCTGTTGCCTGCCCAATCCTGGCAAAATCGCCGCAACCGCACGCTTATTTTTCCAGCCAGTTCAAAGGCGGTTGTTCTGCGATTTTGGATAAAAAACGAGCTTGAAAAGGAGCAGGACATTGTGCTTGAAGTGGACGATATGCAGTTGGATCACGTCAAAATATGGGTGCATAAACAGGGCAATCAAGTAGATTCGAGTCGGTTGAGCGGCGACCTGATGCCTTTTTACCACCGCGACCTTGCCTTTGCCAACCCCAATTTTAAAATCTCGCTTAAGGCTGGCGAAACCGTGGCTGTATGGATTTATATGGATCAAAGCGGGCTGTTTCTAAGGCCTCGGCTACGGTTGTGGACGATGGATGCTTTTGTCCAATACGCCAGTCGCCGTCAGCTGGTTGCCGGGCTTATCCTGGGGCTTTTCAGCCTTTCTAACCTGGTCTTTTTTCTGGCTGCTTTGTTCCGGATTTTGCCAGTTGCCAAATGGTACGCCGGCTTTATCGGCATCCAAACGCTTCTTATCGCTATTCAACTGGGCATAGCGCATCAATTTTTATGGCCGGGAAGTGGCCGCTGGTCAACCTTGTTGGCCGTAATATTGCCCTTGTTGGGCTTCTTTTTCTTGTTCAAGTTGTTGGATGGCCTGCTTGACCTAAAAAACAGGCTACCAGTTTGGTATCGTTTGTTGCGGAATGGAGTGCTCGGGCTGATGGGATTTGCCTCTGTTGCCTATTTGTTTTATTGGTTTGGAGCACAAAAGCCATTGCTCCTGCTTTATCCATTTGGGATGTTGTTGGCCTCGGTAGTTTGTCTGATTATGGTTATGTCTTGTCTGCGTGCTTGGCAGAAATTTCGAGAAATTAAAAGCCTGCTTTTTCTACTGGCTTTTTCTTGCGGCATTGCAGGTGCTGTTCTTTCATGGCTTACAAAAATCGGCGTCCCAATCCAGTTTGATGTTAGCCGATATAGTGTAGTCCTTGGCTTTATCTTAGATATGTTGATTTTCAACTATCTCATTTTTAGAGATTTGTGGCAAACTAAAACGCGCAGCTACAGCTTGCAACTGGCACTTTCCGAAGCCAACCATGCGGCTTCCGTCAACCTGTTGCGAGGTCAGGAAGACGAGCGAAAACGCCTTTCAATGGATTTGCACGACGGAGTAGGGATTGAACTGGGCAGTATCCGCCGGAGGCTCGAAACACATTTTGGCCTGGGAGACAGCCACACTAAAATGGAGGCACGGAAGACACTGAGTGATTTAGCAAGTTTGGCCGAAAAAATCCGCAGGTTCAGTCATGCACTTGATCCGTTTTCAGCTACCAACTTGTCTTTGACCGATTTGCTGGACAATCTGCTGTTTGACTTTGAAAATAACTACCCCGAGATATCCGTCAGCTATACAAAAAATGGGAAGGCAGTTTCAATAGGAGGCTCATTAACCGAAAACGAGAAACACTTGTTTTTCATCACCGCCGAATTACTGAACAATATTTCTCGCCATGCACTGGCAACTGAAGTGAAATTGTCTGTTGAGTATTTTTCACAGAAAATAGTACTCGAAATCGTAGAAAATGGCATTGGATACAACTCGTCTGAAGTGTCTTCAGGATTAGGCCTCAATAATATCCGTTCTCGAGCCCAGCTCTCAGGCGCTCAATTTATGGCGGTTCGGCATGGTTCAGGCGGTATGTTTCATCGGGTGGAAATACCTCTTCAATAAAGCCAACCGAGCATAGAACAATCCGTACCAAAATTGTTAAGCATATGACAAAAATTCTGATTTGCGACGATCACCCCATTGTATCTAGCGGTCTACGTGAAATATTAACAGAAAATATGGATTATCAAATCATTGGCATAGTCGATACTGCCCGTGAAATTGGTCCTTCCATACACCGACTAAGTCCAGATTTAGTTTTTTTAGATGTAAATATGCAGGGTGAAAACACTATTGAACAGATTTCGAGTTTCAAAGCCATACGCCAGGGCATTCGAGTCATCCTGTTTAGTTCTTACAACTTACCATCTCTTGTTTCGCGGGCTTTCGTTGAAAATGCAGACGCCTATTTATTGAAGACGAGTACCCGAGAGGAAATTTTAACTGCCGTTTCGAATGTGTTGAATGGCCATAAATTTATTGGCGCTGAAGTCAATCTCAGAAAATCAGACCGACAAAAGATCACAAACGCCGCCCTGCTTCCTATGGATAAGTTTGAAGCCTTCCAGCAACTGACCGCCAGAGAACTGATGATATTTCATTTGGTCGCAGAAGGTAAAACGGAGTCGGAAATAGCGGAGCAATTATTTGTCAGCAAACACACCGTTCATACCCACCGAAAGAACTTAATGTCCAAACTTGGACTGCACTCATCAGCTGATTTTGTTCGATATTTGGTTGAAATTGGATCCTGAAAAAAAATACCATAGCCTGGAAACTTAATCAGACTACCAGCTTAATTCATTTGAAACCATTCAGCCCCAAACTCACTCACCTACTACCGGCACAAACGCTTCCGCCTTCCAACCCGCCATATTCTCGTAATTCTGCCAGCGCAGATCGGCAATGGTTTGTGCCAGTTGCATAAGGGTTTCGGCTTCTTCCGGATTACTGCGCTGCAAATCGGTATAGCGCAATTCCTGATAGGCGTAATCCTTGAGGGAGATGGTTGGGCGCAGGGAGTCCAGCACAAACGGATTGCGGTTGGCTGAATAGTTTCGACAAAACTTGGAGACAAGGTGTTTCGCCGCAGCCTGCGCAAGTGCCTGAGACCCCGAACAAGGCTTCCAAGAATTGGGCGCCGCGGATCAAAGTGAGAATAAGACCACTTTGGTCGTTGTACGGAATCATTTCAAAAAAACGGCCCGATGCTAGCAATAGCAAAAAGATTGAGTAAACTCTGATTGGCGAAACAGCTTTCTTCATAAGCTCCACCTGTATATCCTCTCCTGCAAACATCCTTCACACCCTCTCGACCCTAAGCCATATTGTTTTAGTTGTCCAATCCTTCTCCACAGGTATTTCCCCTCGCCCTGCCAGGCGAGTGCCTCCTACCTCATGTTCTATTGGCGTTCGTACCTGATTATAAAAGTCCGTATTCAATTCTTCGGTACTGATGATCACCTTTATGTATTCGTCAACAAACGTGTTGCCTTCGCGATTTTGTGTCTCCTCAATACGCAAGGGAATTGTGCGAAAGGATTGACCATTTTTCAAGACCTCCTGAACCCAAGTCTCCTGCCCGGCGCCCAGTAAGCCCTTGGCCAACAATTGATTCGTAATACTAAAATCGCTCCCTAAGTAAAGGACACTTACCCAAAGTGGGCGAAAACCCGTATTCCTCAGCTTTAGCTGAAAAGCAGGTTTCATATTTTTTTCAAAGTAAGAAAACACTACTGGATGAACCTGCCAGTCCACCAACGCCATTGGTACATCATTGCCCATTTCATGGTCACCTCGGGCTTCCTTCATTTGAAATAATTCAAGGCTGATCTCCGCATCCCGGATACTGGTCCGGGGATTGGAAAGGGCAAGTATCTGGTGCCAGGTTGCTACCTTTGCTACATTTCGGAGGAAGGTTTTTGCCGCAGCTTCGTCATAAACTTGTGAGGTTTGGAAAAGCGGCCTTGGATCATTCTTCCGGCTCAGGATAAAAGCATTTTGGTCTGCATGAATGATATAATCGGCTTTGGCGGCAGTATCCTGAAGTTGAACAAATGGGGAATTATACACCCGGCTTAAGAGGCTGAGCAATTCCACAACTCGTGGGTCACTATCTGGGGCAAAGGCTACGTTCAGTTTTGGCCGCTCCATTTGCATAATGTTCACGACAAAGGATCGTTTGGTATCATATCCGTCCATTCCACTGACTTTAGTGCGGTCGGTCAGCACACTTTCTACCTCTATTTTATGCCCGTTCTCTTTGATTTCCACCAGGGTAGGAGATTCAGTTGAGCCGCCAGTGATGCCATGCAGCGCCCCCGCATTCAGCAACCAGCCCAATTCTTTGTCCCAGGAGACCAGATATGAGGGGCGTTCCGCTTCAATTTTAGTAAAAAGAAAACCGAGGTTTCGGTCTTCCGAGTGCGTGGCATCGAGCTGTGCCGATTGGTCTTTCACGTTGTTTTTTATTCGCGGATTGACCCGATTTATCAGGTCTGCGTAGGAAATCAATGGGCCATTTTCCTTTAGTGCTTCGATGAGGCAGTAGGTAAAAATACCCCTAGGTTTTCCACCGGCAGTTACTTCTTTGGCCAGTTCGGTGTCGCGTGCAGCCGCTAAATGCACCCGTCTGCCCAATGGTGGGCTCAAATGGCCGGATTTTGTTTTTTGGTAGTGTTCTATACCGATAAAATGCTCTGCAGGCAAGGCGGGGCCTACATCACGCAGGTTTCTGATGCCGAGAATTTCTTTTTCAATATCCCGCATTCTCCCGGAGTGACAGCAATCCATGAGGCTCACAAAAGGCAATTTTGTACTTTTTGAGGCCTGCCAGATCAGGTACGACAGTTCTTTGTCCATCAGATCATTTCCACCGGGTTGGCGACTGTCATAACACACCATGGATTCAAGCATTTTGTCCGGTTCATACTCCTTGAACGCCTCCGGCGCATCACTGCGCGAGCCATGGCCTGAATAAAAAAACAGGCAACAATCATCCTGTTTTGCTGCTTGAAAATGGTTGAAACCATCTATGACTGCTTGACGGGTAGCTTCTGCGTCGCAAAGCACCAGCGGACGGAAAGCAAAGCTCATCGACTCACAATAACTTTCCAGGTATTGGTGCATGTGGATCCCATCGTTTACACAGCCATGCAGGATGTGGCTGGGATTGGGGTAATGGTCGATGGAAACGAGGAGGGCGTGGAGGGTGGGCATGGCGCGAGCTTTATGATTTAGCGATTTGCGATTTTTATATTGCAGATATTAGGCGAGTTACTATTTTTGTACGGATTTTAAATAAAATAAAATCAGATTGAACTGACAACATGGTACAAATGCCGTGCGAAATATTGTGCAAAATTCGCACACGTTTCGATACACCGAACTTCTATTTTTTGATTATTTAAAATACTTGTTTTTCAGTATAAGAACGAAGGTACACCCCTAAGACCTTTGCACCAAAGTTGTACCAATCAATGATGCCAGGCCCAAAACCATTTTCCTCCTCCCGCGCTTACCTTATAGGAGTTTCCAACTACCAATACCCGCTTTGGCAATTGGAAACTCCACTGAGCGATGCCGAGGCTATGGCTACTCTGCTGCGCGAGCAGCACGGCTTTGACATCTCGCTACTACCAGACCCCACGGGCGCACAAATCAAAGATTTGCTGGAACGAATCAAACACGAAAACAATACCGAAGACGCAAGGGTGTTGGTTTACTTTGCGGGACACGGTGTGCAGCGTGACAGCGCTTACGGACTGAAGGGCTACTTCGTACCCGCTGACGCAAAACCCGGCGACGACGATTCGATGGTACCAATGGAATTGATGTCCGAGGCACTGCGGGACCTTAAAACCCGTCACTTGCTGGTGATTCTGGATTGTTGCTTTGCCGGAACTTTCCGGATGCCAGGCAGTCGAGGTATCGCTTTCCGAAGTGAAAGGGATCAACTGTACCGACAGCACTTCGAAATTTATTGCAATTTCCCTTCACGGCTGGTATTGACTTCCACTTCCCATCGTCAGAAAGCTTTTGACCGCTTTGAAGATGGGCATCAAAACTCACCGTTCAACCGTTTCCTGCAAAAGGCCATTTGCGGCGAAGCTGATTATACCCGCGACCGCCTTGTGACGGCTACCGAGATTAAAACCTATCTTTCGGAAAATGTCTCTCAAATCACACAGTATGCTGGGAATCTGCAAAGTGTGGGTCTTGACAGCCTGGAAGGCGATGGAGAAGGAGAATTCCTGTTTTTCCTTGACGGATTCGATTCGGCTCGGTTACCTGAGCAGGCCTATGTCAATCCATACAAAGGTCTACAATCTTATGAACCGGATGATAGAGCGCTATTTTTCGGCCGGCAAAAAGCCACCCAAAACCTTTTGGCCAAATTGCGGGAATGGCCGTTTGCAATGGTTATAGGTGCCTCGGGTACAGGCAAATCATCCCTGGTGAAAGCAGGTCTGACGCCACGACTTGCTGAGTGGACCCAACGCCCTGTACCAGTGATCCGCCCGGGGAAACATCCATTGGCTTCCCTTCCACCTGCCGACGCCTGGGACATATTAGTCGTGGATCAATGGGAAGAACTGATCACGCAGGTGCAAGACGAAGGGGAAACGGAAGCGTTTTACGATTGCATCAGGGATTTTTTACAAGCCGGGAAACGCATTATTGGCACCGTACGCTCCGATTTTGAGGCACAAATGCGGCACGAAATACTTGATCCCTGGTGGTCGAAAGGCAGGTTTGTTGTGCCGCCCTTTACCTCGGAAGAATACCACGACATCATCGTCCAGCCCGCCAAACGGGTAGCCTGCCTGTTCGAAGACCGCGAATTGGTGCAATCCATCGAACAGGAAGTGGCGCAACAACCGGGACCGCTGCCCTTGCTCTCCTTTCTGTTGAGCGAACTGTTCGAAAAAGCCAAACAGGAAACAACCCGCTACCGCAGCATCCGCCGCAGCCACTACGAGGCCATCGGCGGGGTAAGCGGGGCGCTGCGCAACAAGGCCGAAACAGTGTATGCTGCGCTGCCAGACGATGCCCACCGGGATACCATGCGCCGCGTTATGCTACGTATGGTGGCGCTTTCAGCAGGTGAAATGGCCGGGCGGCGGGTGCTGCTGGAAGAACTCGATTACCACGACGATATCGAAGACGGGCGCGTCAAAACGGTCGTTTTGCGGTTGGATGAGGCCAAACTCATCCGTCGTGACGCGGATGAAGCGGGGCGGGCTTATATCGAACCTGCTCACGACGCGCTGGTGAGTGCCTGGCGCCGCCTTTGGGAATGGGTGAAAGCACTGAGCGAAGAAAACCTGCTGTTACACGCCAAATTGATCGCGGCGGTCGACGATTACCGGTCCAAACAAAGCAATAAAAAATTTTTATGGACATCCGACCCGCGCCTCGACCAGGCTCATGCGCTGATGATTCGGGATGCACTGCAACTGAACGATGCAGAACGGACTTTTACGGAATCCAGCCTCCGCGCAAGGGCGCACCGCACGCGACAAACACGCCTGATCGTGGCAGTGGTGATCCTGGGTTTGATCGGTCTATCTGTATATGCGTTCAATCAACAGCGTATTGCGCAATACAACGCGTCTGAGGCACAAAAGCAACAACATATCGCTGAAAAAAACTTAGCTGATTTTGTCCAGGCCGATAGCATTCGTTTGTCCGAAGAAGCTGCCAAAGAGCGGCTTAACTACGACAAATATGTGGGCAACGGCGATATTTTCGCAAATTCCCGGGACTACGAATTGGCCCTGGGGCAGTATCTGCGGGCTGATACAATTCGGATGAAATTTGCCAATGACCCGGATTTAGTAAAAAAAGCGCCTGTTCTGCAGCAGAAAATTGGACAGGCGAAACGAAATATGAAAAAGTAGTCCCTATTCCTTGTACCGAGTTTTGCAAAATCTTAAACTATGAAATACTTACTCCTTGTATTGCTAATTCTGCCGCCTATTTGGAGTTTGGCACAGTGCACCAATGAGCAATATCATATACTTCTAAATGAAGCGGATAAAGCAGTGAAACGGGGTGAATATGACCTAGCAGTGAATAAACTGCAATCGGCAAAGGTGTGCCGGCCGGACAAAGAAGCAGAGGTGGAAAAAAAAATAGTGGCGGTGTTTGAAAAGGTGAATGGCGAGCGGAAAGAGGCAGTGCGGCAAAGGGAAAAAGCCGAGGCGGAGGCTCGGCGGATTTATGCGAATGACCTTGCGTACAAGAGCCAGACTGTACTACGCGATGGCGACCGCACTACCGCTTTCCGACTGGCTGAGTTAGCGCACAGATATGTAGATTCTAATAATTCCAATGTCCTCCAGGCTATGGTAAATGCATTTTACTGCAACGAGGATTCAAACCACTTGCCCTTACCTTGGACCTCAAACATCAACGGTCATTCTAGCCAGGTCAATAGTTTAGCTTTTGCCCCTGGTGGGAAGTGCCTGGCCACGGGATCGAACGATGGAACAGCCAAAATTTGGGATGTACAAAGTGGAACAGTACTACTCAATCTTATTCATACCGAGAAAGTCATGAGTGTCGCTTTTTCTCCTGATGGAAAACACCTGGCTACCAATACCGGTAAGATTAAAGTTTGGAATTTAGAAACCGGAGTTGTGATTTTTAACACTGCATTTCCTGATGAGTACGACTCATGGTTCACGTGTGTGACGTTTTCACCCGACGGCAAAAGCATCGCTACCGGCGCAAGTGGCGATTACGTTAACAAAGCCCAAATATGGGATTTGGAAACTGGGAAGACAACGCTTACCCTTTCAGTTTCTGATGACGGTATAGACTGCTTGGCCTTTTCGCCTGATGGAAAACGCCTGGCGACAGGTTCAAAAGGTGTTTTTAAAAGTAACGTTGTAATTTGGGACCTGGAAACAGGAAATTCAACCTTGAACCTGAAGGGAGGTATGGAAGATATTACTAGTCTCGCCTTTTCACCAGATGGCAAATTTTTGGCGACAGGCGCGGGCATTAATTCAACCAATGGCACTCTGTTATGGAATTTGCAAAGTGGGAAAATAGTGCATAAACTCTTACACACAGGAATCTATGGCGTCGCATTTTCACCCGATGGAAAATTCATAGCCACAGCATCTAGTGATCAGAGCGCTAAAATATGGGACGTAGCAACTGGAAAGTCCATTTTTACACTTTTAGGCCACACGAATCTGATTAACAGCATAGCCTTTTCACCCGATGGAAAATGTGTAGCCACTGGATCTTGGGATTATACCATTAAAATTTGGGATATAGATCAAAGAAGGTCATTGCCTCAAATCGGTGAAACCAAGTATATCTATGGCCTTGCTTTTTCACCCGAAGGTAAACATCTTGGGGTGACCAGCGCCGGTGGCCATGCTAAAATATGGGATTTGGATAGCGGGAAAAATGTCTTCCAGATTGAAGACAACAATTATGGATCAATAGCTTTTTCGTCTGATGGCAAACTATTGGCTACAGGCTCACAAAACGGTACTGCTAAAGTGAGGGAATTTGAGAGTGGCAAAGCTATCTTCACTTTAGTTGTTGATAATCAGGCCAATGCCATGGTTAATAGCGTTGCTTTTTCACCTGATAGCAAATTTCTGGGAACCTGTACCAGTGACTCATTCAAAATATGGAATTTAAATAATGGAAACGTGATTTTAAAGGCTCAGGATTATTACGGTTTCAAAAGTTTGTCTTTTTCGCCCGATTCTAAATTGTTAGCTACTGTTTCAAGTGACAAGACCGCCAAAATATGGGATTTGAATACTGGCAAACCCGCTCTTGTCTTTAATGGACATACCGATTTGGTGAATAGTGTGGCCTTTTCGCCCGATGGAAGGCACCTGGCCACGGGGTCAGATGACAATACCGCAAAAATTTGGGATTTGAAAAGTAGAAAATTGATCTTTACTTTGGAAGGGCATATGTCGAGTGTAAATAGTGTAGCTTATTCTCCTGCTGGAAACTTATTGGCTACAGGGTCTAATGACAAGACTGTTAAAATATGGGATTTAAAAAGCAGAAAAATCCATTTAAATCTTGCAGTTGGCTTTTCGGGGTCCGTTAGTGTGGTGGCCTTTTCGCCCGGTGGGGAAAAAATAGCAACGGGAGGAGGCAATACTAATGGAAATTCGGTTAATATATGGAAAATTACGCCGGATGATTTATCAGCAACCGCCCATGAAAACAAGCTTTTAGCCGATTTATCCTTCTCCCAATTAAAGTCATATGGATTGTCCGATTTATTGAGTTTGCACCCAACCAACGAGGCGATTTTAAGACGAACGGAAAAGTTGTGGCAAATCGCCGCCTTCGGCGACCTCTACGCCCAAAAAATTACCGAAACCGGGTTTCCTCAAAAAGAAGATTATAATCGGGCTATGCGGCTCTATGATGCCTGCCTTTCTCATCAGAAGGGTAACGACTATTTTGAGCAAAAAATAGAAAATCTGAAAAAAACATGGGTAGAAAAGCAGTAACACCAATTGTTTTTTGCCTTTTCTTAGTTGTACTTCCGTTTCATGGAATAACGCAATGTACA
The DNA here is from genome assembly GCA_016787545.1 of Saprospiraceae bacterium. Taxonomy (GTDB): domain Bacteria; phylum Bacteroidota; class Bacteroidia; order Chitinophagales; family Saprospiraceae; genus M3007. The sequence goes on from JAEUUS010000474.1 coordinate 19,537, forward strand.
CCCGAGCAATACCAAAAACTGCTCCAGGAAGCTGACGGGGCTGCTAAACTCGGCGAGTATAATCTGGCAATTGCTAAGCTGCAGTCAGCGAAGGTGTGCCAACCTGGGAGGGAGACGGAGGTGAATAAAAGGATTGTAACGGTGTTTGAAAAGGTGAATGGAGAGCGAAAGGAAGCGGTGCGGCAAAGGGAAAGAGCCGAGGAACAATCAAAGATTGCGCAATTAGAAAAAGAAAAAGCCGAAATGGAGGCGCGCCGGATTTACGCGAATGATCTGGCGTTTAAGAGCCAAATCGCTCTGCGAGATGGGGATAGAGATGTCGCCTTCCGTTTGGCAGAATTTGCATATCGATATGTAGATGCTGACAATCCTAAAGTTTTACTCGCAATGATTGAGGCACTCTATTATGACGATTTCCAGCCAGTTCGCTCTCCCATGCCCAGGCATTGTTTCGAGGAAAGTTCACATAACCGAAATCAATATCCTATCAGAAGTTATGCGATAGAACCTGAAAAGGAAATTGATACTTTACCTGCATACGATGACACTATTCGAAACAAAACCGTATCCCCTGATGGCAGACTATTTGCAACTTGGGCAGACACATACGATTTTAATGGAGATCGAATCGACATATGGGATTTAGGAACAAAAACAAAACTATTCACACTTGCAGGACATAATTACTATATAAATTGCGGAGCCTTTTCGCCAAATGGAAAATGGCTGGCAACAGGATCTGAAGATCGAACCGTTATTATTTGGGACATAGAAACTCAAAGGGCATTGTTCACCCTAACTGGAGCAGATGATTATATAACAAGCGTTGCCTTTTCCTCTAACGGTAAATGGCTGGCAACAGGATATGGACATTCATCGGTCAAAATTTGGAGCATAGAAACCCAAACAGCCCTGTTTACACTCAATGTAAGTGACTCTGACAAGCAACTTACATATATCGCATTCTCATCTGATAGCAAAAAACTTATGACAGGCGTGGAAGATGAACCGGTTAAAGTTTGGATTTTAGATGGAGACGAACTCATCGCTAGATGGCATCGAAGAGATTGCACTTTCTACTTGACATATGAGCAATTAGAGGAGTACGGTTTATCAAAATTATTGGATGTGTCCCCTAAAAACGAATGCCTTTTATGCCAGAGCAATGACCCCCATCAAATAGAAGCATTTGCGGAACTATATACTATTAAGGCCGCAAAAAGCCAAATTCTGGAGAACATCGCAGCAGATTATGCCCGCGCCTCACGCCTTTTAAAATGTGTAATTAAGGGGAAAAGTGATAGTTTACCATCTATTCGCCTTGGCACTCTTTATTTTAACTGGGCTATTGATATCTTAGCCTCCAACCGCCCGGATACTGCATGGGAATATATCGAATTAGCTTGTCAGCAGTTGCCAAATCTGAATGAATGTCTTAGGCTTCATGCTGTTTATTCCTACAAAACCAATGATTATCATTGGTTTTTAGCAATTGATAATCATACCAAATTAATGAAATATGCTTCTTATTTCCTCGTGGATATCAGGTCAGCATACAGCTCTAACAACAAAGTTGGAAAATTAGAGGATTTAATACAATGGCATGGTGCAAGATATGCCAAAACCCTAAGCCCCCTTCAGGATATTATCAGTTCATACCAGGCAGCCCTCTGCCTCCTCGAAAAACAACTCGCTGTAGATACCACTGTTGCCACCCAACTTATGGTAGCAAACGAATTTAGCAACATGGCTCTATACCAACTTTTCATGGCCAACAGCATAGCCGCTGAAATCTGTATCCATCGAAGCCTTCAAATTGATTCTACCAACAAATACGCTTTTAAAAACCTCCCCCCCGCATTCCTGCTTCAAGGCCGTTGGCCAGAAGCCGAAGCGGAATACCACAAATGGAAAGATGTAAAGTACGGTGAAAACAATCTCCCCACCTACCGCGATGCCTTTCTCTCAGACCTAAACGAACTCGAACGCCAAGGCGTCACCCACCCCGATTTCGCTCGGGCACGGGCTTTGCTCCAACAGAAATAGTTCTTGTCCCAGTTTTCTTCTATGCCACAACGGTTCTAGCCTTGGGTTAAAACTGCTTCCGCCTCCCTACTCCTTTCTAAGTACCCTACTACACAAATTTAAGTACTTCAAAATCCACATTTCTGGTGATTAGCCCAGGGATGAGGCAAATAGACCTTTGCATCGGACTTCTCAAGCAGTTGTCCACGAACAAGTACTTTCATTTAAAAAACTTCTATCATGAAAACTGCACTAAACTGCATAACAACTTTCCTTGCTTGGGCATTCTTTTTGAATGGCCTGGCAGCACAAACCCCAAACTTGGTAAAAGACATTGGCGACTTTGCCGATCACAGCCACCCAAGCTACCCGGTTGTCGTGGGCACCCGCCTTTTTTTTGTTGCCGACGACGGTGTTCATGGCAACGAACTTTGGGTGCAGGATGCAAACGGCCCGCGGATGGTCAAAGACATTTACACTTTTTGTGACGTAGATGGAGTGTCATCTTCCGATCCCCGTAACCTGACAGCTTTTGGCGGAATGGTTTATTTCAGCGCGAAGAGCAAAAATGGCCGGGAGATGTGGAGGAGCGATGGCACTGCTGCCGGAACTGTGGAAGTGAAAGACATTTATCCTGGCACATCCAGCAGCGACCCAAAATACCTGACCGTAGTTGGCAACACTTTGTTTTTTGTCGCGAATAGTTCCGTCAATTATGAACTGTGGAAGACCGATGGCACCAGTCTGAACACGAAAATTGTTCGCGACATAAAACTTGGCCTGGGCTCCTCGAACCCGCAAAATTTGACCGCTGTGGGCAATATATTGTATTTCTCTGCTAATGATGGCATCTCGGGAACAGAACTTTGGAAAAGCGACGGATCGGAGATGAACACTCAGCCGGTGTCCGATATCTACATTGGGGGCAGCGCTAACCCGGGTAGCCTGGTCAATTTCAAAGGAGTGCTCTTTTTTGCCGCCACGGGCGGAAACGGAGACCGGGAACTTTGGAGGAGCGAGGGCACTGCGGGCACTACCAAGCTGGTGAAAAACATTAATACGCTTGGCAATTCAAACCCTGAATATCTCACTGTCTTCAATAACGCGCTTTATTTCTCGGCCAACGATGGCACGAATGGTACTGAGATTTGGAAGAGTGATGGCTCCGAAGCAAATACAAACCTGTTGAAAAACATCTACAGCGGCAATGGCAGTTCCTCGCCGCAATGGCTCACTGTTTCCGGCAATGCCTTGTATTTTTCCGCAGTTGACCCCACCAATGGGCGAGAACTGTGGAAAACAAATGGCACCACTAATTCTACTGCTCGTGTTATTACTTTCCTAAACCCTTTTGGCGGCTCGAAACCTGAGAACTTGACAAACGTTGGAGGCACTCTTTATTTCTCCGCCATTTACCCTGGGGGCGGGCGAGAAATTTGGAAGTCGGGCGGTACTTTGTTCAATACCAAGCTGGTAAAAGATATTGCTACGGGAGATAACTCCTCTGATCCGGTCAACTTAATAGCCTTTGACGGAACCTGCTATTTCAGCGCGTTCAATAGCAGCTTTGGCCGTGAATGGTGGATAAGCAAGGGCACCCCTGAAACGACCGAACTGGTTCGCGATATCAATCCCGGCGACTCTCAGCCAGAAAGCCTGGTAAGCATGGGTGATATGCTTTATTTCGTCGCCAATAGTAGTGCAACAGGCCATGAACTGTGGAAAACCGATGGCACACCGACAGGAACACAACTGGTCAGGGATATAATCTCCGGGCCGACTGGCTCCCGCCCGACTGGGCTGACTGTCATGGGCAATAAAATATTCTTTTCTGCGCCTTCAGAAAAGGGAGTTGAACTTTGGATCAGCGACGGGACTACTGATGGTACCAAGTTGCTGCTAGACATTAATCCGGGCGCAGATGATTCCTATCCCAGGGACTTTATCATTGCTAACAATACGCTCTTTTTTACGGCGGAAAAATTAAACTATGGCAGGGAGCTTTGGCAAAGCGATGGTACGCCGGGCGGAACAAAACTGGTGTATAACCTGACTGTTGGAGGGCTAAGTTCTGAATTAAAGGAGTTTACCGTCATCGGCAACTACCTTTATTTTACGAACAAGAATACAATTTGGAGGAAAAGTCCATTTAACAACGTGTTCGAAGGGGTTTACAGTTTTGGAAACGATCCGACAGTCACCCCCCCAATGAACTTAGTGAATGTAGGAGGCAAGCTTTATTTTTCAGCTTTCACAATCGGTTCGGGGCGTGAGTTGTGGAGAAGTGATGGCACTACTGCCGGCACTTACCAGTTGAAGAATATTCAGCCAGGGGCCGCCTCCTCTGACCCAGAATCTTTGATAAGTATTGGAGGTAAATTGTATTTCACTGCCAAAACCAGCGCAAATGGCAGGGAATTGTGGCGGAGCGAAGGAACGGCGGAGACTACCCAAATGGTGAAGGATATAGTCTCAGGCGTGACCGGGAGTAACCCCGGGCATCTGACAAACCTGAACGGGATTGTGTATTTCCGAGCGACCAATGGCAGCCAAGGATACGAACTTTGGAAAAGCAATGGCACTGATGCAGGCACTGTTCAGGTATTGGACATCTTTCCCGACTCTCCCGATGGTTTAATGGAGGATGAATGTCGAAATACAGCCCTTGTTGCCTTTGGCAACAAACTCTACTTCAGTGCAAAAACTACAGAAAGCGGGTTGGAACTCTGGAAAACGGACGGCTCAGCCACAGTTCAGGTGTCCGACCTCTATCCAGGAGTATCCAGTTCCAATCCTTCTAATTTTACCACATTGGGATCTACCCTTTTCTTTACTGCCAACGATGGTAAGACGGGCTACGAGCTGTTCAAACTGGTCAATGCCGGTCTCGTTGAGGAAGATAGCACAAGCCGTACTGACAGTAAATCAAACGAGATGCACCATCAAAGGGAGGCGCTCACATTGGATTTTGACATTTTTCCCATCCCGGCATCCGACCAGCTGACCATCTCGTTTCAAGGATCACAACCTGTATCTATTTCCTTGATGGATGTGAATGGCAAATTGATACTGACGCGGTCGTCGGGGGGGATGGAAAATTCCATAACCTTGGATGTAGCGACTCTGCCCACCGGAGTTTATTTCATTCGGATTAAAGCACATACGGGGGCCCAATACATGGAAAAGGTGGTGATCCAGCGATGATGCTGGGGCAATTTCTTCTGGAGGCTGTTCAGCCTTGTTTGCTTAAATTGCTTGGAGTATCTGTTCGCTCACGCCTGGCGAGGTGATGCTAAATTAATTCACTCTAACAATCGAACCTCTCCATGGACCAGTAAGCGCCATTCAGGTGCAGGGAGAGCCATATCCATACATGGCGCAAAAACCATTAAAATCAATTTATCATGCCAAACATTGTTTTGGGTCAAGTAGAAGAACTTAATGATCCTAAATTGCAACAAATCGCCAAACGGGTATTTCATACCTTTCGGTTGGCAAACGAGAAATCCATTGCTCACCACAACGATCCGGCTAAATTTCCGATGCCGGCTGATACGGATTCGTTAGAGCATATGTTTTTGAAGCGTTTGCGCCAATTGCGACCCGAGCGACAACAAATGGCCGCACTAAGGGTAATGCCCATGGTTAATGCCTCTGAGGATTCGCGGAAAAAGATGTACAAGGACCTTTCAGCTGTAAATCTAAGAGCAGCCGATCCAATAGGGAAACAATTTTCGAAGCTTGCATTGCCAGCAAATCTTAAGATTAAACTGGACGATTTGCTTAAAACACCCTATGCGGGTGGTATTGTACCAAGCGAATCAACCGTTCAATTGCCTGCAGGGCCTACATCTCAAACTGCCATGAAAAAACTGGAACTCCGAATCCGGCGTGTGAAATGTGTAGATGAGACAAGTTCCTATTGGGAATGGGCAGGAGATGATGAAATCTATCTGGGCGGCACTACTGTTGATGCAGTTGGCGAAACAAAGAAAGTAAACGCTTTCAAAGTGGGAGATTTTAACGATGGTACCGAAAAGAAATATAACCCACTGAAATCCTTCTGTTTGTTTGATTTGGCAAAAGGAGCCAAATGGCCAAAATCTCATTTCGTTACGCTTGTTCTAATCGAAAAAGACAGCGGTGGGGCGGCTGATTTTCTCGACACTTTGCTCAAAAAAGTAAAGGAAAAAGTCACGGATTATCTCAAGGATTTAACCGACGGTTATGGCGAAATTGGGGAAGCCATAGGCGCAATTGTAGCAAAAGTACTGGAATGGATTTGGGATTTTATCAGTTTCTGGGATGATGATATTTTCCCACCCAAAACGGTCACCATTTCTATTCCATCTCAAAAAGTCCGCTTCAATGGAAAGACCGAAACGGGCGAGCGTATTGCCAAATTTAAGGGTCATGACGGCCAGTACGCTGTGTATTACGATTGGCATCTTATTGCTTGACGTTCGTACTTTATGATTGCAGGATAAAGCAGTCAAAACTGGTTTGTTTATTCATTGCAGGGCTTAAAAGGTAGACAGTATTTAATGTCTATCAATCTGTAGGCCCTGCATGTTTTTTTCTTATGTAGACATCTTATGTTTATCGTTTGGAAAAACGCTATTTTGTGCCTTATTGTTTGGAATCCTATGTCGCAAGTCAATTAAAGATATGGCTTATGAAATTCTTCTACCCACAAGTCCAACTCGCCCGCGAAACCGTGCTAGATGAACCGGATACCTATTACCTGCATGTGGTCACCTTCTGTCCGCGAACTTGCTTTCGGGCCAACGGGCACGAGCTTGATACCAGTGAACTGGATAAGGGAAAATACAAAGTTCGGATAAAACTCCGACAGGATCCCACCCTTCCGGATTTCGATTACATCACGCCTGTGGTGCACACCCTGGCTTTGGGCGGAATCGCTTTTCCCGGCGGCGAGGGAGAAATTGAAGTAAGCGTCGTGGGCGATGTCCTCGCTAGCCCAGCCAGCGTGAGCCGCAGTGTTGACCCACCGCCTACAACAACGCAAACTGGTGGCACCACTACCGTCGGCACTACCGGTTCGGATGGCAAAACCAAGCCGATTGACTCGGATAGCTTGTTTTCAAACTTTTAAGCCATGAGAACGGTGGTGCACTTTATCTGTTGGCTGTGCTGGCTGTGCCCGGGGTTACTTTTCGCCCAGACAGGAAAGGCGAGCGCTGCGCCAACAGCAATGGACAGGGCCAAAGTGGACTCTCTGAATGACTTGTCCTTTTTCACAGAGGATACGGCCGCTGCACGAAAATACGGCCTTGAAGCACAGGCGCTCGCCCAAAAGATCCTATATCAAAAAGGCTTATCTGATAGTTATGTACGCCTGGGGCAAGCTGCTTTTGCCACCCAAAATTGGGTAGAATGCGAACAGTATCATCGAAAAGCGCTGGCCGAACGAGAAAAACTTGGCTCTCGCCCCGACATGGCCAGTTGCTATAATGAGCTGGGGAAACTATACAAAACCCTTGGAAAATCCGATTCGGCAGTGACTTTGTATCAACAGGGCTTAAGCATGATGCAAGACCAGCCTCCACACATCAATACCATTGTCCTGAACAGTAATCTCGGACACCTCTATAGTATCACAGGAAAATACGAACTGGCCAAAAAACACCTGGAAACAGCGGTGCAGTTGTACCATCGTCTGATGCGAAATCCACCAGCAGATTACACACCAACACAACTCGAATTCAAATTGGCCTCCCTGCGACTTGACATCGCCGAATTCCTGCAATCTGCACTTCACCAATATCCTGCGGCTAAGGATTCCTTGTTGAAAAGCCTGGAAACCTTCAACGCCCAGGGTATGCAGGATTATGTAGCCAAGTGCCTGCTCCTGTTAGGCAATAACGCCTATTTCAGCAAGGACCTGGACGTAGCCCTATCCTATTATGAAAAAGGCATTGGCTTGGGCGTTTCCATCCGGCAAACAGACCTGACTACCCTGATCCGAAACCGCGGAAGAGTCCATCTCGACCAGGGACATACCCAGAAGGCGTTGCAAGACTTTCATACCAGTTTAGCTGCTGCTGAAAAGCACGGCCAACCCCTTGAAATTGCTGCTGCACAATCAGAGTTAGGCCATTTCTATAACGAATTATCGAGGACTGATTCCGCCATACACTATTACAAGTTAGCTCTGGACCATGACATCCAGGACCCTGTGCTGAAAGGCCGCCTGCTTTACTTTATGGCCGACATCCTTTATCAGGCAGGAAAAGAAACCGATTCGCAGAATTTCACCCGCTTGTACATCCAACATTTGGAAGGGCTCAACGCCGAACAAATGCGCGGTGCCTTCGCAAATCTGAACTGGCAATTTGTGGATAAAAACCGCCTGCTCAGACGAATAGCCCGGGAGGAAAAAGAGACCCAAAAAATATATGCGTTGATTGCCCTTAGCATACTTTCACTTCTGGCGATTATCTCGATTTTAGGTGCCCGAATGCAGCGCCAAAAACGCCGCCTCGCTGAACGGGAAGCCGAAATAGCCCAAAAAAATGAAGAAAAAGCCCAAAAAGATAAGGAAATTGCCCGCCAAAACGAAAAAATCGCCATACGGGAAAAACTCGACTTGCTGAAAAACATGGAGATGGAAACCAATTATGCACGACTGGAAGCACAGGATGAAAGGCAACAGCAGATCGGGCGGGAACTTCATGATAGCCTTGGCGCCATGCTCACCACGGTCAGGTTGCGTATGGCACCCGTGGATGAAGTACTGGATGTGCTGCCGACCAAAGCACGTGACCAATATCGGGAAGCTAACCGCTTGTTATCAGACGCCTGCGAGGAGTTGCGCAGAATATCCCACAACCTTAGCTCGGTAGTCTTGATGCAACTCGGACTTGAAGAGCAATTAAAATCATGGGCGAGCGTAATACCCCTCAAGGTCGAATTGGCCACACATGGCCTTAAAGAAAGGCTTGATTTCAAAACTGAGCTCAACCTCTTCCGCATCGTTCAGGAATTGGTGCACAATGTCATCAAACACGCGCACGCGCAAAACCTCAGTATTCAGGTCAATCGCTTCCAAGATGTGATCAATGTAATGATAGAGGACGATGGCAAGGGTTATATCCCGGAAAACATACGGTCCCAACCTGGTTTGGGCCTGCAGAGTCTTGCTGCACGGGTACACGACCTGAAAGGTGAAATACAGATCGACTCTCAGCCAGGACGTGGAACCACCGTTTCTATTGATATTCCACTCAAAAAGAAACAACACTAATTTATTGACGATGAATGCCTGATAAAACCATTGCCCATGCCATGAAACGTATCAAACTCTTTCTTGTAGACGACCACCAGATCATGATAGACGGTCTCCAGGCTTTTCTCGACAAAGAACCCCAAATAGAAATTATTGGCATTGCCCATAACGGGGAAGAGGCACTGGATTGTTTGAAAAAACATCACGCCGACGTAGTAGTACTTGATATCTCCATGCCCGGCGACATGGATGGTCTTGAAACTGCCAAACAGATAAAACGCAGCCTACCCGACACCAAGATCATTTTGCTCACCATGTTCGGCGAAGGCCCCGTCATCCTGAAAGCCCTTCGCATCGGTATCCATGGCTACGTCCTAAAAGATAAAAGCAAGGAAACGCTCCTGGCTGCCATTTATGCAGTTCTAAATGGTAACAGCTATTTTTCTCCAGATCTACTCAAACGAATCGCAGAAGATACGGAAGATGACGATAGCATAGACAATGTACCCGTAAAGCTCACCAAACGCGAAATGCAGATCATTTGCCTCATGGCCAAAGAACCGAGCCTGACGGCTGAGCAGCTGGGCGAGCGGTTATTTATTGCTGGCGTGACTGTGCAAACGCATATTCGCAATGCGAAGGATAAGCTGGGTATGAGCAGGAGCGCGGAGTTAATCCTGTATGCGAAAGAGAAGAAATTGTGTGGGTAATTTCCTTTGCACCTTCTCATTCACTCACCGGCACAAACGCTTCCGCTTTCCAGCCTGCCATATTCTCGTAATTCTGCCAGCGCAGATTGGCAATGGTTTGAGCCAGTTGCATCAGGGTTTCGGCTTCTTCCGGATTACTGCGCTGCAGATCGGTATAACGCAATTCCTGATAGGCGTAATCCTTGAGGGTGATGGTTGGGCGCAGGGAGTCCAGCACAAACGGATTGCGGTTGGCCTGTCGCAACACCGGATTGTAGCGGATGAGCGGCCAGTAGCCGGAAGCTACCGCACGGTGTTGTTGATCCAGTCCTTTGTCCATATCGATTCCGTGTGCAATGCAATGCGAGTAAGCCAGGATCAGTGATGGCCCCGGGTAAGCTTCTGCTTCCCGCATGGCCAACAGGGTTTGCTGAGGGTTAGCGCCCATGGCGATCTGTGCCACGTACACATTACCATAAGATATGGCTTGCATGGCCAGGTCTTTTTTACCCACACGTTTGCCTGCGGCAGCAAACTTGGCCGTGGCAGCCGTTGGGGTAGCTTTCGACATTTGTCCGCCGGTATTGGAATAAACCTCGGTATCCAGCACCAGCACATTGATGTTTTTACCGCTGGCCAAAGCGTGATCCAGGCCTCCTGAGCCAATGTCGTATGCCCATCCGTCGCCGCCTACCAACCAAATACTCCGGCGCACAAAATACTCGGAAATGGAGCGCAAATGCACGGCATCCGGGTGTTTGCTGTTTTCCAGAGCGGCATTCAACTTTTCCACCCGCGCGCGCTGGAGCGCGATCTCGGTTTCGGTGGTTTGCGGGGCAGCCAGCAAGCCTTCTACCAGTTCCGGATCCAGCTCGCCGGAAATGCGGCGGAGCAGTTCCTGCACCATATCCACGTGTTTATCCACGGAAATTCGCATGCCCAATCCAAACTCGGCATTGTCTTCAAACAGGGAATTTGACCAGGCCGGACCTCTGCCTTCTGCATTTTTAGTCCAGGGGGTGGTGGGCAGGTTACCTCCGAAAATAGAAGAACAACCGGTAGCGTTGGCTACGATCAGGCGGTCGCCGAACAACTGCGACAATACCCGCAGATAGGGTGTTTCGCCGCAACCTGCGCAGGCG
>JAEUUS010000509.1 GCA_016787545.1 Saprospiraceae bacterium
ATACTGGTGGTCAATAAATCTGACGGCGATCGAATAAAATTAGCCAACCAGGCGCGGGCGCATTATCTGAATGCCACCCATTTGCTCCCACTAAAGTCCAGCAACTGGCCACCCGAAGTATTAGCCTGCAGTGCCCTGGAGAATACAGGTATTACAGAAATCTGGCAACGCATGGAGGCATATAAAGCGCATATCCAAGCGACTGGCTGGTTCAAGGCTAACCGAAACCAGCAAGCACAATACTGGTTGGAAGATGCGCTTGAAACAGGATTAAAGGATTTGTTCTACAACCATCCGGAAGTAAAAGCCAGATTAGCAGTCGTTGAACCTGAAGTAATTGCCGGAAGGCTTTCCGCTATTGATGCAGCCATGCAGGTGTTGGCGGCATTCCGCAAGGGAATGTAAAAGTTGCAACTTACCTTTGCTCCGCCCATGAATCTTCCCTTGCTCATTTCCCGGCGTTATTTGTTTGCCAAACGCAGCACCAACGCCATTAACATTATTACCGGCATTTCAGTGCTCGGCGTGGCTATTGGCACCGCAGCACTTGTACTGGTTTTGTCGGTATTCAACGGATTCGAGGATCTCCTTTCAGATCTGTTTGGGCATTTCAATCCGGAACTGAAGATCACGCCTGAAAAGGGAAAAACCTTTCGGACAGACAGTATTCAGCTGGCGCAAATCAGGGCAATTCCTGGGGTGGAGGTGCTGAGTGAAACACTGGAAGAAATCGCTTTTTTTGAGCATGATGGTTCTCAGGATTTTGGCGTCCTGAAAGGCGTAGACGACCAATTTGCCCGTGTCAATGGAATTGACTCCGATACCACCCTTATTGAAGGTGAATATGTGCTGCTGGATGGAGAACGTAACTGTTTGATATTAGGCGCCGGAGTGCGCAACAAATTGAGTGTCAATGTGGAAAACCCGCTTGCATCTGTTACGGTTTATATGCCGGAACAACAAACCGGGCTGCTCGATAAACCATTCAAAACAAGGGTAGCGAGTCCGGTAGGCACTTTTGCTATCCAACAGGAATTTGACAGCGAGTACGTGTTGAGCAATCTGGAATTTGTGCGCGAGCTACTGGAGTCGGAACCCGGAACCGTATCAGCACTGGAAATAAAAGCCAGAGCCGGGGCAAACATGTCGGACTTGAAAACTCAAATCAAAGGCATCCTGGGCGATGGATTTGTGATGAAAGACAGGTATGAGCAAAACGAAGCGTTTTTCAAGGTCATGCAGTTAGAGAAATGGATGGGGTTTGCCATCACCAGTCTAATGTTGCTGTTAATGGCCTTTAATACTGTTGGTGCGCTATGGATGATTGTGCTGGATAAACAACGCGACATCAGCACCCTTAAGAGCATGGGTGCCACTGATGGAATGGTGCGCAGGATTTTCCTGTTTGAAGGATTTCTGCTTACCCTGTTAGGTATGGGAATAGGCTTGCTCCTGGCCATTATATTATATGTGGTGCAGAAAAACTGGGGTATTGTAACGATTCCTGAAGGGTTTTTGGTTGACAGCTATCCAATTGCTATGCGCGCCGGCGATTTCATCCCAATCATCCTCACCGTTTTGGGAATCGGATTTTTGGCTTCTATACTCCCGGCCAGACGAGCAGCCCAGGTGCCGGCCTTCCTCAGAGAAGAATAAGTGTTTTGGTGTTTTGGTGTTTTAGTGCTTTAGTGCTTTGGTACTTTAGTGTTTGTGGATGATGTCTTTGCGTCTTAGTGCCTTCGTGTCTTTGCGTCTTCGTGCCCACACCTTTGTGCCTTCCCTTTTAGTGTTTTCTTCACAACTTAACATATGATTTCCCGTTTATACATACCTTTATATCGGGAAATGTGACTTTTTGAAACAGTCCCGTCAATAGTCTGCATTTTTGCAAAACACATACTCACACTAAAATTTCCAATTACAACCATGGCAGTTCAAGACAAATACGCCAATGTGCTCTCTCTGGGTGAAAAACTCGGTATCCAAAATGGCAAAGTAGAAGTAGGTGCAGACGGCGTACTCCGGGTTTGGGGTACTGCTGCTGACACTTACCAAAAAGACCAGCTTTGGGATGCAATCAAAGCCGTTGGTGGCGCCAATCCGACCGATATCGTGGCCGATATTCAGGTTGCTACAACAGATTATTACACCAAGCACACCGTAGTAAAAGGTGATAGCCTGAGCAAAATTGCCAAGCACTACTACGATGACATGATGAAATACAAAGCCATTTTCGATGCTAACCGGAACATCCTGAGCGATCCGGATGAAATCGAAGTGGGTCAGGAGCTGATCATTCCAAACATTTGGAGCTGATCCTATTTTGGCATCGCAGCCTAACCATGCATAGCAAGGGCTGTCCCGTACTTTCGGGGCAGCCTGTTTTTTTTCTATCAATGACCGGAATTGCTACCTTTGCGGCCATCCAATCTATTTTACCCAATTTTCATGGCGGATTTTACCAAACTTAAAGAACGTGCAACCCAAACCCGGCGCGATATCGTGCGCATGGTGTTCAATTGTCAAAGCGGTCACCCAGGAGGCTCACTGGGCTGTGTGGAATATTTTGTTGCTCTGTATGGTAATGTGATGAAACACAAAGCCAAGCCTTTCAAAATGGACGGCAAGGGTCAGGATATGTTTTTCCTATCCAATGGACACATTTCCCCCGTTTGGTACTCCACTTTGGCACGCTCCGGATATTTTCCGGTTGCCGAACTGAAGACCTTTCGAAAACTGAACACACGCCTGCAGGGTCACCCGGCTACACACGAAGGATTGCCGGGCATTCGTATCGCGTCCGGCTCACTCGGACAAGGTATCTCAGCTGCCATTGGCGCAGCTTTAGCTAAACGCCTGGACAACGATGATCGCTTTATATTCTGCCTCACCGGCGACGGTGAGTTGGAGGAGGGGCAATGCTGGGAAGCTATCATGTCGGCAGCGCACCTGAAAGTGGATAACCTGATCGTGACGGTTGACTGGAATGGTCAGCAAATTGACGGCCCGGTAGAAGAAGTGATGGCACTTGGCAATTTGCCTGCTAAATGGAAAGCCTTTGGCTGGGATGTATTGGTGCTTGAAAAGGGCAACGATTTGGAATCGGTAATCGCGATGCTCCGTAAAGCTAAACGTCGTTGTGGAAAAGGCAAACCAGTGGTTATTCTGATGAAAACCGAAATGGGTTATGGCATTGATTTTATGCAGGGAACCCATAAATGGCATGGTAAAGCGCCAAATCAGGAACAGTTTGATCAGGCAATGGCTCAATTGCCCGAAACGAGCCTCGGCGATTTTTAGACGCGGATTTTAGTTGGAACGCGGGTGACGCGGATTTTTATTTGGAACGCGGATGACGCAGATGACGCGGATTTTTTTCAGAATGTTTGGTGGAATGTTTGAGGATATTATACATTTGCGTCCCGTTTTGGGGGATTAGCTCAGTTGGTAGAGCGCTTGCATGGCATGCAAGAGGTCATCGGTTCGACCCCGTTATCCTCCACAATAGCCTGATTCACCAGTGAGTCAGGCTATTTTTTTTTTAAAAAGCTCTGGAGGAAGAGCGTCCCGACTGACCATCGGGAAGGTCATCGGTTCGACCCCGTTATCCTCCACAATAGCCTGATTCACCAGTGAGTCAGGCTATTTTTTTTAAAAAAACTCAGGAGGTATAGCGTCCCGACTGACCATCGGGAAGGTCATCGGTTCGACCCCGTTATCCTCCACAATAGCCTGATTCAGGAGTGAGTCAGGCTATTTTTTATTAAAGCTCGGGAGGTAGAGCGTCCCGAATGTCCATCGGGAAGGTCATCGGTTCGACCCCGTTATCCTCCACAATAGCCTGATTCAGGAGTGAGTCAGGCTATTTTTTATTAAAGCTCAGGAGGTAGAGCGTCCCGAATGTCCATCGGGAAGGTCATCGGTTCGACTCATCCACCGCTAAATCCGTTAACAAACGGCTCCTGATTAAAAACCTCAGCCCAAGCGGTATTTCCAGCGAAAAACTGGCGCCGCGACCAGGCACCACGTCCACCGTCAGATGGGTGTGTTTCCAATATTCAAACTGATCGCTGCTCATATAAAAGGCACAGCCGTGTATATCCCCCAGCCATATATCCGAGTCGCCCAACCGAAACTCTCCAGCCGGGTAACACATAGGCGCTGAACCATCGCAGCAGCCACCGCTCTGATGAAACATAAGCGGCCCATGCTGACTCCGCAGTTCGTCAATTACCCTGGCCGCTGCACTGGTGATGGCTACTCTGGATGTTTTTTCCATAATGTATTGAGTAGAAAATGTCTTTTTACTACAGAGACACGGAGTTATTGCTTAACAACTCCGCGTCTCAGTGCCTCCGCGGTGAGTACCACTAAAAGAACCCAAGCTTGTTCTTATCGTAAGAAATCAGCAGGTTTTTGTTTTGGCGGTAGTGGTTCAGCATCATCAGGTGGGTTTCTCTGCCGAAACCTGATTTTTTATACCCGCCAAATGGTGCGTGCGCCGGATAGGCGTGGTAGCAGTTTACCCAAACCCGGCCTGCCTGAATGGCGCGCGGCAGATTGTAGGCTTCATGCGCATCGCGGGTCCAAACGCCCGCGCCCAGTCCATACATGGTGTCGTTGGCCATTTCCAAAGCCTCTTCCGTAGTTTTGAAGGTGGTTACAGAAGTTACAGGGCCAAAGATTTCCTCCTGGAATACCCGCATTTTATTGTGCCCTTTGAGGATGGTGGGCTGGATATAGTACCCGCGCTCCAGTCCGCTGTTCAAACTGAACGCCTCGCCACCGCAAAGTACCTGGGCGCCTTCCTGACGACCAATTTCCATGTAACTCAGGATCTTTTCATACTGATCGTTGGATGCCTGAGCGCCCATCATGGTTTCCGGATCCAGCGGGTGACCAACCTTGATGGCTCTTGTGCGGGCAATCACGCGCTCCATAAAACGATCGTAGATATCCTCGTGTACGAGTATGCGCGAAGGACAGGTGCAAACCTCACCCTGATTGAAGGCAAACAGCACGGCGCCTTCCACACATTTGTCAAAAAACGCATCGTCGGCATCTGCAATAGAGGGCATGAAGATGTTAGGCGATTTACCGCCCAGCTCCATGGTTACCGGATTGAGGTTTTCAGAGGCGTATTGCATGATGAGGCGTCCGGTAGTGGTTTCGCCGGTGAAGGCCACCTTGTGTACACGCTTGGATTGCGCCAGCGGCTTGCCGGCTTCCACGCCAAATCCGTTCAGCACGTTGAGTACGCCGGCAGGCAGCACATCCTGAATGAGTTCCATCAGGCAAAGAATGCTGGTAGGCGTTTGTTCGGCCGGTTTAACAATGGTGCAACAACCGGCGGCCAGTGCAGGAGCAATTTTCCAGGCGGCCATTAGCAAAGGAAAATTCCAGGGAATGATCTGAGCCACCACACCAATAGGTTCTTTGATGTTCATAGACACCGTATTGACATCCAGTTCGGCCACTGTGCTTTCTTCAGCCCGGATTACGCCGGCAAAGTAGCGGAAGTGATCCGCCACAAGCGGAATGTCAGCATTAAGGGTTTCGCGGATAGCCTTGCCATTGTCGATGGTTTCTACCGCTGCCAGGTAATCCAGGTTTTGCTCCACGATGTCGGCAATTTTCAGCAGCAGGTTGCTGCGCTGGGTAGCCGAAGTACGAGACCAGGCCGGGAATGCTGCGTGGGCGGCATCCAGTGCCAGTTCCACATCCTTGTGGTTGGAACGGGCCACCTGGGTAAAGGCTTTTCCATCAATGGGTGAGATGTTGTCGAAGTATTGACCATCCACCGGAGCTACCCATTCGCCGCCGATAAAGTTGTCGTAACGCGCTTTGAATGCTGGACGTGCAACCAGCCTGCTTGTTTGTTCTTTTTCCAAAACTGCCATAGTTCGTGACGATTTTATTTTGAAATGAAAAATTTAATTTTGAATGCGACAAAGGTATTGGCAGCCCTGTGGCCGGGATTTTCCGGAAATATCCAATGAGTGAACAATCGTATCATTTTCACGACTGTTGTTCGTTTTTGAAATGGAGTACGGTAACTTTGCTTAGAGAAACAATAAAAATAGCCACCTTTGCCCAGTCATTAATGGAATATTCGGTTCAGCATACTTATCGTTTACAACATTTGTTCGACCACCGGGACACGCCCGTGGAGAGCAGAAAGGTGTTTGCCTTTGATACTGCCGAATTGAATTTGTTTGAAACCGTGCAGCCAGCCGAGCGATTTGCACTGCGGTTTCCCGATCCTGTGATAGCTATTATGTTGAAAGGGAAAAAAGTGATGCACGTGGGCAGGAAGCAGTCTTTTGATTTTTTCCCGGGTCAATCCGTTATCCTCAATAGTCACGAGCAAATGCTCATTGATTTTCCGGAAGCCCGTGAGACTGATCCCACACGCTGCATTGCCCTTACCCTTTCCAATGACCTCATCAAGCACACCGTGGAGCGCGCCAACGATCAATTGCTCCGACTCGATGGACATGCCTGGGAACTCGATTACGAACAATATTTTCTGAGCAACGACGACCACCTGGATGCTCTGGTACGCAGGCTGTTGTACCTGTACATGGAAGATGTGTACGGTAAAAAACTCCTCACGCAGCACAGTCTGGAGGAACTGGTATTGCGCATCATGCAAACACAGGCCCGTCAGATGTTACTTTCCGAAGAGCCCGGGCGGCATCGGCTGGCGGAGGTAGTGCAGTTCATTCGCCGCAACATCTGTGAGAATTTTTCCATAGACGACCTTGCCCGCCGCAGCTACCTGTCGCGGCCACAGTTTTTCCGGGTGTTCAAGCAGGAGTTGGGCATAACGCCCATAGAATTAGTGAACAAAGAGCGCCTCCGTTTTGCCAAACGTATGCTCCTGGATAATGGCGACATCACACAGGCGTGTTTTGCAGCAGGTTTTAATAGCCTGTCCTATTTTCACAGGGTCTTCAAAAAAGAAGAGCGAAAAACCCCCATGACCTGGCTGGCAGAGAATGCGTAGCCGAGTGTTGAAGCATTTGAGAGCGGGAGTGTTTGCGTTGTCGTTTGGCTGGGCATAACAATTAGCTATCGTCCATTTATCCCTTTTTTTTCTTGTTTAAGTAGTTATATTAATTCATTTTTGTCGTGACAAAGGACTCAAAATGGTTAATAGTTATCTGGTAGAAATAGTAAGATCCATACCTGCTCAGGAATGGGGAAAGGTAAATCTTATGTTGGTTTCCCAGCCATTTGGGGCTTCCAGGAATGGCGAGATTCTTCAACATTTGTTTCGGATAGTCTGTTTCGAAGCTCCAACGTTTGCAGAAGAAAAACTGGATAAAAAAGTGGTTTATGCACAACTTTTCCCTCAACAGACCTGGGTTCCAGGAAAGTTAGACAAGCTTATGGTGGAGCTTGGAAGGCAATTAAAACAGTACATACTAATCTCCCGGTTTTTATCTCAATCCAATGAATCCAATGTTACCCTGGATTGGATAATCTGGATGATAGAAAATGGCATGGTGGATCGCGCAACTGTGGCGATGCATAAATTTAGAAAGGAGCTGGAGCATCAACAATTGGAGTCATTGGAAGCTTACGAATTAAAATTGCGCATCTCCAAAATAGTACATGATCTGCACAGCTATAAAAATAAAAACTACGACGAACTATATATACCAGAGTTTTTGGATGACCTGGAGTTATTCTATCGCAATTTCAAGGTAGATTTTCAGAATCGGTATATTAGCATTCAGAAAGTCAAACCGCTGCCGGATTTAAACCTAGAACAACGGGATGATGCTTTTTATGCCAGTAAGAGTTTGTTTTACAGCATTTCTCTTCAAATTGAAACCTTACTTAAAAAGCCAACCATACATCCGGATGAGGTTTTAGCTATATTTCAGATATTGGAAAAAAATGAGCATCGGTTAACAAAACAGACGCTATGGCACTTTTTAGTATTTCTGAGAAGTTTATGTTCCATTTTGCTCGATAATGGTCGTCTGGATATAATCCCTGTTTTACTACATATTTCTAAAGACAATTTGGAAAGAGGGTTGTTCTTTTATCACGGGTTACTCATTCCAAATGCTTATTTGAATATTATTCAGATCGCTGTCAAAGGAAACGACCTGGAATGGGCAATTGAGGTTACAGAGAAGTACAAGGATTTAATTTTTGGAGGGGATAAAGACAGACATTATTACCGCCTGAATAAAGCACATTGTCTCTTTGAAGCGGGACAATATGAAGAAGCTTTGGCTGTGGTACCTATAGAAAGTTTACATCATGTGATAGTGGGCATTGCCCGGAGGTTAGAAGTAAAAATATATTTTGAAATGAAGTCGGAACTAATGGAGTATAAACTGATGGCATTCAGAAAATATTTGGAACGAACAGGACTAAAGACCGTTTCATCCCGTGTAAATCAGATGAATATTGGGTTTTTAAATATCCTCAAACAGATTATTCAGTCGCCTCAACTTGACTCACGTCGTGCTCAGCAACTTTTGGAGCGTATTCAAAAAAAGAAACTGGTATCTGACCGTTTATGGCTGATGAAAAAAGCCGCTGAATTAGGGTTGCCTCCCAACATATCTAAGGGAGGTAATTAAAGGAATAGTCCTTCGAAATCGTACTATTTTTCATGACATCGAAGCGTCACTTTTGCAGTATGTTTCACTCAAATAGCTTTTATTCATGAAAAAACAGTTCAGTTTTACGCTTGTTGCTTTGCTTTTTGCCTTTCTGGTGAATGCTTCCAACCTCTCCCGAAATTCAATAGTGATTAATGACGGAGTAGTTTATGCTACGGCTAATCACACAACTGATTCTTATACAGTTACCGTTGAACTCATTAGCGTGGATGGCCGGGTACAGGCTTCTGCTACCATCACTACAGGTCAAACAGTGCAATTTACCCTCGCCGACAACTCTAAGTTGGTTAGGTATACATATGGCAGCAGTTTTACCGGAGAAGATTTAGTAATGGGATAAATAGGAACAGATAAAGCCCCGGGAATTTCCCGGGGCCTTTTTTTAAATTTCCCGCCTTGCCTATTGCATTGTTCCCCCGGTATCCCTTAACTTTGGTATTATTTACCCCCTAACCCCCCAGAGAAATATGCCAAATGAATCCGCACGAGGTTCCCTGCCTCCGT
>JAEUUS010000529.1 GCA_016787545.1 Saprospiraceae bacterium
GGGTTTGAGGGGTGAGGCGTTGAGTTTGGGCCCAAGTTTTGGAAGTTGAACCAGCACAAAATGAATCATGCTTTCTACATAGGTAGCAAGCTAAAACCAGGTTCAGCGAACCTTTTTCTTTGCCGGGAAACGGTTTCTGAGTTTCGGAACATTAAATAAACCGTCCAACACCCGCAATAAACACCGGCAGCTAAACCCGCAGCTACATCAAACCCCTCAAACCCACATCAAACCCCTCAAACCCACATCAAACCCCTCAAACAACATCAAACCCTTCAAACCCTTCAAATGGCTTACACAGAATCCAACATGATCCCGCTGGGCACCAAAGCTCCGGAATTTAGTTTACCGGAACCTGGTACCGGCAAGGTGGTGACGTTGCAGGATGTTGCTGCAGGTGCGCGCGCCACGGTGGTGATGTTTTTGTGCAACCATTGTCCGTACGTCTTGTACGTCAACCCGGAAATTGCACGTATTGTAGCCGAATTCCGGCCACAGGGTGTGGCTTTTGTGGGCATCAACAGCAACGACGCAGTAACCCACCCGGAGGATGGTCCGGACAAAATGGGCGATCATGCCAAAGCGGTTGGCTATGATTTCCCGTACCTTTACGACGAAACCCAGGAAGTAGCGCGGGCTTATGATGCCGCCTGCACCCCAGATTTCTATATTTTCGATCAGGATCAAAAACTGGCTTATCGCGGCCAACTGGATCCGAGCAGACCCAAAAGAAACCCCGTTGAGCCCACCGGAGAAGACCTCCGGACTGCCCTCCAGGCCGTTTTGGCCGGACAACCTGTTCCGGAACCACAACGCCCGTCAGGAGGCTGTAATATTAAATGGAACGATGGACGATGAACGACATCGTTCATCGTCCATCGTTCATCGTACCATCGTCCTAACTATGCGTCCAACTCAAATCACCGACCAACTCATCCTCGATTTTATTAAAGCCGGTTTGTATGAAGACATACACGACGGCGACCATACCTCATTGGCCACCATTCCGGCAGAAAATCGGAGTCGCGCGGTTCTGAAAATCAAGGATTATGGGGTTTTGGCCGGCGTAGAGTTGGCTCAATTCGTTTTTCAGTATCTGGATCCCACAGCTACCATTCAGGTTGACAAAACCGATGGCACCGATGTGCTATACGGCCAAACAGCCTTTGAGGTAGAGGCCAACACCCGCGCTTTGCTGCAAGCCGAGCGGCTGGTGCTCAACACCATGCAACGCATGAGCGGCATTGCCACGCTGAGCAGTCGCTTTGCTTTTGAAGTAGGCGATCTACCTGTAAAAGTGCTGGATACACGCAAAACCACGCCACTCAACCGTTTTCTGGAGAAATGGGCGGTAAAAATTGGCGGTTGCGAAAATTACCGTTGGGGCTTGTACGACTGGATGATGATCAAAGACAACCACGTGGATGCTGCCGGCGGCATTGGCAAAGCCATTGAGCGCGCGCATACCTACCAGCAGGAAAAAGGCCTCAACCTGAACATCACCGTGGAAGTACGGAATCTGGTTGAACTGGAAGAAGTGATGACCGCAGGTGGTATTACCCGTGTGATGTTCGACAATTTTGAAATTCCGATCCTCCACGAAGGTGTAGCCATCGTAAATGGCCAGTACGAAACCGAAGCATCCGGAGGTATTACCCTCTTCAATATCCGCAAATACGCACTTTCCGGTGTAAACTACGTTTCCGCCGGCGCCCTCACCCATTCCGCTCAACCGCTGGATCTGAGTTTGAAAATAGTAAAGTGAGTGTTTTAGTGTTTTGGTGTTTTAGTGTTTTAGTTGGCGTTCGGCTGGGTATTTTATAAGGCTGACGCCTTGTAAAAAGCACCTTCAGGTATATTATTCATTTTGAGCGTGAAACAATTTAACTTCTCAACACTAAAACACCAAAACACTAAAACACTAAAACACCAAAACACCAACCATGACTCCCGACTCCTTTTACTGGTACGCAAGCATCCTGATTTTTGTTCCCTGGCTATTGCTGGTGGCAGCTCCGAACTGGAAATTTACCGAGCCTATAGCATTTGGTTCGGCTATTATTTTGCTATTGGCAGCGGCGGTGTTTACGTTTCAATTTCTGACGAGTCCGGAAGAGGGCGGTAATCTGTTATCCCTGGAAGGGGTAAAAAACCTGTTCCGAAGCAAGGAAATGTTGCTTACCGGCTGGCTGAATTACCTCTCGTTTTGCCTGCTGGTAGGCGCCTGGCAATCGCACGATGCCCGGCAGTTGAAGATCGGGCATATTTTTGTGGTTCCCGGACTTTTACTCACGATGATCACCGGTCCTGCCGGTTTATTGTTATATTTGCTGGTGCGTTTCTTCAAAACCCGAAAATGGGATTTGAGGTAGTTGAATGCTCTAGAGTAATCCAATTCGGTCTGCATCATACCAGGGAAGCACATGAAAACCACTTCTATGTTGAGTGTCGGGTCCTCCATATACAACTGCCCCACCGCTTTGTTGACTTAATTTTTCCCAATAGCGCAAGCCTTTAAAAAAGGAATCTGTAATAGTCTGACTTGATTTTATTTCAACGGGGTATTGTATTAACCCGTTTTCTACCAACACATCGATCTCATTCCCTGTGGAATCACGCCAGTGAAAAAGATTAGAACGCTCGCCTGCATTAAATCGTTTTTTTAGCATTTCCAAAACGATAAGATTTTCAAAAAGAGCGCCTCTGAACGGGTGTAGTCGTATATCTTCCGGGCCTCGGATGCCCAAAAGATAACATGCCAATCCTGTATCGTAGAAGTAGAGCTTTGGCGCTTTAACAACTCTCTTGTTATAATTTTGAAACCAGGGAGGCAGCAAGAAAACAATATAACTTGCCTGTAAAATACCTAACCATGCCTCAACAGTCTTATCAGATACTCCTGCTTCAGTAGCAATATTTTGACGGTTTAATAATTGACCAATTCGGCCAGCGCAAAGAGCAATTGTTTTTTCAAATGCAGACAAGTTTTCCAAATTTCTGATAATTCGAACATCTCGCTCCACGTAGGTTCTCATATATGCAGGAAACCAGTTCGTTGCCTGGATACCTTCCGCCCATAGTGCAGGATACCCCCCCTGATAAATACAAGTATCTACATCATTCAACGCATTTTCTAGAGGCTTCAATTCTGTGAGCGACAAGGGCAGAAGATCAAGGTATGCGACTCGGCCAGCTAATGACTGCGTAAGGCTTTGCACCAATAAAAAATTATTCGAGCCTGTTAGCACAAATTTCCCGCGCCGTGAATCTTCATCAAGTACTTGTTGAAGATAGGATAATATATCTGGTGTGCGTTGTATTTCATCCAATATTGCGCCATCTGGAAATTGAGCCAAAAACCCCCTTGGATCCTCAGTTGCAAAATGCCTGCTATCAGGATTTTCAAGTGAAACGTATGGCTTTTCAGGAAATGTTGTGCGAGAAAGAGTCGTTTTACCACTTTGTCGGGGCCCAAGAATGGCTACTGCTTTGAATTGCCTGGCCAGCTCTTGGACTTTATGAGATGCTTGACGAGCGATCATATATTTTTTGCAATTTCGGATTCACATTTCGGATTTGCAAAAATATTGCTTTTTAGTTATTAACCAATTAAAATGCCTTATTTTCACGACCTTTGTATTTTAAAGCACATAACTCCAGACTAGGAAACATCTATTACCTCGTAAATAGCATGTCAACCATTCCAAGTCTTCAAAAAACCTTATATCTTTCAATCATTGGAATTTTCCGAATTTGGCCTGCATCCTGATTTGTTGGATGGCATAGAGGCCCTGAACTTCAAAACCGCAACACCTATCCAGGAAAAAGCCATCCCCATCATCCTGGAAGGCAAGGATCTGATCGGAACGGCGCAAACGGGCACCGGCAAAACCGCCGCTTTTGTGCTGCCCATCATGGACATGATCCTAAAATCCGGCGAATACGATTATACGCAGGCCCTGATCATAGTGCCCACCCGTGAGCTGGCTATGCAAATAGACCAGGCCATCGAAGCGTACTCTTATTTTTCCGACATCTCTTCAGTAGCTATTTACGGCGGCGGCGGCGGAAAAGACTTCGCCCAGGGCAGAGACGCCCTGCAGAAAGGCGCCGACATCGTGATTGCCACCCCCGGCCGACTGCTCTCGCACATGAGCCTGGGTTATGTGGATTTTTCCAGATTGCGTTTTCTGGTGCTCGACGAGGCCGACCGAATGCTTGATATGGGTTTCATGCCGGATCTGAACCGCATCATTAAAGCCTTGAATCCCGATCGTCAGAGCCTTTTGTTCTCTGCCACCATGCCGCATGGGGTAATGAAACTGGCCAAAACCATGCTGAAAAGCCCGGCCACGGTAAGCATTGCCCTTTCCAAACCCGCAGAAGGGGTTACACAGGGCGTTTTTATAGCCACCGACCGGCAAAAGATCCCGCTCATTCAGGAATTGCTCAAAGAACGAACCGGCCGTACCATCATTTTTTGCTCCAGCAAATTAGCCGTCAACCAGTTATACCAAAAACTCAAGGGCAAAAACCTGCTGGTAGAACGCATCAGCAGCGATCTGGAACAAAACGAAAGGGAGCAGGTCATGCTGGCTTTCCGCAACAATAAAATTGATATCCTGGTGGCCACCGACGTTCTCAGCCGGGGTATAGATATTGACGGGATAGACCTGGTGATCAACTTTGAAGCTCCCCGCGACGCCGAAGATTATGTACACCGGATTGGTCGTACCGCCCGCGCCGAACGCAAAGGCACTGCGCTCACCCTCATCAACCACGCAGATTTGCACCGCTTGAAGCGGATTGAAAAGCTCATTGGTAAAGAAGTGCCCCGTTTGCCACTACCACCCGGCATTCCGGAAGATCACGAAACACCTCAACGTCAGCCCCAACGCCCCCAACACCGCAAAGGCGGGCCCAGACCACCATCCTCCGGCGCCAAATCCGGCGGTGAGCGAAAACGGTTTAATGGAGGGAAGAAGAAGTGACGTTGAGGGGTATGGGGTATGGGTCATTTATAGGTCATTTAGGGGCCATTTATAGGTCATTTATAGGTCATTTAGGGAGCATTTACCCTACGTGGGTTGTCATCCCGAGTACTCGGGATGACAACCCACGTAGGGTAAAT
>JAEUUS010000576.1 GCA_016787545.1 Saprospiraceae bacterium
CTTATGTACCTTTTCACTCAAAAGACTACTTTCAATATCCATTTTTGCTTTTTCAAAATTTTTTATCTCAAAATAGGAATATGCTCTTCCATAATAGTTAACACTTTTATAAATATCATTTGCTTTAATCCCTTCTGAAAATGCTATAATCGCATCTTGATAATTTCCTTGCTCCATCAGAGAAAGTCCTTTGTTGTAATTTTCTATTCCTTTTTGCCCGAATGAATTCATGCAAATTGAAAATATCAGAATTAAAGTGTTTATAATTTTCAGTTGTTTCATATTTTATTTATTCGTCTAACGGTGGCATGGGCGCCGCGCTGCCGTGCGTTGAGCTTGTGCTTCGTCGGCATAGCCTCCCATGCTTTATTTGCGGTTTTTTATGATCCAAATCACTGTTTTCGGCGATTTATTTTTCAAATTGCGGGTTAAAAAATTCGCCGGAGAATTTTTCAGGCATCAGGGATTTGACAAAACCCATTGCTGCACTGCCTTTCGCTCTTTTTCAAGTTTGTCTGTTGGCGCAGCGTCCAAGGCATCGCGGAGTTCGCGCATGGCTGAGCGGACATCAGTTTGGCCCAAAAAATCGCGATGATCAAGGCCCGACACAAGTTTGCAAATGTTCAAGCCATCCTTTTCCAGCGAATTTTGAAAACTCATGCTTTGGTTCTGCTCCCGGATTTGCCCGGCAAGCCGACGGATGCTTTTTTCCATGGCCTCACCAAAATTCGCAGGAAAATCAATGTAATAAGTTTCGGCAAAAGGATACACTTCCCAATAATCCTGTTCGGATTCGAGCACCCGCATCATGCCTTGTTCCCAGTTATTGCCGGATGTAACTTGTACAAATGCCTGCTCTCGCAAAACACTGCTTGGCGTATGGCAGGCCATCCACATCGCCTTTGCAATGGTATCCTGTATGACCTGCATCCGACCCTGTTCTTCCTCATTCGGCGTCTTTCGGTAATACTCGATGGCGTTACCGCCTGTTACGCGGCTCTGTCTTGTGCTTAATTTCCAAAGTATGGAAAGACAAAATATCAGGTTCAAACCAAAAGCAATTTTCAGGAATGTTTGCAAAGCCCCGGAGTTGGAATAGGCACCCAAGCCGGGATTTATCAGCAAAAAAACAGGCACAAACATGATCAGCGGCCACCAGATGTCAGCACGGATTTGAATAAGCCACCGTATCCAAAACGGCGCACCCGACAACCCCCAACGCATCCCGACAATGCTCACCGTTGATGCAACGAACACAACCCAGCCCGTGCCGAGGAGCAGTTTTTGAGCCATGCCCTGAACCGGAAGCCAGGAAAAAGCGCCGTTCGAGGTCATAGAAATCAACGTCAGAAGACTGGTCAGCAAAAAGGCCAGGGCAAGGAAAAAATGCACCCAGGCATGGCCAACGCCGTAGTCGCCGCCCGGAGGTTTTTGCATGCTGAATAGGACAAGGGCGATATAAACAGCGAAGGTCAAAGCAAAAAGGAAATTAGCCATGTAGCATTGTTTGGAAGTAACTTGGGAATCTGGTTTGTTTTGAAGAAGCTTTATATAGTCAGGCTTTTTCTTTCAAAGCTTTGTTACCAATTTAGTTACATGAGTATTATTCGTTTTGACTGAGATCAGATATACCCCTTTAGGAAAATGGTGTAATTCAATTCGGGCCATTGAGGTGTTCTTAAAAATTTCGTTGTAAATTACTTTCCCGGTTAATTCAGCAATTTGAACAGTTGCTGAATAATCGTTTAGAAAGTCAATATGGAGGAATTCTGAAGCTGGATTTGGATAGATAACTACCCTGTCCGTCAACTCATTTGATTCGGTTGAAGTTAAAATGATTTCCTTTTCTGTGGAATAGGTAGCATATTCCCGAAAAGTAACTTCTGCTTTGTATATGCCACTTGCTGTAGGCACCCAGTAGTTTGTATTTGTTTCACCTATCAATTCGTTATTTAAAAACCATTTATAGTTTTGCCCTTTTGGTACAAATAAGGTGTCGTTCAAACATATTAAAGGGGCAAATGGTTTTTCATATATTTGTTGTAAATTCATTTTCCCATCCCAGGGTTGACTTTTGGTTTCAATTATTTCATCATTGTAAACATCAACAATTGCCATTTTATATCTATTATTTGCTGTGGTGGAATAGTATGGTATAATATAGGTGTTATCCTTGTGGTTATAAACCGCCATCTGATTGTTAAGATGGGCGTAATAATCTTGAATCGTTGATAATTTTGTCATCGAACCTTCACACCCATTTACAATTCCATATTTGCCATTGCGATGTCCTATTATATCACCGGTAAAATTATTTGTTACTAATCCTCCGGGTGAGTAAAATATGCCGCCAATTTCTTCAACCTTTTCTTCACAATTTATTTCTCCGGAATCTGCATTAATCATCAAAAAATATGGATCTCCAAAAGCACCGTTTATGTAATCAACATGGAAATATTCATTCGTTTGAGGCACATAGGTCCTTATTTGACCAAAAATAGTTGCATTCCCATTGTCAATTTGTCCTAAGTTGGTCTCTTGAAATGTAGTCAAGTCTAACGAATAAATATTCCCATATTTTACATATATAATCCTGTCTTTTATGAAGTCATATTCAATGTTTTCTACGATAACAGGATAAGAATTAATTGATAAGTCAACTAAATCTATAATATGGAAGTTTCCGTTAAAGCCAGGTAAACTGCCGCCAAAAAAATATCTGCCATTAAATCTATCAATCGCAGCGTGGAAACCCAGATTTATCCATGGATTTCCTGCAAAAACAATCAGTGTATCTTTTGTACTGCTGGATATGTCGAAAGAACAAAATATATTTTCTGAGAACCCATAAATGTTCTGAGCATTTGTTCCCTCCATCAATAGGGACAAGCATATCAATACGATTAATTTTTTCATGTTGTAAATTTTAGGCTAATTTATTTTGATGTCTTCTGGTTGGTTATAACGTGAGTATGGGCTCACACTACTGGACATTTTGGTTTCAGACCTATAAGGTTTCCAAAAACCTTATAGGTCTGAAACCAAAATGTCCAGTAGTGTGGTATGGGCTACACGACCGTGCTTAACCAGTCATTTGAGACCAATGCATTGTTTGCGCCTGAACGGGCATCGAATCACCGAATGCAAATATAATCCTATTGTGCATTCGACTGATGAGCTTGGGAGATGAAAGTTCTCCCCATGCTTAGGCAGCGAGGCAAGCGGCAAGCCACAAGGGTTCGGAGGCCGACTTCCGGTCCGAAGTAAGCGGGGTTGAGGGCATGTGTCCAAGCACTGCATAAATTCCCGGGTTTTGTTCGGAGATAGTTTATGGTTTATTGGCGGCACACTTTTTCAAGGATGGATGTTTGCTTCAGCCCAGCCACTCACGGACGTGGCGCTGGGTCAAAAAATGACCTGTCCCGATAATGTCGGGAATACCCAGGCGCGGCGGGAGATGCCGTGGTACTATTGGGATGGGAAGACCGGGCGGGGCAGAATTTGTGCTAACGTTTTACGGCTTGGCGAAGGCAGGGCATTTGAAAACCGTCAGCCGAAGTTAAGCACAAAAGTTGATAGAAGTACAAATGTTCAATTACTTCCGTCTGCCCTGCTTTTGCCAAACCGATGTTAGCAGCAGGCAAATTTGGGTTTAGTTGTCTTTTAGTTCCCATATTTCTTCTGTCAAACTTTTATCGTTAGGAATGTTTCTATAAATATCTTTAATCGATTTCTTCTGTTTGTCTAACAAATAAGCAATTTTCAAATGGTAAAGCCTGTATAAACCTTTTGTTGGGTCAAGTTCTGGTGCATTGTTGTGCCAAAGTTTCAAATTTTCATTGAAGTTAAAATTTCCGTCTTTGCCTATATAGTCAGCATAGCCTTCTGTTAGCCAAGTAGGATTAGAAAAGTCATAACAACCTGTAAAGTCTGATTGTAATTTATGTGTCATTTCGTGAGCAAAATAATATGATAAAGGTCTGTCCGAAAATGTAAAAGGGTTTTCTGCAAAATACCATTCTTTTGGTGGAACTATTTTATTGTTCTCAATGTCGCAAGGTCTAAAAAAGATATTCCCTGTCAAATGATAATGAGTTACTGCACCTGCATATTTATTTCCTTGCGTAAATATGCCAAATCGCCATAAGTCATTGCAGATATACACTTTAAAGTGGATAGAACTGTCATATAATTCCGATTTTTTTATTCTCGTCAAAGCGTCTTCAATAATTGCATTTATGTAATTGTCAATATCTCGGTCAGAATAAACAGTAACTTGTTTGTATGTTATAGAGTGAGCAAATAGAAAGTTTGGGTGTAATAAGACGAGGAAATAAATTATTGCCAACCCCAATAGTGAAACAGAGGCTCTTTTCAAATTTGTCTTTACTTTATTTCTCATCTTATTTGAATTTAGTCAATGTATGAGCCTTTTCATTTTACAAGGGTTCTTTCATTGCTTGCTGCTAACGGTTGGATGTACGCCCGTGCCGCCGTGCGTTGGCTTTGCGGGCTGGCTGTTTGGCGGCATGGACCTACATCCTTTGTGTGTGCCCGGAACAGGCATCGAATCACCGAATGCAAATATAATCATATTGAGCATTCGACAGATGAACTTGGGAGATGAAAGTTCTCCTCATGCTTAGGCAGCGAGGCATGTAGCAAGCCGCAAGGGTTCGGTAGCTTTCGGTTTGAAATATGCGGTGCATGTGTCCAAGCCGCGCCTAAAATCCCGGGTTTTGTTCGGGATAATTTATGGTTTACTGGTGGTACAATTTTGGTGCAAACTTTGAAAGGGTACACATTTTTTATTCCTTTCAAACGGGCCAGAAAACAATCCTGACCTCGTAAGAGGTCCAACCTTTGTAGCATATGAATACCAATGATTTACGACCTCACAAGAGGTCGAACCCAGATACGCAGTGTTGGACCTCTTGCGGGGTCCGGATTGCGCGTTGTATTTGATTTTGCTACAACGGTCAGACCTCTTACGAGGTCTTTCTTTCGGTTGCTGGTCTTTCTAACACCTGGGTTAAAAAAAGACCAAATCGCGGCGGTGGGATGCCGGGGTGTGGGTTGGGATGGAAAGACCGGGTGGGGTGGAAGTGGAGATATTATTACAGCTTTTCTATCTCATCAACTGGCAAGCCGGTGATTTCGGATATTAGGTTTGAATCCATCCCCTTTAACTTCATTTGACGGGCGATTTCTAATTTGCCTTCCGCTTTGCCTTCATCAAACGAAGTATCCACCACATTTTTCAAATCCCGGTAGTACTTTAAACTCTCCTCATATTTGTTTTTTTCATCGGGCGTGAATTTGGCTATTTCGGCAGCCTCGAACAGTTTCTGAAATACCCGATCCTGTAACGCCTGTGGTCGGTTTTGCAAATAAGGGAGTTGTTGCAACACATACATCCACTTGTCAAAATTGGTTTGCAAGTCTCCTTCTGCCTTGCTAAAATTGGGCATCTCCAAGTAGATGTAAGTCAACTTGTCGTAAAACACCCGGCATTTTTGATCTTTCAATTGCACCTCATGGCGTACTTCCTGCTCAGCCTCGTCCTCTGAAAAAGTAAAATCAAGTATGCCTACCATGTATACGGCGGCCAACTGATAATTCCAGTCACCTTTCTTTGCTTGTTCTTGAATGGGGAAAGAGGAATAGTACACACTCCGGTCTTTGAAATAATTCTGCTTGGCTTTCTGCATTTCCACGATGAAACGCTCGCCGCTTTCGCCGATGCAGTACAGATCGAAAATAGCTTTGCGGTCGGCTTCCGAGTTTCCGAGTTGCTCCGTCCGTGCGTAGGTCAGGTCTTTTATTTTGTGCTTTCCAGGCAATACCTGATTCAAAAAATCTATGAGCAGGTCTTTGTTCGGCTCGGAGCCAAACAGTTTTTTGAAGCCAAAATCAGTGAAAGGGTTGATATATTTGTCCTGGAGTGCCATGGAACGATCTTTTGGGAACAAAAATACGGAAAATAGCGGTGTTCCGTGCGCGTTTCCAGGTGTTTTTCAACACGTTTTGTTTCACTTAAGTTTCCAAAGCCCACAACAAGATTCATTTTCGAGTGAAAATCTGGCAACAACGAAGCGGAGGGATGATTGAACTTTAACTCCGCATCCATTTTTTCAAGCGAAGGTTTTCAGTCTCCAGCTCTTTGAGTCGTTTCTTGTCATCGTTCTTCTCTGTCTCTTGGGACAGATTGATGAATACTTAAGTGTAGCTACTCACGGACGTTGTGCTGGAGTAACGATTATGGTTTTTTGATTGGTGGCAAAGTCTACCTGTGCAATACCTTCCTTATCTGCCACCCAATAGGCGTTGCCGTCTGCGGTCCATTGAAGACCTTGAGCGATAGCGGAGAAGGAAATAAAAGACAAAGAAAGATCAGGTAGAAGCGGTTGGCAGGGATGTGCGGCATAGGATAGCTTGTTTTGGGCAAAGCTAATGAGATGCGGTAAAGTTGTGGCAATCACCCTGTTATTTCATCCATTGGTGAAAACCAGATGCGGCGTATACGAAACGTGATTATGCCAAAAGCCCGTGTGTTGTCATCTTGAGCGTAGCGAAAGATCTGGATTAGCTGTGGTATAAATTCAAGCCTGGCGGTGGGATGCCGGGGTGTTATTGGGGCGGGAAGACCGGGTGGCGCTAAAATCTGTGCTGTGGTTGTCGTCAAAGCCGACAGGGATAGGATGTCACGACGTTCCAACGGCAGCGTGCGTTGGGCTTGGGTTATTTGGAGCGGCGACATGCTCTTATTGATAAACTCACACTCGTCATAAATATGCCGTAAATACTCAATTGGCAATTTGGACATACTCAACCTCTTTTAATATGTGAGGGCCTATATATGGGCTTAAGCCACCGGTTGTCACAACGTCCACCTTATATCCTTTAAAC
>JAEUUS010000596.1 GCA_016787545.1 Saprospiraceae bacterium
GGTGGATCCTTCGGCGCCTTGGTATTGTATCCCGTTACCCTGCTGGTCACCATCCTGCACGAATTCGGGCATGCGCTGGGGGCTTTGCTCAGTGGTGGCAAGGTGGAAGGTCTGCAGATTAATCCCGATGGCAGCGGGTACACTATTACCCGCGGTGGCAGTGCCGGACTGGTGCTGGTGGGAGGCTATTTAGGCAGCGCTATTTTGGGAAACGTACTGTTCCGCATTGGCGCTAAACACCACCGATTAGCGCAAGGCACCCTGATTACCATGGCGGTGCTGATGGCTCTGATAGGGTTAATTTGGTTTGAATCGTTTACCAGTACCGGCATTTTGTGGGCTTTTGCGGCATCTCTGGTGTTTTTCGCACTGAAAACTACCTGGGATCAGGATGTGCTGATGTTCCTGGGCCTGGCGGCGGTATTATATATCATTCAGGATTTTAACGTGGGGCCCAGTAGCGATCTGGCTATGTATGAGCAGGTGGTAGGGCTTTTCCCGGCGCAGATCTGGATGTATATATGGCTTGCTGTAGCGGTGCTGATGTCTTTCTGGAACGCACGGAACACGTTCCGGGGTTATTGAAGTTTGAGGCGTTATTTAAGGGGCATTTTGAGGTTATTTAGGAGTCATTTGAGGTCATTTAGTGGTCATTTGAGGTCATTTGGGGGTCATTTAGGCCGTGCTGGCGTTATAGGATCACAAATCAGAGTAATCATAGCAGGTCCCTTCAAACCCCTCAAACCTTCGTTTTCTTCGCTTCATTCCAAAGCACATCCATTTCGGCAAGGGTCATGTCTTGGAGGGGCTTGGGCGCCTGTTTTTCGATGTATTCAAAGCGCGATTTGAACTTACGGTTCACGCGTTCCAGAGCGGTTTCGGGATCCACACCAATGAAGCGTGCGTAGTTTACTAAGGAGAATAACACATCTCCGAATTCTTCTTCTATATCTGCAATCGGGGCGTTATTACGCACATTTTCCTGCAATTCGCCGATTTCTTCTTCCACTTTGGCCCAAACCTGTTCCGTGTTTTCCCATTCAAATCCTACCTGCTTGGTTTTTTCCTGCATCCTGTAGGCCTTTACCATGGCAGGTAAGCCTGCGGGGACACCAGCGAGAAGCGATTTTTTGCCCTCCTTGAGTTTGAGTTGCTCCCAGTTGCGTTTTACCTCCGCTTCGTCGGCCACCTTGACATCTCCGTAAATGTGCGGATGGCGGGAAATGAGCTTGTCGCAAATAGCGTGCAAAGCATCCGCCACGTCCCAGGCGCCCTGTTCGGAGGCTATACGGGCATAGAACACCATGTGCAACATGATATCGCCAATCTCTTCCCTGATCCCATTCAAATCGTTCGACAAGATGGCGTCAGCCAGTTCATAGGTTTCCTCAATGGTGAGGTTGCGCAGTGTTTCATGGGTTTGTTTCCGATCCCAGGGACATTGTTCCCGGAGTTCATCCATGATAGTGAGCAAACGGCCAAAGGCCTCTGTTTTATCTTGTAAGGTATGCATGGCGTTGGCAAGAGAAACTAACCACCTGAAAAGGGCGGGAGCAAGGCAACTTCAGCGTTTTCGGCGAGTGTGGCATGTTCATCGGCTATTTGTTTATTTACGGCAATCAAATAGCGGAGAGATTTCAAGTCTGGATATTCCGTTTCCAGGCGTTCGCGGAGTTCGGCAACAGTTTTCGGACCACTAAAGTCCAGTGCAGGTTGGCGCAGCACATCAGCAATTTTTCCGAAGGCAAGAATTTTCATAGCTGGACTTGTTTTGGCAACCAAGATAGGCAAAAGCGCTCTTACTCCTGCAATTTTGCCGCGTTATCAGCAATGGTAAGCGCTTCAATGATTGGCTCGATATCCCCTTCTACCACTTTATCGAGGTTGAAATTCTTGTTATCGCCTTCGAGGCGGTGGTCGGTAACCCTATTTTGCGGCCAATTATAGGTTCGGATCTTTTCCGAGCGGTCGCCGGAGCCTACCAGACTTCTGCGGGCAGAGGCCAGGGCTGATGCCTCTTTTTGCAATTGTGCTTCGCGGATTTGTTGTACGAGGCGCCCCATGGCAATATCCCGGTTTTTATGCTGGGATCGGCTCTCTGTACTTTCTGCAACGGCGCCTGTAGGCAAGTGGGTGAAACGTACCCCGGATTCTGTCCGGTTTACGTGCTGACCGCCAGCGCCTGATGCCCGGAACACATCGGTTCGGATATCTTCTTTTCGGATATTGATGTCTTCCGGCTCCAGTTTAGGCAGCACAGCAACGGTAGCTGCGGAGGTATGTACGCGGCCTTTGGCTTCCGTTTCCGGCACACGCTGTACCCTATGGGCGCCGGATTCAAATTTTAGTTTTCCGTACACGTTATCGCCGGAAACTTCGAGTACAATTTTAGCGAAGCCGCCTACTGTGCCCGGAGTTTCATCCAGCATTTCCACTTCAAAGCCCTGATCAGAGAAATATTTGGTGTACATTCGGTACAGATCGCCAGCAAACAAAGCTGCTTCATCGCCTCCGGTTCCGGACCGAATTTCGAAGATTACATCTTTTTCATCTTCCGGGTCTTTGGGGGTGAGTAACACCACCAATTCGGCTTCAAGAGCCTCCAGTTCGGGTTCCAGGGCTAAAATTTCTTCCCGGGCCATCTCCCTCATTTCCGGATCGGTTTCTGAAGCAAGCATGGCTTTTGCGCCAGAAATGCCGGTGAGCACCTTTTCGTATTTATCTGCGGTTTGTACCAAAGGCTGGAGTTTTTTGTACTCCTTATTTACCTTTTTTGATTTATCAGGATCCGCCACAGTAGCCGGGTCGCCGAGTTGCTCCTCGAGGTAAAGGTATTTTTCGCGTATTGCTTTTAATTTATCAAGCATGTTCGTTTCAATAAAAGTCAAAAAAACCATCAGCCGTAGGCTGTTCACCGTCAAAAATCTCCCACATTCACGCCATCAAAATGGCCCATTTTCCACAAAATGAGCAGTATTATGCCCACTATGATCCGATACCAGCCAAACCATTTGAATCCATGATTGGTGAGGAACCGGATAAAATAACGAATAGCAGCCATGGCTACCAGAAAGGCCACCAAATTACCTACCCCCAACAACATCATTTCCTGATTGTTGAGTTCGCCTGTGCCTTCCTTAAGAAAATCGTACAACGATTTACAGGTAGCTGCAAACATGGTAGGCACGGCCAGGAAAAACGAAAATTCTGCTGCCGTGGCAGGAGAGAGTCCCTGGGCTAAACCACCAAAAATAGTAGCTGCTGACCGGCTCACTCCGGGCACCATGGATATGACCTGAAAAAAGCCGATCCGGAAGGCTCGGGGCAAAGTAACATCCTGATCTACAGAGGTTTCTAATTGCCGGCGACGTGCAAAAAAATCGTCCAGCAAAATAAAGATTACCCCGCCTATGATGAGTGCAACGGCCACTACGACAATGTTTTCCAACAGTGCGTCAATTTGTTTTTTCAGCAACAAACCAAACACTGCAGCAGGCAGAAAAGCTATCAGCAGTTTGATGTAAAAGTGGATATTCTGGAAAAAACGCTTCCAGTACAACACAACTACCGAAAGGATTGCGCCGAATTGAATGGCCACTGTGAACACCTTCACAAACGGATGTGCAGCAATCCCCATCGCTGAGGAGCCAATAATCATATGGCCAGTGGACGATACCGGTAGAAACTCCGTCAGGCCTTCAATGATGGCCAGCAGAATAGCTTGCAAAAGGGTCATGCCTCAGTAGCTGATTGGTCGTTGGGCGTTTCCGATGCACTTTTTTTGAAAATACCCATAACCACCACCACAAAACCGGCCACCATCAGGATTGGAGCCACTGTAATGCGCATAGGGCTATAAATACGTTCAGGCTCCCATTTGGCGGGATCGGGCATAGCGCCTCCGGTCATTAGTGCAAGACCGACCAGTACCAATGCCAGGCCGATGCCCATAAGCATAAAGTTTTGACGACCAAAAATCAGGGTTCGATCGGCAGCGGTAAAGATACTTTCGCGGCTTTCGCTGCTGCGACGCGCCGGAGCGGGAGCCGCTTTACGCTGCGGCTGTGGAGCAGGACGTTGTGGTTGTTTTGCCATGTTTATTTAATGTGGGGAATGTGAAGAATGTGGTTAATGTGGGGGAGGGGGTTGCGTATTGAGAAAAAAGTGTTTAATTTTGAAGGAAATTCACCTCTAAAACCAAGAAACATGATGACTGAAGTTGATCAAAACAATCCTATTGTTCGCCATTCCTTTGAGTTTGCGTTGATGATTGAGTCTTTCTGTTCGGAATGTCGCGACAAGCAAAAGTTTGATCGGGCACGTCAATTATTTCGAGCAGGGACTTCCATTGGCGCTAATGTATGGGAAGCTCAGGATCCTGAAAGCAGAGCAGATTTCATCCATAAAATGAAAATTGCCGCTAAAGAAGCCCGTGAAACCCAGTTTTGGCTACTTATTTGCCAATATTCTCCTGGTTATCCATCCACAGAACCCATTCTGCAAAAACTGTCAGAAATCAGAAAACTCCTCAATGCCATCATCCACTCCGCCAAACGCCACTCCCCATACACCCGATTACTATCCTTCCTTGGCATTTTATAGCCCCTATCCCCACATTCCCCACATTCCCCACATTAACCACATTCCCCACATTAACCACATTCCCCACATTCCCCACATTAACCACATTCCCCACATTCCCCATCATGGTCAACATAGCCATTCTTACCGGCGGCGACTCTGAAGAGCGCGTTATTTCGCTTAAAAGCGGACAAGTAGTATTTGATCATTTGCCCAAAGACCGGTACCGGTGTTTTATGATAGACATCCAGAAAAGTGAGTGGAAAGATGTCTTATCCGGTACAGAAATTGACAAAAATGATTTTTCACTAACCATTTCAGGCGAAAAAATTCGATTTGCCTGTGCTTTTGCTGCCTTGCATGGCACTCCGTTGGAAGACGGGAAAATGCAGGGATATCTGGAAATGCTGGGCATTCCTTATACCTGCTGCAATGGTTTTGTGAGCGCACTTACCATGAACAAGCACAATACCAAAATGCAAATGGCGCAATACGGCAATCGTATTCCGATGGCAAAATCGGTATTGTTGCACCGGGGAGAGGTGGTAGATCAATCCCGGATTGAAGCGCTTGGGCTGCCACTTTTTGTTAAACCCAACACACATGGTTCGAGCTTTGGCGTATCCAAAGTAAAGTCTTCAGAAGCGCTAATGCCTGCTATCGAAGAAGCATTCCGTTTTGACAGAGAAGTGGTGGTGGAATCGTTTTTGCCCGGTCGGGAGTTTTCCAACGGCGCACTGCGGGTAAACGGGGAGGTGGTGGTTTTGCCGGTTACGGAAATTATTCCCGACGATGAGTTTTTTACGTTTGCCGCCAAGTACGAAGGACGTTCCAAAGAGGTAACACCTGCAGAAATCTCACCTGAATTAGCGGCACAATGCCAGGCAAATTCTAAATTCCTGTACACCGCACTACAGTGCAGTGGGGTAGTTCGGTTTGACTATATTTTGGTGGGAGAAACCTTCCATTTTCTGGAAGCCAATACCATTCCGGGTATTTCCCCTGCCAGTATTGTTCCCCAACAAGCAGTTGCCTATGGCTGGCCGCTGGGAGAATTTTTTGCGCTGCTGATTGAAGAAGCCAGAAGAGTACATGAGTGAAGATTACATGATTGAAGATTACATGAGTACATGATTGAAGAGGGAGGCGTTGGGTTTGCGATTTCGGCAGGGCCAAAGGCCCGGATGCCATTAGGGACTGTCTATAAGGCCAAAGGCCGTTCCATAATCAAACCCAGCGCCCCTCCCTCTTCAATCATGTACTCATGTAATCTTCAATCATGTACTCTTCCCCCCTCAATCATGTACTTTCTCACGCACTTTTCAATAACCTCAACAAATATTCACCATACCCGCTTTTCAGGTATTTGTGCGCAAGTCGTTCGAGCCCTTCATCAGGAATGAACCCCATTTCCCAGGCCGCTTCTTCAATGCAACCTATTTTGAGTCCCTGACGGTCTTCAATGGCCTGTACAAATTGTCCGGCCTGCATCAGCGATTCATGGGTTCCTGTGTCTAACCAGGCATATCCCCGACCCATAACGCGCACTTCCAAACTGCCTTTTGCTAAATAATGGCGGTTTACATCCGTTATCTCATATTCTCCACGTGGGCTGGGCTGCAGGTTTCGGGCTATGTCAACTACCTGATTATCATAGAAATACAAGCCCGGTACGGCAAAGTGACTTTTGGGTTTAGCCGGCTTTTCTTCAATGCTCAAGGCTTTGAAATGTTGGTCAAATTCCACAACCCCATACCTTTCCGGATCGGCTACCTGATAGGCAAATATGATTCCCCCCTTTGGGTCAGAACAAGACCGCACCATGTCGCCCAGGCCGGCGCCATAAAAGATATTGTCACCTAAAATCAGCGCAGCCGGATCTTTGCCAATAAAGTCGGCGCCAAGCACAAACGCTTGAGCCAGACCATTGGGCACGTGTTGCTCCACGTAAGAAAATTGCATCCCTAATTCGCTGCCATCACCAAAAAGTTGACGGAATTTCGGCAAGTCCTGTGGGGTGGAAATGATCAACACTTCCTTTATGCCGGCCAGCATCAGGGTGCTGAGCGGGTAGTAAATCATGGGCTTATCGTATACCGGCATGAGTTGTTTACTTACTGCCAGGGTAAGTGGATAAAGTCGGGTTCCGAGTCCGCCAGCTAAAATGATGCCTTTCATGTAAAATGGTATAAGTGGTTCAGCGCCTGCAAAGATACAGAACTCCTGTAGCTACAGG
>JAEUUS010000612.1 GCA_016787545.1 Saprospiraceae bacterium
CTTATGGCTTTTGATAACGCCATCAATTCTTTGTTGTCAGCATTTGAGGACATAGCGGCATACTTTAATGCCTCTTCGCGGTCCTTTTCATTGCCAATTCCAAAGACCAAATCATTAGAAACCATTGTTTTGGCGCCATCTACCTTCACTCTCCAGGTGTAAGGCGTCTCTATGTTAAGGCTAATTCCGGAAAGGTCCATACAAACAAAAGTATCCTTCACGGATTGGGCATGTATGAGTGTACCTTTCTCATCCAGGATCTCTATACGATAAGGATCTTTTGTTTCGGGTCTCGACCAATTGAAACAAACTAAACCTTTTTGAACGAGGCCAAATGGCATCAAAGCCTTAATGGTTGAACCTTTTCCGCCCCATCCGTCGCCATTCTTTTTAGGATCCGTTACATTATTGCCCCATCCATCGCCATTCTTTTTGGGATCAGTTACATTATTGCCCCATCCGTCGCCATTTTTTTTAGGATCTGTTACATTGTTGCCCCAACCATCACCATTTTTTTTAGGATCTGTTACATTGTTGCCCCAACCATCACCATTCTTTTTAGGATCCGTTACATTATTGCCCCATCCGTCACCATTCTTTTTGGGATCCGTAACATTACTAATCCAACCATCGCCTCTTGCCTTGGCAACACCAACCATATCTACTGCGGCCAAAACCTTTTCATTCAGATCATGGTCTACATCAAGCCTGCGTTTAGCGGGTGCTGTTCCGCAAACGCTCACCAGGTCAACTTTATCCTTATTTTTTATCGTGATATATTGTCCGTTGCATAATACCACTGCAGAAGCCCCCTTGTTCAGTTTAAGGGTGCTGGCAGGGTTCGCCAAGGCGCCGGCACTAACCGGATTAGCTTTGGATTTTCCTTTGGAAACCACCGATACCTTGCCGGTAGTCTGAAGAATAACGACAGGATTGGAATCCTGTGCAAAGAGGGTGTTTAACAGCAGAAAGGCTGCGCCGAATAAGATTGTTTTTCTCATAACCATTGGATGTTAAATGCTTCAAGATGAATGAATCAAGGTAAACTTCTCCGGAATACCCCCCAACTTTCCACTTTGGATTGGGCAGAAATCCGGAAAAAAAGATTAAACTCGGGATAGACCCAGACACTGCCGGTGGAAAGCGCCAGTTTGCGTGAAGCATTTCCATAGGCTGTTTTGACTTTGTCCTGACTATCCCCTAAACCAATGTTACGAAGCGTGCGTCCTGGGTACCCAACTTGGGTTTCCTGTACCAGGAGATATTTTTTACCTGCATTTGCATAGTGAATAAACAATTTGGATTGTTTGAACTGACGTGCACCGCAGATTACCTCTTTATTTATCTTAACCTCCCTGTCCGGATTGGGCGCAGCCAGGAAATCAGCCAGCGGAAATTGTTCAATTTCTTCTACTCCTTTACCCGGGATAGAAGCTCCTCCTGCCATTTCTCCTGACCTTTTCAAAACGCCAATATTGATGGAAGCCCACATACTTCCCTGTGCTTCAGCTTTGCGGAACAAATCTAATGCTTTTACGCTATCCTTTTGCATGAAGGCCATAATTCCTTCCAATACCTGAAAATCGCCGGCCGTTGCAGGATCTGTAGCTTTCTTTTTACCTTTCTTGATTAAGTATTCCGCATCCTCCCATTCTTCCTGTAAGGCCAGCACACAGGCTTTATTCAGATAGGAAGGCGCGTAGTTTTCGTCCAGAATTCTGGCTCTTTCAAAATAATCCAGGGCCAGCTTCAACAAATTAGCTCTTTGCGCCTCTTTTTCCTTGTCGTTACTTTTTAAGCCAAACAATCGTGATTTGGGATCCAATTCAAGTGGATAGACCAGCGGCATATCTGCCGCATCTGTAAGGGCTAATGCCGCAAGCGCTGCATTCACTCCAGCATTGTTATAGATTTCACGCCCCTGGAAGGTTTCCAGGATGTTTTTATAATAGAGAGATGCCTCCGCGTAATGCTCCAGGATGGTGAGCAGGTTTGCTGTTTCAAAAACAATTTGAAGGTCCTTCAACTGAACCATGGCGCTGTTGACCATCTTCAATCGCTCTTCCAAACTGGGGTAACCGGGAAGATTTTCCGGATAATCGTAGGATTGATACAGTTTTACAAGCAACTTAGGCATAATTCCATAGGTATTATACCCCACAGAAAAAGCCATAAATCCACCCAAATAATCCGCCTGAGCCTCATGTTTTAACCCTTCCTGGAGCTTTTCAAGCTGAACAGTGGTTTCCAGATCCTCATTCTTTTTGGCAAAGTGCCTGTTCCAGTTGTGATTCTCATAATAATGTATCAACTCGTGCCCCAACAACGCTGCCAATGCATTCAGGGAGTCTTTGCCGAAGGAGATACAAACGTCATAGGCTTTTTCATCAAGAATTATCTGAAGTTTATCCGGGACAAACGAAGCCATTTGTCCCGGCTTTTTGTTCATAATCAAGGTCGGCTTTTGCAACCTAAAATCGCCGCGTCCACGATGCATGTCGTCAAAAACCTTTTGGGCAACGGCAAGCTTATACCCTTCCACACGTTCCAGCACGAATTTATCACCACTGGATGCAAAGGCAAATTCCTGGGCATTCGATGTAAACCCGAATATAATCCCTAATAAGAGGGGGATGTACTTTTTCATCAGCATCTTATTGTTTGTTGGAAATCAGCTTTTCAGCTTCAGGCAACATATCTCTCCTGGCCAAAAACGACGCATAAATGCGTTTATAAATAGCATTATCAGGCGATTTTTCAAGTAAACGCTGATAGATCTTTTGGGCCGCATAAAAACTGTGATCTTCTTCCAATTGATAAGCAATCATCATTTGCTGTTCATCCTGATTTGCTTTGACAAATCCGGAATCATGTGAAAGCTCCTTTTCGGTATTCAGGTCTTGCGCAGGACAAACCTCAAAAGGAATTTGAGCGGAACGATCTTTTTCCCCCCGGGTTACCGACCAGGTATATTCTTCATCAAGGGTAATATACAGTTGATCGAGGTCAAGGGTAACTGCGGTATCTTTTAGCAGCAATTGAGCCACCGTTTTTTGGTTCTGGTTCATGATGGAGAAAACATAAGGGCCATCTCCCTTTATACTGCGCCACTTGAAAATGACATTTGCCTGAGGTAGTTTACCGGTGGCAACCAACAAAGCCTTTATGGTTACATCGGGACTGGCAAATCCTTTAATCCCTCCGCTGGATTTGTTCATATACCTGCGGTGGTGTTTTTTCAGTTTCTCATCTGTTACTCCTTCCTTTACGCTTTCATTTAGAAAACTAAAGAATCTGCCGGTAAATGTCATTTGGCTTTGCTGAGAAGCCGTTCTGACAATTTCAGATAAGTCGCGCATTTTAGTGCCCGAAACACTTATGGGAACCCCATCATAAATCAATCTGACAGTGCTGGAGCCTTTGCATCGAATTTTTCCTTTAATTTCCAGTTCATCGCCTGGCGCCAGTGGAATCGGTTTGGCCCCATAATGTGGCAGATACTGAGCCTGACCGGCTACATGCAGTACCATGATTGTTCCCTGTGCAGCCAAATCCAGCTGGAAACAAAAATACAGGGTAAAAATTAGGATTGCTCTCATAGTTGTATGGTTGATTTTGACTTTGGTACCCACTAGATATTCTTATGGGTCTGGTTTCGTTTCCTTTTTCAACTCGGAAACATCTGATGTTTCCGATGCTTCCGGACCCTTGGGGTCTGGGGCAGTTTCCTTTTTCTTTTTTACAGGTTTAGGCAATTCGTAAGGAATATTTTGGAAGAAGGCAAAACGTTTTTTAATGCCGTTATCGTAGAATTTAACTGCATCAAATGTCAGCAATAATGCCGTAATCCAATAGCCTGCATCTATTTTGATCCTGTAAAAATGAAATAGCAGCGCAACAACAAAAAAGAAAATGACGATTTCGCCTAATTGCAGAAAGCGGGTAATGAAGTGATACGGGAGACTCACCCGGCGAAAAATTTGATAGAACAAATGTACATTCAAATAGCATATCAAAAATGTCAACAACAGGTTAAGGGCCCAGGATGGCTCCAAAACATACTTGTTATCCAAAATCATGCGGATGATATTGGCATGAATCACCATACCATACATATCTGGCGTATTCCGACCGGTATAT
Source organism: Saprospiraceae bacterium (assembly GCA_016787545.1). Taxonomy (GTDB): domain Bacteria; phylum Bacteroidota; class Bacteroidia; order Chitinophagales; family Saprospiraceae; genus M3007. The sequence continues at coordinate 4,141 of JAEUUS010000612.1, forward strand.
CGGGCGTTCAGCGGGGTATAATGCCGGTCTCGTAATGGTTTATCCCAGGAATCAATAGGAAGAAACCCAATCAAAACGATTTTCCCATTTACCAGGGCCCGAATATCCCGTTCAGGGTTTAGCAGGTCCTGCATTTCACATTGTACAAACTGGTCTTCATTGCCGGAATAATAGATTTCTTCTACCTTATTTCCTCTTTTAAATAATCGGTCTGTAGCTGTCGGATCATATAATCTGGCTGTTTGGACAGGGAAGGAAAGTACTTCTCCGCTGGTGGTCATTTCACGGGGGCTAAAAATCCTGACCGTGCTGGTATCGTTGGTGATGAAGTTAATGAACCCTGAATAAACGTAGTCGCAGAAATAGGGATTACAGCTTTTTTGGATAGAAAAATGGCCGGTTTCTTCATTCACCCCATCTATTTCCATAGCCAATACCACATTTTCCATGCTGGTCAGACTTTCTCTCAGGATAGAGTCTGTAACCGGATTTTTTTGTTCCTCCAGCATGATGTCAATCGCAATCACTTTTGCCTCAGCCTCTTTCAATTTTCTTACCAACATGGCTAATGTGTCTCGTGAAGGTTGGCCGGTATTCACCAATACGATCCGATTATCAATATTTATCTTTTTATCCTGAAGTCTGGAATAAACAATATCCGTGACCTGATAATCGCGAATGGATTCATTAAATGGATTCAAAAAGTGGAGATTGATACGAATAATATCCAACACCCAGATGAGTATGAACATCAGGATGGTTACCATTAAACTATGCGGGAATATTAATCGTCTCAACATAAATTTTTCAGCACGCGAATATGGCGGAAAGATATAACAACAAGTTAAGATGTAGTGATTTCCATGTTTTGAATGTATTTTTACCACAAAAAAACAATCTTATGACTGCTAAAACCCTTCTTGTTGGTTTACTGCTCGCGTGCAGCATTCAGGCTAAAACTCAAAAGTTGCACGTCTTCTACAATGTTTTTCGCGACTCGGTTTATTACACACAAAATGGCAAGTCGGTAACTGCCCCCAATCTCCGGAAAGGAGATGATATTGTTTTACACGTCGACAATTACAACAATTACTTATATAATGTTGCCATTGAAGTGGAGAAGGAAGAAATTCCGGTAGCCTCTGTTATGACTGGCAACCCGCTGAGTATGCTTGGAGGACTCGGAGGTGGTTCTCCGTTGCAGTTTTTGTTTAAAGGCGGAGATCAAAACCTTGGAGGATTCCGATTCCCTACATTGTCTGGCGAAGACCTGGAAGTGGGAAGTGGCTTTACGCAATCAGAGGCTGAAAAAAAACGGATTGAACAGGTGGCCAAACTGGAAAAACTGGAACTGGATTTTAGTCGGTCAAAAGAGCAGTTGGGCACGCTCGATAAAGATTTAAAGACCATGCAGGAGGAGATTGAAAAAAAGGTTGCCAGTCAGCGGATTCAAGCTTTTGCTATTGAAGAAATTGACCATATTCGGTATAACCCTTTCCTCGAACCCAGCCAGATCAAACAAATGACTGGCGAATACATGGAGCGCATATTTCTGGAAAAAGACCCTAATAAAATTGATTTGAATCAGGTTTTGAAAATAGCGGATGCACAAACGGAGATCCCTAAAACGATTCTGGATTACCGGAAAAAAGCTGACAAATACGCCACTACTACCGCAACCTGCGATTTGCTTTTGAAGGAATTGAACCAGTTTGACTTTCCTGAAAGCAATTTGGATGAGTTTAAATCGGTAGCTGAAGACTTTTTGGATGTTGCTCAGGCCAAAACTCAGGGTTATCAGGAAAATGTGAATATGCTGGAAGCAAAATCACAGGAGTTGCCTGTCATTGACGCCAAAATGCTTTCTGTTCTTCGCAGTACTTACCTGGAATTGCACAACAATAGCTTTTCTAAAAATTACCGACTTACGGCTGACGGAGAAAAACTGAATTTTAAAATTAAATTATCTCCCATTGATTCACTCCAGCAAAAAGGGGTTAAAACGGTTGACCTAACTCCGGTATCTTTAAATGTGTATGGAGGTATGCGAATTAAGGCCAGTGTTGGACTAAATTTCGGACAATTTTTCGCTCGTCCACAATCGTTCTTCATCCGTGATTCTGTGCTACAATCCAGCGACAGAGACGCTTTTGTACCGGTAATGACTTCCTTTGTACATTTCTATACTCCCAGTAGAAAGAATGTAACGGTTGCCGGTTCTTTTGGTATTGGTTTCCCTTTGGGTGGAGGTGAAAACTTGCAATCCATCTCCTTTTTCCTGGGTCCAAGCTTTATGTTTGGTAAGGGAGAGCGCATTGTGTTAAATGCCGGTGTAATGGGTGGTCGTGTGGAGCGCCTGTCACAAGGCTATGAAATTGGCGATGTATATATCTCTGACGGAAATGTTGCACCAACCACATCGGTATACGATATTGGTTATTACCTTGGAGTATCTTTCAATTTGACGGGTTCGGATAATTAAGTGAGGTAAATAAAGTAATTTTTACCACGGAGTCGGAGAGATGCAGAGGGCTTTAACTGAGCTGAGAGTCTCAATTTGATTGAGACTCTCAGCTCAGTTAAAGCCCTCTGCATCTCTCCAACGCTGCGGTAAAGTAATTTCTGACTTTGTGGTTCAAAATCTTATGTTTCTCTGAAAACCACTAGTCTTTAGGTTCCTGAGCCACCTTAACGCTGGTAAATTGCACCATGTTGTTATACGGACGCTCCGTATAAAGCAACACCATGATCTGGCTGGGTTTATAATATTTATATAGTTGTGTGGACCCCGGTTTACTGATAACGCCAGAATCAACCATTTTCCACTTCTGGTCTCGGTCTTGTGTAAATATCTGGAACTCTACCGGACCACCTTTTGCATCAGGCGGGCCTGAAAGCGTGACAGCATTTTTAACAGAAGTGTGCACTTCTGTTGGAACCGACTTCTTGCAATCCTGGCAAGCATTTTGTGCCGATGCTGCCGGGAGAAACAGCACGAATAACAGGAGTGCGGAGAAAGATGACATAATTTTTTTCATGGTGTATGTGTGGTTGAATTGTTTCATTGGAGGTATTTGTAATGCGGCAACTTACTTCAGGGAATACAATACCCAGCGCTCTAATGCATCCCCATTCAGCACAAAAAGAACTTCTGCATAGCGCATGATTTGCCCGGTTGGCGTATAGATAACCTGCATTGGCTGACCATATTTTTCGATGATCATTTGCTGGGAGGCTCCAACTTTGATGCCTCTGGCCGTTTCGCCCTTATAAATAGGGCTGGTTGCCTGAAACAAGGCACTGGTTTTTCTATTTTTCTTGCTTACAAAAAGTTTGTACTGTGTACTTTTTTCCGTGTTTTGCTCAAAACTGAGTATATCATCAATTGTCCGTGATTTATTCACTTCTGGGAATAGGATTTGAAATGGATTTTCTCCATCAATAGCTTCGTCATCAAAAAAATCATTTGAACCGGATTCAACCTGTGCAGGAAGAGGCTGTTTCATCAAAATAGCCAGATTATGTGCTGCAATACCCGTTTTATCTGTTTTCATGGCCAATTCAAACTTGGCTTTTGCAGCCTGATCGCCAGCCACTGTTTTTGATTGGGCAGAAATGATGCCCAGTAACACTTCAATATACGGAATATTCGTCGCATATTTACCAATAGCCGTCCTTCTGGCCTCTACATCTGCATAATACATTGCCCGCGCAGATTCATTAAGCAGCGCTAAAGCGCAAGCCTTGTTCAGATAGGCCGGTGCATACTCACCGTCCATGCTGATAGCTGCATCAAAATGAAGGATAGCCTGCCTCAGCAATCTGTTTCTTTGGGTTATTTCATCCTCGCCCCTGCTGTTAGCCATTTCAAGATCCAGCTGTACCGGGTATCTGAACCGGAGTTCATCTGCAGAAAAAAGTTTCATGGCCTGCAGCATGGCCGTTGCGCCAACGTTGTTATATATCTCCCGACTCTGGTATTCTGAAAGAATAAGCCGGTAATATCGGTATGCTTCTTCATAAAGCCCTGTGACAGTGAGCCAATTGGCCATTTCAAAAACCTCAATAAACTCCTGAAGTTTTTGAGCAGATTGACGGCTCATGTCTTCCCGTTCACTTCGGGTTACATACCCCTCCGATTCGTCTGAAATGGAGAATACCTTATATAATCTGCGTATCAGTTCATCACTTTGGGTAAATCGTCCATATCCGGCTGAATAAGCCAAAAATCCGCCCAAATAATCGGACTGTGCTTCCATTGCCAGGTCTTGAAATTGGTCTGACAAGGTTTTATACTTTTTCAGATTGTCACGTAGTTTGGTATTACCAGAGGATGATTTTAACATATCCTGAAAAAGCTCATCCAGCTGTTTTGACAAATGGATGGTATCATTATCCTCTGCAAAATCGCTTCTCCAGGCATGTTTTTCGTAGTAGTGGGTCAGTTCGTGTCCAAGAAGAAAGGCGATAGCAGCCTCTGACTGTTCACCAAAGGTTTCGCATACGGCAAAAGCTGTATCACTCAGATAGATGGTGGGATACGTTCCGTAATCAATTTTGGCAATGGTCCGCTCCCTGGTCATATAAAACTCCGGCACCGGATAACGAAAATCGCCCCTCGCCTGGCATAATTTTTCGTATACTTTAAGTGCCTTGGCATATTCAGGGGTGCCGGTAATCCTGTTCATGGTTGCAGCCTTGGCGCCAAATGATTTGGTTGGCACCATGGGGAATTCACCCCAACTGCGTTGCTGAGCAAGAAGGCTGGAGCATAAAATAGAACCAATCAGAGCTGTCAATATTACCTTCATCATTTGTTAAAATGGATTTTAAACGCTTTTGAGTGTATTTGTTTTAACCTATAGGTTGTTAGGTATTCGCTCAAAAACAGCTTTCAAAATACTTAATACCAGTGCCTTGATATCTTTATTTCCAGTCAACTCAAACGGGGTACCGACTGGTGTATTTTTCCCTTTAAACAGCCTGCCGTTTACGGTAACCGAATTGCCATTAATGGTGTAATCTCCTACTACCCTGTAACTGTCAGGAAGTACTTCAGAGGTGTGATAGTACACCATTCTGGCATTTTTACCTTTCAACCGCTCTTCATAAAGTTTGTCGTTCAATGACTGAGCTAATCCCAGGGTATCAAGAAAGAATCCACGAAGTTGAAATTGACTTTGAATAAACACCGGCTTGGCATCAGGGATCTTGATTTTCACGTTCGGTCCCAAAATGCCGATCGGAAAAGTCTGGCCCTCATATTTAGGCACAGGCGTTTGGGTTTGTCCAATGGTTTGAGCGAGTCTGGGCACTTCTTCCACCGCAAAGTTAAACAATCTGATCACATCCACCAGTTTACCATCCACCAGACCGGGACCGCTGATTCCCCGAAGCAGGCTGTAGGTAAGCAAACCTTGTCCATATTTACTGGCTTCCCAACTCAATTGATCGGCCATGCTGCCTGTAAGAATGAATGCTCCCGTCCTGTCATTTAGTAACCCCATCGCAATAGCTTGTGTAGCATTCAGATCGCGCTTTTTTATTCCTTTAAGGTTTTCAACCGCTTTACCTGAATTGCATGCATCCAGAATCATCACCTGTTTTTGTGCCGGAATGTTGGTCAGCCATTTCTCCAGTTCCTCATCCGAGATGGCATGAGCCTTTCGGATGGCTTCGTCCCTTAGTTTGGCTGAAGAAATTCCGGTAGTGAGGTAAAAAAAACTTGACCTTTTCCCTTCAGGCCCCCAGGTGGACCCGTGTCCGGAAAAATATACTATCAATAAATCGCAAGGAGTGGCCAATTTTGCCACTTCTGCAAATCCTTCCTCTATATTGGCCTTATTGGCAAAGTCTTTCCCGGTTTTTTTGGTGGTGAACAAACGGGTGTGCACATTTGATTCTCCCAGCATTGCAGCGCCGGTAGCAGTGAGGGCTTCCGCTATTGCCTCGGCATCCTGATCAGGGTAGACCAGATTTTGTGTGGTGTCCTGGTATTTAGAGGTGCCGATCACCATTAAATAGATATGTTGCTTGGAGGATTTACAATCCACTCCGACGGAGGATGCAGGTGTGCCTGGGTCTTGCTGTTCTCCTCTGGATCGAATCATCTGGTATGGCACTTCAAATGGCTGGCTTCTCAGCGTATTTTCCCGGTTATAGGTAATCACCGCAATAATATTGGTCGTATCTGAACGCATATACTTGCTATAGTTGTTCAGATTGATGGGTGGAATTTTTAATGCCCTTTTGCCGGTGGTCGGATCAAACGGATTAATATCAGATGATACCCTTTTCCCATTGATGATCAAGCTCAGTTTACCATTACCACCCGAGCGTTCTGTGAGCGAAACTTCAAGCGTATTATCCTGAATTCTCAGGTTTGCATCTGGGAACAAGGCGACAGAATCAAGTTTTAGAATATTTCTAATCGTATCCGGGTTAAGACCAACAATCTTTGAGAGCAAACCAGGTTCCCAATAACGCTCCTTCAACTGACGAAGAATAACCACATCCATCCCAACGGAATAGTGCATTTTTTTCATCGCACCATTGGAGGCATCGTATAATCCGCTTGGGGCTGTAACAGCCCAATCGGCAGCGCCAATGGACACCAGGGTGGCCAACTCCTTGGTAGTACTTGCATCCCAAATCTTAACTGTTCCATCCTGACTTCCTGAAAATATCATGGCTCCATCTGATGAAAACGCAATGGATGTCACGTCTGAAATATGACCTTTAAACTGGCTTACTGCTCTGGTTTTAGTATTCCAAATTTCAACATCCTTACCTGAAGCCCTCAGGATGGTATGGGTTTTGGATTTACTGCCTGGCTTGTCAGGAAAAAATGAAATGGCACTTATATCACTTAATCCTTGGGATTGGCTTGAATTCACAATCTGCCGGGTGGATAGATCAACCAGTTTGGTTGATCCGCCTTTTAACCCGGCGGCCAGATATTTACCATCACTTGAAAAAGCAAGAGAGCTGATGCTAAAAGCGCCAGTAGAAAGAGGTATGGTATAAGGGTTGGCGCCTAAGGAATCCCAAAAAACCACTTTACCATCCCTGCTTCCTATGGCAAAAGCCTTTGAGCCTGGGGCCAATGAAAAGGCTAATGCTGTAACCATCCTTTCAGAATGATTAAGCGGGTTCAACAATCCTGCATCCACCTTCCAACATTGGGCAACTCCATCGGAATTTCCAGTCAGAATGTATTGGCCGTCTTCTGAAAAGATCGCCTGGTTGGCGCGGGGGATTTTTGATATCAAGGTGCTGTCCTCGATATTTTGTAATCGGCACATTCGGTCTTCGCACCCTGTAAGGATAAATTTTCCGCCAATAGAATCTGTAGCGGTTGGCGGCGAAAATGCAACTGTTTCCAGTTCATCGGGGTAATCAAGATTGCGGATAGCCATGTTGGACATATTCCAGATTTTGGCTGTGGAGTCCGCATGGGCAATTAACAAAGATTTTCCATCTGGCGATAAGGCCAGGGCCTTAACAGCACTGGT
>JAEUUS010000630.1 GCA_016787545.1 Saprospiraceae bacterium
AGAATCACTCTGCAGGGACGGCCGCGCCACTCCCAGTAATTGCGTCTGAAAATCTGATCCGACCAATACGTCCACCCGTCTTCGCAGAACCTGTCGAACACCATCGTATGAAAAGGTTGCATAGGAATATAGGCTTCAATCTGATTGGGATTGAAGGAAATATCCTGAAATACCTCTAAGGTTGGGCGGTTCACGAGATGAATGATGTTCGGTTTTGGTTATCAGTTGCTTTGGTTATGTATTCGGAGATTTTGAGTTTTGCTTTTTTTACCGCTGAGGCGGAGAGGCGCAGAGGTTAAGGCATCGCAACTCAGCGTCTCTCCGACTCTGCGGTAAAAAACAGGCATAATCACCTACTTCAATTTATTTTTTCCGCTTTTTCTTGCCCTTTACCAACTTCATTTCATTAAGCAGGTATCCCGCGCCTCCAAATTTATCTACAATAAACAGAATATACCGGGCATCAACCATGATGTTGCGACAAATAGCCGGATCGTAGTTCAGATCGCTCATAGTTCCTTCCCACACGCGGTCAAAATTGAGCCCAATGAGGTTTCCGTGTGCATCCAATGCAGGAGAACCGGAATTTCCGCCAGTAGTGTGGTTGGTGCCTATACAAGCTACCGGCAGGCGCCCGTCGGTAGTGGCATATTGACCATAATCCTTTGCTTTCCACAAATTTATCAGTTTTTGCGGAACATCAAACTCATAGTCTCCCGGAATGTATTTTTCCATCACACCATCAAGATCCGTCTGAAATTCATATTGAACAGCATCCTTGGGCGAAAACCCGCGTATTTTACCATAAGTGAGTCGCAAAGTGCTGTTGGCATCCGGGAAAAAGCGTTTTTCTTTAAACACTTCCATTTGTGCTGCCATATACTGACGCTGTAACAAATTAATCTGGGGTTGAAGTTCCTGCAACTTGGATTGAATTTGACCGGTGTAAAACCCTTGCAATTTTTCCCAAAGCTTAAAAGCGAGATCGTTTTTTAACGTATTGGCTATTTCTGCCGGTTTTTGAGTCTCCAATAAGTCCATGAATTTACTGCGTTGCGCGAATACACTTTGCTCCATCAAGTTTTTGGCTAATGCTGTATAGCCTCCTGCATCTTTAGCCATGTATTTTACATCTGCTGCCCCCCACTCGGCACGAGCGTTTTCACCATACATTTCCATCATCGCTGCCAGAACTGCCTCGTCTACCTGCGGGTGATAATCTTTGTAAAAACCAGCCATGCTGTTTTTTATCCGGCTTAATTTGTCGGAAAATACGGCCTCATTTTTAGGATCATAACTATTAATCCAACCGCTTAAACTGGATACCGTGCCCATAATTTCATTGTTCCGAACCATGGTTTCCAGGTAATAATCGCGCCCCAGCGCATAAGGTTCTATATCCTTGTACAATTGCCGCAGACGGGGCAAAAGATTTTTATACCGAACATTCCAGTCTGGATTTTGCTGAATTCTGGCCGTAAATTCCGCTTCGTATGCAGCCTTTTTGTCGTATGCCTTATACGTTTTCATACCCTGCATTTCTCCAAGCCATTTCTTCCAGGCATTGGCAATGCTTGCATAACGGGCTACATAAGAGATCTTTACCGCCGGGTCCTTGCGCATAAATCCATCCATCACCTTGAGCGCCCGATCCCGGATAGCCACCCGCGCCGGGTCCAATACTTCACCGGTTTGACGGATAGCTGCTTCAGTGAGGTATTCATTGGTAGCGCCAGGAAATCCGTACACCATACTGAAATCACCCTCCTCTACCCCATCCAAGGAGATGGGTAAAAAATGGCCCGGACGATAAGGCTTGTTATCTTTGGAATAGGCTGCCGGATGGTTGTCCTTGTCCGCATATATCCGAAAAATAGAAAAATCGCCGGTATGCCGTGGCCATACCCAGTTATCGGTATCAGCGCCAAACTTGCCGATACTGCTGGGTGGTGCTCCCACGAAACGCACATCCTTAAAGGTTTGTGTAACAAAAAGATAATACTGATTGCCGTTATAAAACGGGCGCACCTCAATATCTTCCCATTTTTCCTTTTTAGTAGCACTCTTTAAACCGGCAATATTCTTGTCGATCTGCGATTGTCGTTCCCGTTCTGCCATGCCATCTGTAACCCCTTGGAGCGCCACCAAGGTTACGTCTTCGATCCGGGTCACAAACATGGCTGTGACACCTTCTGCTGGCAATTCAGTTGAGCGGTCTTTTGCCCAGTAGCCATTTTCAATGTAGTTGTTTTCCAGGCTGCTCAATTGCTGAATGGCATCAAATCCACAGTGGTGGTTGGTAAGTAATAACCCTTCAGATGAAATCATCTCCCCCGTGCATCCGCCATCAAATTGGCAAATGGCATCCTTAATACTTGGATGGGCCGGTGCATAAATGTCGTCGGCCTTTAATTTTAAGCCGAGCGCTTTCATATCCTTCTCGTTTTGTTTTTCAATCAGAGATGGAATCCACATGCCCTGGCTTTTTACTGATGAACAGTAAAGTGCGAGGAATAACAACAGGAAAAGTCTTTTTTGCATAATGATTGAGTTATTGGTCGGCGAAAATAA
>JAEUUS010000633.1 GCA_016787545.1 Saprospiraceae bacterium
ATGAACTAATGTCAAACAACCCATCATGATTAGCCATTTAATTCATCGTTCCTTGAATACAAGCAGGAAAGCTGTTCTTCCAAAAAGCATTGAAAATGTGATGTTTTGCAAAGAAGATAGATGTAATGAGTGGGGGATTCCTGGTCACTCGTTGAAAAGAGTGATTACAAGATTTTTAGATGTGGTTCGTGCTGATTTAAGCTGTTCACTGTAATTCCCCTTTTCTTATGTCATACCTAAAAAAGACAAAACTTGTGGGTAATCGATAGGCTTGAAGGGTTTGAGAGAATTAGAGGCCTGAAAAGTGCTTGAGACGCTTCTCCATACACACACTATTTTCCACACCTGCATATTGGCCATAATTTGGAATGATTTGATAGCCTGATTTCAGGTAAAGCGCAATGGCTTCGGGTTGTTTTTTACCGGTTTCCAGTACGGTTCGAGGGTAACCAAGTTCGGCGGCCCATTGCTCCAGTTCGGCGAGTACCAAACCAGCATACCCTTTTCCCCTGTGCTGAGGCTGCACAAACATCCGTTTGACTTCCATAGTCTGATCATCCAGTGCTCTGATGGCCCCGCATGCTAAAGGTTCTCCCTCCAACCGGCCAACTAAGCAGTGCCGGATCTGATCTACCTTATTAAATTGTGCATAAAAGGCGTGTTCATCGCCGTCCCTGATAGCCAAATCGGCATCGAGCAGGGCTACAAGTTTCCTAAAATCCGGGTTTGAGGAGTCTGTTCTTTCCAACAACAAGATATTTGGGCGCATGTTTGTACCAAGGTAAAAATCTGGATGCAAATTTACCATCATTGTACCAAAATGGCTTTGCTACATTTGTCCGGAACAACGAACAAAACAAACATGTCTGCAAAATCCTTTTGGTTTCTATCAGCCTTTGCCCTTACCCTGCTTTCAGGCTGCCAATCTCCCAGCCCTAAACAACCAAATCAGGATTCATTACCCAAACCTGCCGATGCCCAATGGTGGAAGGAAGCATTGGTTTATCAGGTGTACCCACGCAGTTTTCAGGACAGCAACGGGGATGGTGTTGGCGACCTGAAAGGCATCATTTCCCGACTTGATTACCTTTCCAGTCTGGGCGTGGATATGATCTGGCTCAATCCTGTGTATGCCTCACCCAATAAAGACAATGGGTATGATATCTCTGATTATCAGAGCATTATGAAAGAATTTGGCAGCATGGAAGACTTCGATGCGCTGCTTAAAGGACTACACGACCGAAAGATCAAAGTATTTATGGATCTGGTAGTTAACCACTGCAGCAACGAGCATGCCTGGTTCAAATCGGCTGCAGCCTCCCGAGAAAGTCCGTACTACAACTACTTCCACTGGTGGCCGGCCGAAAAAGGTAAACCACCTTACCGCTGGAGTATTTTTGATGAAAAAGGTGACGCCTGGGAGTACAACAAAGCCACCAACTCCTATTACCTGCACTATTTCTCCGATTTTCAGCCGGACATGAACTGGGAAAACCCGGCTTTGCGCCAGGAAATCTACAAAATGATGCGTTTTTGGCTGGATAAAGGCATTGACGGGTTCCGCCTCGACGCTATTGCTTTTTGCTCCAAGGACACCAACTGGCCACCCCTGCCGGAAGAATACAAAGGCAACTGGCCCATGTACTACGCCAGCGGCCCTCATTTGCACGAGTACATGCAGGAGATGAACCGCGAGGTGTTCAGTCGCTACAACATTGCTACCGTAGCAGAGGCCATGGGAGATGTAGACCGCGTGATGAAATTTGTGGATCCCGAGCGCAAAGAACTCCACATGGCTTACTATTTCGAAGCCATTGATTTTGGCTACCTGCCCAACGAATACAAAATGCCCGATCCCAAAGGATATGATTTGGTACAGTGGAAGAAAATATATGCCAAATGGACCGATGCATTCGCCCAAAAAGGCTGGGGAACCATGTATCTGGCCAACCATGACCAACCCCGGATGCTTACCCGTTGGGGCAACGACAGTCCTGAATTCCGGGATGTTTCGTCCAAAATGCTCACCACCTTTATCCTGAGCATGCGCGGCACCCCGTATTACTATTTTGGCGACGAAATAGGCATGTCCAACATCAAATTCGACCGGGTGGAAGATTACAACGATATTGAATTACTGACCAATTATGCTCAGGTAAAAGCCAAAGGGGGCGATTTGAAGCGTTTTTTGGAAGGCATGAAGATATCCTCGCGCGACAACGGGCGTACGCCCATGCAATGGGACACAACAGCCAACGCCGGATTTTCCACCGGTATGCCCTGGCTTAAAGTGAACCCCGAATATCCCTCCGTTAATGTGGCCAGGCAGGAAAAAGACCCCAATTCCGTGCTGAATTACTTCCGGAAAATGGTTCAGGTACGTAAAAACGATCCGGTAATGATTTATGGAGACTGGCAATTGATTGATGCCGAAAACCCCTCTGTTTTTGCCTATACACGAACTTTAGGCACGCAAAAACGTCTTATTTTACTAAACTTTAAAGCTACGCCGGCAGAGGTAAATACCACCCTTGACCTGAACCATGCACAGGTACTGATTGGAAACTACACAGATGCCAAACCTGGAAAATCATTGCGCCCATATGAGGCCATGATCCTGGAACTAAAATAACCACTGAACATTCAACGTAAACCATGACGAACAAAACAAGCGCTCTTCTGATACTGCTCCTGGGCATTTGTCAATTAACCCTGGCCCAAAAACCTGAGATTCAGCGTGCTGATCCGACCAACTGGTGGGTAGGTATGAAAAACCCCGAAGTACAGGTGTTGCTTTATGGTAAAAACCTCAAAGGTGCTTCCGTTACCATCAATTACCCTGGTGTGAGCATCCGGCAGGTGCATGAGGTAGAAAACCCGAATTACCTGTTAGTAGACCTGTACATCGCTCCAGAAACCCAGCCGGGCAAATTTGGCATTAGCCTGAGTAAGGAAGTGAGCGTGCAAAGAGGTGGCAAAACGGAAACAGAAATCGTCAAGACGCTTCATGCATACGAACTTAAGGCCCGGGATAAAAAACCGCAAACGGTGAATGCACGCGACCTGGTTTACCTCATTTTGCCTGACCGCTTTGCCAACGGCAATGCCAGCAACGACAAATTTCCGGATATGGCCGATACCGCAGCCGACCGGCAGAACCCATATCTGCGGCATGGCGGCGACTTGCTGGGCATTCAAAACCACCTGGATTATTTGAAAGAACTGGGAGTAACTACCCTCTGGCTGAATCCGGTGATTGAAAACAACCAGCCCCAAACCAACGAAGGGGGCGCCATGCGTTCTGCCTATCACGGGTATGGTTTCACCGATCACTATAATGTAGATCGCCGGCTGGGGGGCAACACTGCGTACAAAAACCTGGTTGACGCTGCGCACGCCAAGGGATTCAAGATCATTCAGGATGCGGTATACAACCACGTGGGCATCAACCACTGGTTCCTGCGCGATCAGCCTATGAAAAACTGGCTGCACCAATGGGATGCCTACACCAATACATCCTACCGGGATGAAGCCGTGTTTGACCTCAACCACGGCAGTGTAAGCGATTTCAATGTGCAACAAAACGGGTGGTTTGTGCCTTTTTTGCCAGACTTAAACCAGGCCAATCCCTTTGTGGAAAAATACCTGATTCAGCATGCACTCTGGACTGTGGAATATTTCGGCATTGATGGATGGCGGGTAGACACGTATCAATACAACGATCTGGAGTTTATGAATCGTTGCAATAATGCGTTGTATGAGGAATATCCAAGCATGTTCATTACAGCTGAAAATGCCGTGAATACGGCCGTTTCACAGGCATTTTTTGTCAAAAACAACCTGTATCTGCCTTTCAAGAGCACCTGCAATTCGCCTAATGATTTTGTGTTTTACAACGCAATCAATGCAGCGCTCAATGAAAAATTTGACTGGGGACGGGGTTTCAACCAATTGTGTACCATGTTAGCCCAGGACATCGTGTATCAGGATCCTAACATGAACCTGACCTTCCTGGATAACCACGACCAAAACCGGTTCTTCTCAGTGATCGGGGAAGATATGCGCAAATACAAACAGGGTATAACCGTGTTGCTTACCGCACGTGGTGTACCTCAGCTTTACTACGGCACAGAAATTTTGATGAAAAACTTCAAAAATCCTTCAGATGCTGAAGTACGGCGTGATTTTCCAGGCGGATTTCCTGGAGATCCGGCCAATAAATTCATGGCGTCCGGAAGAACGGCCCAGGAAAATGAGGCTTTTGATTTTGTCAAAAAACTGGCCAATTACCGCAAAAACTGCCCGGCATTGCATCAGGGGAATATGACCCAATACATACCTCAGGATGGCATTTATGTGTATTTCCGGCACAATGCAGAAAAAACCATCATGGTGGTATTAAGTCAGAACGAGCAGGATAAAACCTTGACAACCAAACGTTTTACAGAAAACATGGCAGGGTTTACCAAAGGTAAAAACATCCTCACCGATGCCAATATTTCAGATTTAAGTCAACTCCAGGTTCCGGCCATGTCGGTGCAGGTGATTGAGTTGATGAAATAAATGGAAGGGTTTGAAGGGTTTGAGGAGTTTGAAGGGTTTGAGGGGTTTGAAGGGTTTGATATGTGATTTCGACTAACCCTTCAAACTCCTCAAACCCCTCAAACCCCTCAAACCCTTCAAACCCCTCAAACCCCTCAAACCCTTCAAACCCCTCCAACCCTTCAAACCCCTCAAACCCTTAATTTCCATGAAACGTCGCTCATTTTTTAAACTTGGCAGTTTGGCCGCCATTTTTGCCGGTCTGCCCAGCCTGAAAGCCATGCCTGATATCAGTGAAAAACCCCGTTTGATTAAACCTCGCAGGTTGAAACCCGGCGCTACCATTGCCGTTATTGCCCCAAGCAGTCCGCCTTCTGAAGAAAAGCTTCATAAAGGCCTCCAAAACCTGCAATCGTTTGGATTCAAAATCGTGGAAGGTAAAAGTCTGCGGGCGCAAAATGGTCATTTGGCAGGTACAGATCAGGAGCGTTTGGCCGACCTCCACTGGGCATTTGAAAATCCGGAAATTGATGCTGTTTGGTGTATTCGGGGAGGTTACGGAGCAGGAAGGCTCCTGCCACAAATCAACTACAGCCTGATCCGGCAGCATCCAAAGCCGCTGATCGGATACAGCGATATCACAGCCTTGCACATCGCCATTTTTCAGGAAACCGGTTTGGTTACTTTTCACGGACCCGTGGCTGCCGGAGAATATCCGGAAGATACTATGCATTACTGGAAATCTGTTTTATTGGAGCCGCAGGAGCATCTGGAGATCAGGGCATCTGAAGCGCTACTCGGCACACTCGGACCTGAATATCAACCCTTTACCATTACCCCAGGAACTGCCAGCGGCACATTAACAGGCGGCAATCTGGCGCTGTTATCAGCCATGGCAGGAACTGCCTACGCACCTGTTTTCAAAAACAAAATCGTATTTATAGAAGATGTGGGCGAGCAACCTTACCGGATTGACCGTATGTTGACCCAACTGTTGCAGGGTACAGATTTGATGGAAGCCGCGGGCATTGCCCTGGGCGTTTTCAATGAATGTCAGCCCAAAGCAGGTACTTTTTCGCTTTCGCTGGAGGCCACGCTTCGGGATCGTTTGGGAGGATTGGGTATCCCGGTTGCCTACGGCATACCTTTCGGACACGTGGATCATCAGGCTACCCTGCCCTACGGCATAAAAGTGCGCTTGGAGGCCGACAGGCAAGCGTTAACGCTGCTGGAACAGGCGGTGGTGTGATGGACGATGGGAATGCGTCCATCCTCAATCGTTTCTACCAGGTATTTCCCGGATAGGTTCGCTGGAGCGATTGCATTTCGGCCAGGATAAAACCGAGGTGTTCGGTGTGGCGACCTTGTTTGCCGCCGCTTTGCATCCATTCGTTGGTGGGCAGGCTGAGGGTAGCTTCCTGGAGCACTTCCGCCACTTTTTTATGCCACAATCCCTTAATTTCTACTAAATCCGGGGCTATTCCCTGTTCATGCATTTCAGCATCCAGAGCATCCGGGGTGAACAACTCTCCGGTAAAAGGCCAGAGTACATCAATGGCCTGCTGCATCCGCCGATGGCTTTCTTCTGTGCCATCTCCCAGACGAATTACCCATTCTGAGGAAAAACGAAGGTGATAGGTTACTTCCTTCAGGGCTTTCTCGGCAATTTCCCTCAGTCGCTGATCGGAACTATGAAACAGTGCTTTGAGCTGATAGTAATTAAACACATCAAAGTAAAACTGCCGGGCGAGGGTTTGGGCAAAATCGCCGTTCGGGCGTTCTACCAGGAGGCAATTCCGGAACTGATGTGCATCCCGGAAATACGCAATATCATCTTCAGAACGTCCGGCTCCTTCCACTTCCCCTG
>JAEUUS010000646.1 GCA_016787545.1 Saprospiraceae bacterium
ACCTTTGGCAATACGCATTATAGAATTGATTTGGTTTTCTATCACCGGGTATTGAAATGCCATGTATTGCTGGATCTCAAAATCGGTAAATTTGATCATGCGGATGCCGGGCAAATGAATGTCTACCTCAACTATTACCGAAAAAATGAAATGACGGAACTGGATAACCCGCCCATAGGCATCATTTTGTGTGCCGACAAGGAAGACTCGTTGGTAGAATATGCCACAATTGACATGCCACATGAGGTTTTTGTGAGCAAATACCTGGTGGCTCTGCCCAGTGTTGAAACCCTCAAGAAGTTGATTGATGAAGACAGAGTGCAGATATTGGGGTAGGGCATTTGCGCTCTCTTTTCGGTCTTTCTGCCCCGGTTGTGCCAGCGCTCGATGCTGATGTTTTGCAAAGATGCTGGATGTGATTTGTATAATGCATCCCTGGCCACTCGTTTAAACGAGTGGTTACAAGGTGGTATATATGATTCGCAATATCTAACGCCATCTTCCATAAATCTCCTATTCTTGTGCCAAACTAATGTTGATTTGCCGTGGGCCTTTTACATCAGGGCAAAAATGACTAACCTTTCTCCATGTTAAAACCCCTCTCCCTTACCGTTGCCATCATCTGCTGCCTACCCCAGGCGCAAGCACAGGTGCTACTTCCTTTTTTGGCCAAAAATGGTCTCACAGGTTTTGCCGACACCGCCGGGCAGGTGGTGATAGCGCCTCAGTTCACGGAGGTTGAATCGCATTTCGGATTAAACGACGCGGCTGTTTCGGCCAGAAAAGATGGCCAGCGGGTGCGGGTTTTCCGAAACGGCGCTCTGACGCCTGAAGGCAACAATTTCAGTCGGACACAATACGCCCTGAACGTCAAAAGTCTTGGCTCAGGCGCTCCATGCGATACGCTGCGCCACCTGACTTGCCTTTCCGTTTTTCAGCAAAAACAGATTTTGGTCCATACCCGGACGGGCAAACAGGCTGAATTTCCTATCGACCCATCCAATGGGGTACGCTTTTGGTTCCCGATTGATGTGCAGCCTGTGCCGAGAAATAACGGTTATGTGGGCCTGTTTTTGAACGGCGTGATGCGCGTTGGGCGGCCCGGCGGACTACTTAATTACGTAGATACCGCGCTCAATATGGTGTTTCGGGAGGATTATGCCGCTGTCACTTATGTCAATCCGAACACCTATTTTGTAGCAAATGCCGAACACAAAGTTGCCATTGCCGACGGCACAGGACGCGTTCGTTCGCCATTCAAATTTGGCATGCTGATGCCGAGCGGGCGACCGGATTTTTTCATTTCCGATCCGCCGGTAGACGGCTTCAAACCCGAAAAAAAAGGTCAGGTAGGGCTGGTGAATGCCGATGGGAAATTCATCATCGAACCCCAAATGGACGATATTCGTCCGGCAGGCGAACAGTATTTGATTTTTAAAAACGAAAAAGGGGAGGGAGTGATGGATTTCTCCGGCCAGGTGGTGCTTGCCCCCATTGCCGGCGCCTCGCTGAGATATGCGACAGAGGATCTGTTCATCCTGATCCAAAATGGCAGGCAGCGGGTCGTTTCGCTAAAAGGGGTTTCCTTTCACGGGGATTATGCGCGGCTGACCTGGTTTGACAAAAACAGGGGCCTGCCCCCACATTTTCACTTTACAGGCGATCCGGTCAGCGGCGCTTTCTGGCCCGACGGGCGGCTGATTTTCCGCGATTCGTTCAACACGGTAGAACGCCTGGATGGCAGCAAAAAGAGCATTTTTAAAAGCCATTTTGTGCAAAAAGATGGAAAAATGCTCGTTGGGTTAGTTGATTTTGAAGGAAATGAACTGGCGCCCCGCATCTATGAATCCATCGAAATGCGCTGGGGAACCGATGTTTTACTGGTGAAAAAAGCGGGCTTACTGGGACTTAAAAATTACGATGGGCAGGATGTTTTACCCTGCCGTTTTGAGGAAGTTGATTTGCGTACAAACCCCGAAGGCCTCTCCATTTTTGGTCGCGAAAAAGGCCAGAACCGTTGGCAGGCGTTTGATGCTTCCGGAAAAAGATTGCCGGAAAAAGACTGCCTCCATCCAACGGAAAAACCCGATGCGCTCTATTACATTCCCAATGTCCGCAACTCGCCAACGCGCATTATTTTCCGCGACGGCAGCGAGGCGGCTATCCCGAAACAGACCCGGAGAATGGGCAATTTGAGCGCCTACGACAGTCCGGCGGGCATCTATGTATTAAGCGAGGAGCCGGATGGCTGGTACTTGTTCAGCCCCCAAATGCAGTCGCTCATGCCGTCCGGGTTTATGATGCCTCGTCGGGAATACACCCCGAAAACCATCGGGTTGACCGGGCTTTTGCCCGTATGGCAGCTCAATCCGAAATCGGTGCGTCAGGTTCCGGTGGTGGAAGGGACTACTCCGCCGAAACCTGCCTCAGAAGAGCCTGCGCCAATGCTGGAAAAGAAGATTGATGACGTGGTTATTGACCAAGTAATGGAGGATGCAGGAGCGGTGTCTTTCACTGGTGGAGGCGTGCTCAACGGGCGTGGCGAATGGGTCATAAAGCCTGCTGAAAATGCCCGTTTCCTGCCAATTTCATGGCATTTGGTGCTGGAATATCCGCTCAACGGACCCGAAAGTCAGCGCGACAGGCTCCGAAAAATGCACCGTGTGAACCATGCGCAACCGGCTGTTTTTGAGGTGGTTGGGGCCGATTTTTCTGGCGCTATTGAGCGGGGCAATTTCAGGGTTTATCAACAGGTGGACGACCCTGCGATGCCGGGCGCCAAACGTACGTTTCAGACCTGGTTTACAGATTCGGGCGAGCAACTGGCGCCATTTAAATTCACCAGGGGCCCTTCGTTTTTGGGAAAATACAATGCCGTAGCTGCGGTGGAAAACGGCAAATCTACCTGGCTTGTGGTGGATGAAAAATGCAGAAAAATTGCCGGACTGGATGGACTGGATGATATGGACATGCGCTTCAAAGACGGCATGATGACGGCTGCTAAGGGCGGAAAATATGGTCTGATAGATTCGTTGGGGCGGGAGGCATTGCCGTTTACCTATGGTAAATTGGTGCAACTGGAGCACGGTCGTTTTTTGAGTGAGGAGCTGGTGTTTTCTGAAAAATACCGTGTCCTCAACTGGCAGGGCAAGGTATTGGCCGAATCGAAAACGCGTCCGGAAACGAGGGTTGATGAAAAAACCGGCGTTGTGATGGTTTTGGCAGATGCCCGAACCATGCTTTTTGCTGCAGACGGCAGGCCAATTGGGGAAGTGGAGGGGCGTATGCCGGAATGGGTAAATGTGCCTGATCGGCCGGGATATTTCAAGTTTCTGGATGTTGGAAACCGGAAATTTTGGGTGGATTTGAGGTCGGGGCGGGAGTTTCGGGAAAAATGAGGTGTTTCAAGGCCAACGACCTATAGAAAGACCTCACCTACGGTATGTCCACAAATTTCTTTAAGGGGCAGCGCACCGGAAATATTTGTAGCCATAAAATAGGATTAAGGGGCGGAGGTGCAGCGCACCGGGCTGTCTGCAAATAAAGAAGCCGTGCTGGAAAAGATGAAGGGAAGACTAACTGGTAGCATATGCCACTATTGACATGCCTCATGAGGTTTTTGTCAGCAAGTATCTGGTGGCTCAGCCCAGCGTTTAAACCCTTCACGAGCCGTCGATTATTTAGCAAGCGAACACCTGTTGTCCTCTGGTAAAGGATGAGAAGGCAACAGACCCGGATATTTAACTTTTAAACCATTCAAAATGCAATCCTTTTTTTTGTTGTTATTTCTTTTACTGTCGGCATTCATGCAAGCGCAATCGGTTGATTCCTTTGCTATCCGGCAAGTAGACAGCCTCATTCTTGTATCCCGCGAGTATACAGCTAAGGGTGATTTCGAAAATGCGCTTGCAGTTAACGCAATTGCTGAAAAAATTGCTTTGGAAAGAACAGGACGGGAATCGGCCTCGTATGGTAGTGGTTGTTACAACCATGGCAGGGTCTTATTTTTTAAAGGAGACTATATAGAAGCTGAAAAGTGGTATCTGGAATCCAAATTGATCCGGGAAAAAGTACTGGGAAAGGAACATCCCGATTATGCCTGGAGTCTGAACAACCTGGCGATTTTATACTACCGCATGGGCCAGTACGAAAAATCCGAAATACTTCATATACAAACCAAAGCCATTCGGGAAAAAACGCTGGGTAAGGAACATCGCTATTATGCCAGTGTACTGAACAACCTGGCAAATCTGTACAATGACCTGGGCCAATACGAAAAAGCTGAACCGCTTTTTATTGAAGCCAAAGCCATCTTTGGAAAAACAATGGGACTGGAACATTCAGATTATGCCATAAGTCTGAATAATCTGGCGAATCTGTACAAGTATATTGGTCAATTTGAAAAAGCCGAACCACTATATATGGAAGCCAAAGCTATTTGGGAAAAAACGCTGGGAAAAGGCCATCCCGATTACGCTGGCTGCCTGAACAATCTGGCAGGCTTGTACAATGAAATGGGCCAATACGAAAAAACCGAACCACTTTATTTGGAAGCTAAATCTATCTTGGAGAAAACGCTGGGAAAGGAGCATCCCGATTATGCCCACAACCTTGCCAACCTATCACTTTTGTATCAAAACATGGGCAAAAACGAAAAAGCCGAACCACTTGCTATCGAAGCCGTTGTCATTCGGGAAAAAGGTCTCGGAAAGGAACATCCTGAATATGCCTTAAGCCTGATTAACCTGGCATTTCTGTACGAAAACATGGGCAAATACGAAAAAGCCGAACCACTTTATATCGAAGCCAAAGCTATCCGGGGAAAAGCGCTGGGAAAAGAACATCCCAATTATGCCCAAAGCCTGAACATGCTGGCATCTCTGTACTATCGCATGGGCCAATACGAAAAAGCCGAGCCACATTTTATGGAAGCCAAACACATTTGGGAAAAAACGCTGGGAAAGGAACATCCCGATTATGCCTTAGATTTAGATAACATGTCGATTATGTATCTTCGTATGGGTCAATTCGAAAAAGCCGAACCGTTCCTCATAGAACTTTCCGCAATCAATAGAAACCTGTTAAAAAAAGCCATGCTCCACCTCTCGGATCGTGAACTGAATGATTACCTCGATAAATTTTTGAATAGTCAGAATCGGACCTTTTATGCTACCCAATCTACCAACAGCCCAAAGGTCATTAACACCAGTTTCGACAATTGCCTGTTTTACAAAGGCTTCCTGTTGCAAGCTGCCGGCCGGATCAAGCAATTGGCTCTTTCAGACTCGGTCACTACCAACAAGTTTAACCAGCTTAAAGGCTATCAGCGGCGCCTGGCTGTACTGTACGCCGAGCCCCTCACTGAGCGTGAAAGCAACGTAATTGCCGAATTAGAATCTCAAGCCAACCTCCTCGAAAAAGACCTCACCCGCACGGTAGCCGGTTTCGGCCAGGCCATAAGCCAGGTAACCTGGCAGGAAGTGCAGATTGCCCTGAAACCCGGCGAAGCGGCCATGGAATTCGTTCATTATCAATATTATAACACTAAAACGTCGAGCAAAACGATGTATGCCGCTTTGATCCTGCAGCCCGGCAACGCCACCCCTGTCTTCGTTCCGTTGTTCGAAGAACGCTCTTTGGATAGCCTGCTGGCTACCCAAGGCGGGCGTAAATCGGATTATGTAAACAAGCTCTACACGATCGCCGACAGAGGCGTAGAGCCTGTAGAAAAACCGCAAAAAACGTTGTACCAACTACTCTGGCAACCATTGGAAAAAGAACTGGCCAATGTTAAAACCATCTACGTTTCCCCCTCCGGCCTGCTGCACCGGATCAACCTCGCCGCAATTCCGCTTAGTGAGGATGAAACGCTTGCCGACCGCTACCAGCTGATCCAGTTAAGCAGCACCCGGCAATTGGTCATACCAACCAAGGTCAATATTTCCAGCCAAAACGCTATCCTTTACGGCGGCATCCAATACAACATGGACAGCACCGCCATCTCCTTGGCCAATCAGTCATATACAAACGAGCGACTTGCCTCCCGTGGTGAAATCTCTTTTTCCTACACCGATTCCACCAACAGGCTTGCCTACCGTAACTTAGGCGAAGGCAGGGGCGGCACCTGGAACTACCTTAAATGGACAGAAAAAGAAGTGGGTAACATCAGCAACACGCTATCCGCTGCCGGCATCCAAACCGACACACGAAAAGGCTATTTGGCCACAGAGGAGTCCTTCAAATCCATCGGTCACGCTGGTCCATCGCCCCGCATCCTCCACCTCGCCACACACGGCTTCTTTTTCCCAGACCCTGAACGAGTGCGGAGTACGGAATCTGGAGTGCGGAATGAAGAAATGGTTACGTTCAAGATGTCTGAACACCCCATGATCCGTTCAGGACTTATCCTCGCTGGCGGCAATTACGCCTGGCAAACCGGAAAGCCTCTCCAGCCTGGCATGGAAGACCGTATTCTTACTGCCTTCGAAATCAGCCAGATGAACCTTTCAAACACAGAATTGGTAGTATTGTCGGCCTGTGAAACGGGCTTGGGGGATATAAAAGGCAATGAAGGGGTGTACGGTCTGCAACGTGCCTTCAAGATCGCCGGGGCGAAATACCTCATCATGAGCCTGTGGCAGGTGCCCGACCAGGAAACCTCGGTATTTATGACCACATTTTACAAACACTGGTTGGAGGAAAAAATGCCGATTCCCGAGGCTTTTCAGGTGACCCAGAAGGAGATGCGGGAACGGTTTATCAACCCGTATCAATGGGCTGGATTTGTGTTGGTGGAGTGATTTATGGTTTTAGTTGGGATTGTTCAGAAAAGTGTGACACACTTTTCTGAACAATCCCAAAAAAGTCAATGCAATAATTTGCCCAATAACGAACACGTTTACGAAGCCTGGTATTCTTCGGAATAATTACCGGCTCCCCTACCCTGGGCTTTAGCCCCAAAACGTTGGTAGCCTCAGGTTTATGTGAGAATGCCCTGCCCCATCGCGGCAAAACGATTCAACAGGTAAACAGTGCGCTGACCATTCGAAATGCTATCATATGGTTTTACATCGTTGAGTATGAGCAGCATAGAGAAGGCAGGGCGCAATATGGATCCAGGCTTTTTGAACGAACCGGGTTGTCAACAAACAAGAAGGCTGTGTTGGAAAATTATGTGTTTCGCCGACTTTCAGAGCAATACCGCTTGGATCAAATTAAATACTGGCGCACGGCAGATGGTAATGAAGTGGATTTTGTGATAGAAGAGAACGTCTATGCCGGAAAGGCGATTGAGGTCAAGTTAAGTCGCGCTGAATTCAGAGCACGTAAGTATACCAGGTTTGCCGAAACCTACCCTGACTATCCGCTGGAGGTATGGTCATGGATGGAGCGTGTTTTGCTGTAAGAGCATGCTTGCTCGTTATAGTCACCCTGCCACGTTCAC
>JAEUUS010000076.1 GCA_016787545.1 Saprospiraceae bacterium
CTGATTAGGGGTGCGCGTGCCCACTGCCAGCACGTGGCCATCAGTGCTGAGCACGAATTTCAGGAACCGTTCATTTCTGACAAATTGTCCATCTGCGGTCGTAGCGCCAAAACGTTTCAACCATTTCATATTTCCGCTTGCGTCTGTCCGAATCAACAGTCCGGAAGTAAGAAACAAGGCGCCAGGGTCGTTGATCATTCCTCCTACGAGGATATCGCCGTCAGGCAATTGCAGCACAGAACGGCCGTTGAGCCATTGAGGGCTGTTGTAAATTTTTTCCCAGTTTTGGGATATAAGGTTTGTCTTGCAGCAAACCAGGATGAACAGGATTAAGGTGAGATTTTTCATGTTGAGAAGTGTTTGAGTTTTTGAGTGTGGGAGTGTTTGAGTTGGCGTTCGGCTGGGGATTACCACTAAGCCACAAAGGGCACTTAGGTGACGTGCTTGTTTGAGCCAAGGACTGTGAACCGCCCAGTCACAAGAAGCACACCGCAAGTCGTAAGTCGTACATCGTAAGTCGTCAGTCGCCGGTCGTCAGTCGTACACCTTTTTGATAACCAATAAGTTTTCCCTGTGGCGTATGTACGGTTACCATGAATATGCCCCTGGGCAGTGCATTGGCGGGTATGTGGAGTTGATGGTCGTGGAAACGTTGGTTCAGGACTATTTTCCCTGTGACATCCATGATCCGGCATTGATACAAACCCGACTCAGGCAGCGCAACCGTAATGCCCGCGCTGGTAGGATTGGGATATAACTGCAGCATGGCCGCCGGGTGTCCTAAAGGCTCATTGGTTCCGGTAAAAATGGGTTGGGCAATGGTGTGATCGGTTTCGTTGGTTGGTTGCGGCGTCAGGAAATCAGCATAGGCCCAGGCCTGGTTGTAAATCACGGCGCCAGGAGGCAGATCAGGATCCTGATCAACCCGGAATTTGATCCATACCCTTGCTGAATCTGCCAACTCCAGATCCGTGAATCGAAGATTCAGCACGCCTTCCCCTAAAAGTTCCCATTGGTAGGGGTGACTGGCCGGACCCACCACCACCGTACCCGGGTTCAGCTGATCGTCCAGGGTGTCGCGCAGCGTGAGCGTGTGCACCGTTTGCCCCGTAAGGTTCTGGTAATGCAGGCTGTATTCCAGATCGGTATTGGCCTGAATCAGGTGTTCATCGGTCAGGCCGCTCGGAAAGGCCACTTTTTGCAAGCCCTGTGGACCCGCCACCACCGGCCGACATTCGTTTTCAACAAAATAGCCGCCATCGTGCTGACTAAACTGATTCACAAATCCAGTGGAAAAACCGCCGGAATTGCTGCACCCTTCCACCACCGCCGAAACCAGCTGATCGCCCAGCCAGTCTGGCGTATCGGGATCCTGCAAAATTTCCATACGCCAGGTGGAGCCATTGGCCGGCACGCTATACACCCATTCTTCGCCGGAATCCAGCAGAAAATCGCCGGTGCTTTGCAGGAAAATGATGTTGTCTTCCACCACGATATAGGGTTGCGACTCCATCATGGGCGCGCCAATGTTGAACACATGAAAACGCACACTGTCGCCTTCACAACGCCCATCAATGACCAGCAACGGCTCTGTGATGGGCGCCAGACACGGATCAGCCGGATCAATGGTGGCCTGCACACAAAGCGTGCGGTCTACCATATCCGCCGCGCAATCCACCAACACGCGCACCTGGAATCCGCTATCCGCCAGGGCGTACAAATCGCCCACCGGAAACTGCCAACTGTGCGGCCCCGTCTGGGTAAATGGAATAGATGCCCCGACCACACTGATCAGAGAATCCAGGGTGAGGGTGACGTTCGCATCCTCTATGGCTCCGGCGCCCACATTGCTGTATTGCACCCAAAATGTGTTTTCCTGACATGCAATCCAGTAATCCACACCCGCATCCACCCGGGGCAATGGGCAAAAAACGGTGTTGGCGATGGCAAAATCAACGGTATCTGATTGAAACGGCTGGCTAAACACCAGCGGAACATCCTGCTGGCACAAGGCCTGCCAAAGCCCGTTGGGG
The DNA here is from genome assembly GCA_016787545.1 of Saprospiraceae bacterium. Lineage (GTDB taxonomy): Bacteria > Bacteroidota > Bacteroidia > Chitinophagales > Saprospiraceae > M3007. The sequence continues at coordinate 2,034 of JAEUUS010000076.1, forward strand.
AGCAATACGGATAAGGTATGCTCTCCCAGGCCGGCTTCGATTTGGTATTTTCCCTGTGGGTCTGTGTTGCAATAATGGATATCGCCATTGGGCCGAACCAGTTTCAAAATCCAGGATTTCAACGGAAGCTCTCCAGCCTGATGTGTGCAATCCAGGTTCACATCGTAAAACAGCCTGCCGCTGAGCTGATTGGTAAAGGCCTGACCAAGTGAATCCGTGCGCAACAGATAGCTGAAATAACTGCTGCCTTTGGCATAATTGCCGCTCACCAGGAAACCGCCATCCAAAGCCGGAGCCAGGGTCCAGGATGAATGAAGGGTACTCGGCGCCTCATAACTGCGTCGCCACAATTCTGTGCCATCGGCCTGAAAACGAATCAACAAACTCCGGCTGAATGCCTGGCCGCTAAACGAATAATTGGTGCCCAACGCAAACAGACCTCCATCCCCGGCTGGCACAATATCCGTCAGGTAAAAATCCGGAGCAGTGGCTACCTCCCAGCGTTTCAGCACCGTGGTATCCCTATCCAGCAGGTACACCGAATCGCGGTGCATCAGCCAGAAAGTGGAATCGGATGCCGGCAAACAGCGCACCTGATCGGTGGTGATGTAGCTGGAAAAGTGCGGGAGTGTCAGTTGGGTTTCGGCGTCGCCGGCCGCATTGATTTGCTGCACCACTGCCGCTGGCGCCCCGATGGGCAGGTTATTGCGCAATAAGGTGACTACAAAACCGCCATCAGTTCTGAGCTCAAGGTGCTTTACCGACAAACCGGTGGTGCCGGGAAAAGGTTTGCTCCAAAGTTCCACTCCCGCCGCATCGGTGCGCAGGAGTCGCAACTGGTTATCAGCTTCCAGTGCCAGAATGAAACCGCCATCGGGCATCTGGCGCACACATTTGGCGTCGTCCAGCACCCCGAAATTGTACACCTTCTCCCAGATTTTTTGTCCGCTCAGGTTGTATTTCACTAAAAAGGCATCGCCATTATTGGCCATAAATGCCATTTTCCCGGAAAGTATCAAATCGCCCGATGTGCTGAGGATCAGGGAGCGACCTTCATCATCGCCGGCAGCGCCAAATGATTTTTGCCATTGCACCCGTCCGTCCTGATCCGTTTTGGTCAGCACCACCTGTTTGCCCTGTGAGCCCCCCGGAACGGAATTGGCCAGCAGCACGGCGCCACCGTCGGGGGTCTGGCACATGCCGGTCGGATTCAGCAATCCTCCGAACGTTTGTCGCCACCCCTGAGCCGAAACCGGGATTGCGCACAACAGGAGCAGGTATGGGATAAATTTTTTCATGAGTGATTATGACGCTGCAAAAGTATCGGCGAATGCAACCGCTTCCATCAAACAGGGTATACAACATTTCTGTAATTTTGTCGGAAAAAACATCCGGTTATATCAATTAAAAATTATGATACAAAGCAAACTTTTCACCCTGTTTCAAACTCTGACGGCGGCTGAACGGCGGCGGTTCAAGAAATGGGTACATTCGCCTATTCACAATTATAATGCACAAATTATAGCACTTTTTTCGTTTTTAGATACCAGAACCGCTTTAACAGAACGCAGTTTGAAACGCGAACGGGCCTTTGCATTTGTGTACGGAAACGAGGCTTATGAGGACTTGAAAATGCGCAGACTGATGTCGGAATTTTTAGACGTATTAGAGGCATTTTTAGCGCATGAGGCCTGGCATAATAACCCTACTGAGCAGTGGTTGGCGCTGGCAAAAACCTACCGGCAGCGACAATTGGCTGCTGAGGCAGGCGCTTATTTACAAAAAGCAGAACAGGAACTGGAGGAACAACCCCTGCGCGATGCGCAATATTTTCTGACGCATTACCGCTTGCAGGAAGAGCGGCTGGTGCAGAATCCGGCGCGCGACTCGGCCCTGAATCTGCAGGAAATGGCGGATGCGTTAACCCGATTTTTTGTGTTGGAATTGCTGCGTAACGCGTGTTCAGCGGCGAGTCATTCGGCCATTTACCGGGCTGATTACCAGTTGCACTATTTGGAAACGGTGTTGGCGGATTGTGCGGCCGGACGGTATGATGATGCTCCTTTGATACGCCTTTATTACCACAGTTACCGTTGTTTACAAGATCCGGCTGCAGGGGAGCATTTTTTGGCATACAAGCAGTTGTTGCCTCTGGCGCCGTCCTGTTTGTCGCGAACAGAGCTAAGAGATATGTTGCTGTTCGGGATCAACTATTGTATCCGAAGATTGAACACCGATGAGTCGGCTTTTTTGCGGGAAGTATTTGAGCTTTATCGGTTTGGGCTGACGGAGGGTACTTTTTTGGAAAACGGATTTTTGAGTCGTTTTTCTTACAAAAACATCGTAGCGGCGGCCCTTAAGCTGGGCGAAACAGCCTGGGTGGAACAGTTTCTGGCCACCTATTCACCCTTGTTGGCGGAGGATTTCCGGAACCATTATGAGCGGTTTTGCAGGGCAAAGCTCAGTTATCAGAAGGGAGATTATGATCAGGTGCAAACCCTGCTGCAGGATCTGACGTTCGACGATGTTTTTCTGGAATTGGACGCCCGGGTTTCGTTGATGAAAGTGTATTTTGAAACCGGGGAATGGCGGCTTTTGGAGGGCTTTCTGACCAGCTTTGAGCGTTTTGTGAGCAGAAAAAAAATGCTGGCGTACCACGCGCCCACGTACCGGAACATCATTCAGTTTACGGGCAAACTGATGCAGTGGAAAAGCGGCAAAAAGAAATTCAGTGAGGAAGAGCTTCTGGGACTTCAGCAGCTGATCAGGGAAACCAAGCCTTTGTCGGAGCGGGAGTGGTTGTTGGGGACGATGGGGGGAGGGGTTTGAGGGGTTTGAGGGGTTTGAAGGGTTTGAAGGGGGGGGGCTTTGGGCTGGAAAATTAAAGTGAGAGTCTCACTCTGAGTGAGACTCTCACTTTTTATTTCCAGCCCAAAGCTCAATGAACGATGGAGGAAGCATTTAAGCTAACAAATGGAGTCAAGCGCACCATTCATCGTGCCATCGTTCAATCCACATTATTCTTGATCAGTGCGTCGTCTTCTTTGCGGCTGCGTTTTTTGAAAAATTTGGGATCAACCACGAGCAAGCCAAAGGACTCGCCTTCTTCTTTGGTGCGTTTGGCGTGGTGAGCGCCGTGGGCGCGAAGTATTGCGCGGCTGTAACTTCCGTCAAGTTGTTTGAACCAGGAAAAACGGCGGTGGATATACACATCGTGGATAAGGAAATAGGTAAGGCCATACAAGGAAATACCCACGCCTACAAACAGCACCCAGAAATGCACGGTGAGACTTCCTGTGATGTAGCAAATCATACTTGGAATGGCAAAAACAAGAAAAAAGCGATCGTTTTTCTCGAAAAAACCTTCCTTTTCATGCTTGGGAAGATGGTGATCTTCGTGCCATTTCCATAGGAAACCGTGCATGACGAACTTATGGGTGAACCATGCCATAAATTCCATGCCGACGTATGCGGCCAGGGTAATGAGGGTGTAAAGCAACCAGTTCGGCATTCCAAATCAATTTTGTTTAGCAAAGGAACGCAGATTCTTAAACATTGTTCAGTTGAACACGGGTTTGGAACGCGGATTTTTTTTGGAACGCGGATGCCGCGGGTGACGCGGATTTTATTTGGAACGCGGATGCCGCGGGTGACGCGGATTTTTTTGGAACGCGGATGCCGCGGGTGACGCGGATTTTATTTGGAACGCGGATGCCGCAGATGACGCGGATTTATTTGGAACGCGGATGCCGCGGATGACGCGGATTTTTTTGGAACGCGGATGCCGCGGATGACGCGGATTTTTAAAATTGCCTGCGGCAATTTTGGCATTGAAAAAAGCTGAAATCTCAAATTCCCCTAAATAGGCTGCCGAAGGCAGCCCAAAAATCCGCGTCATCTGCGTCATCCGCGTTCCTGTTCTCATCCGCGTTCCCAACCGCGTTCCCAACCGCGTTCCCAACCGCGTTCCCAACCGCGTTCCAAATTCGCGTTCTAAACCAGCGTTCAGTATTATATTTGCCTCCATCACCATCCACTTTCCCTATGTTGAAACCTCTACTCTGTTCCCTTATCTGCGTTCTTCTCTCCTTGTTCAAATTGCATGCACAGGATGAACACTCATTCCAATGGCGTTACGAATCGAAGTTGGGCGCTCCTATGATTCAGCAGGATGTATTGCCGCTCGAAGATCGCGGATATGTGTGCTCCGGCTTGCTGCAGAGCCCGGTAGGAAGTGCGTTTTTTTATCCGTATATCTGTCGGCTGGATTGTCAGGGCAAGGTAGTTTGGGCCAAGGTATTCAACCAGGCCACGGAATCGGCCAATAACACGAGCGGCCGGGTGTTGCAGATTTCTGAAACAGATTTTGTGCTGGTGGGCAATGTGGGCTTCTTTTTCACCACACCGCGCAACGACATCTTCATGGCGCGGGTTTCCGGCGATGGGAGCGTGGTTTGGACCCGGCGCATTGGTGGAGGAACTAACAACCAGGATGTGGCCCAATCGGCCATTGTTACCTCCGATGGCAATATCGTGATTGCCGGACAAACCGGCTCTTTTGGCACGGATGCTGGTTCTAATAATAGCTATACCGATCAGTATTTCATGAAGGTAAGTCCGGCCGGCAACATTCTCTGGACCCGCACGGTGGGCAACAAAAATGCCGTAGACCGTTCGTTCGATATCGTTGAATTACCGGATCAAAGTCTGGTGGCTGCGGGTTCCTACATCCATACTGGTGGCACATTTTACGCCAATCTGGTTAAAATGGATAAAAACGGCACCGTGCTCTGGCATAAGGTGTTTGGAGAAGGCACTGCGCCTCAGGCCAACCATGCCTATGGTGTAATGACTACATCCGACGGTGGTTTGCTGGTAACCGGCTCCTCCACCAACCTGCAAACCAATTTCCAGGGATATGGCGATTTTCTCATCATCAAAACCGACGCCGACGGCGAAGTGGAGTGGACACGTGTGGTAACCGGCGGCGGACCCGATTCTTTCGAAAATGCCAGCAACGCCGTGGAAAAACCCAATGGCGATCTGGCCATTATGTGCGCCACCAATTCTTTTCCCACGGTGGGTTTTGTGGGCAACAAATACGCGGTGCTCACCATCACGGCCACCGGAGGGCTGGTAGACCTGAAAACCTACAACCTGGGCAGCTCGCATTACCCGCGCTTCCGCGCGCACCCGCAGGAAGGCAGTTTTTTAATTGAAGGCTTCACCAACTGGACCGGCTACGGCGGCAATGGCAATCGTTTTGACCCGCTGCTGATCAATCTGGATGCCAATTTTAAAGTTACCTGCAATTACAGTGATTTCACCGGATTTACCTCCTTGTTTAACCCGGCGTTTGACATTGATGATGCGCCTGGTATACTGGGCGTAGGAGGGGTTGTGGTAAACGATTTGGCCGAAGCGTCTGATTTTGAAATCAAACAAAACGTCATTTGCGAATTCCGTCCGTATGAAAGCTGTTCCCTGTTTTCAGATACGGAAGAGGAGCTGGAGTCAGGCGCCGAATTTGCCGTGTATCCCAACCCGGCTCGCGCAGGCGCGCCTGTGTCGCTGCGCTGGAGCAATATTCAGGTGGAACAGATCACCATCATGGATGCCGCTGGTCGGGTAATGGGCCATTATTTCCCGGTTCCGGGTATGGACAATCTGGAGTGGCGTGCCGCTACACCCGGCATCTATTGGGTTACGCTACAAGGCGCGGGGATTCGGCGGGTGGAAAAGGTTGTGGTGCAATAGCGTGTGTAGCATGTTGGGCAATCCCGCCAACAGCAACGGCCAAAACCAGTTATCAAACAATCTTATCTGCCATGAAAATTTCGGGTATACTGCTATCGCTTTTGTGTTTGGGGACAACAATACTCTATTCACAGGATATCATTGATGCAAGGCAATCAGTGATACTGGAGGCAGAGGTTCAGGAATCTCCACCAGGCATAACCCTCAAGTGGGTGCTGGATACTTTAAATGGTGGCTATACCATTAGGAGAAAAGCAAAAAACGACCTTGTTTGGGTGGACAGCCTGGTTAGTCTGGGCGCTGGAAGCACCAGCTGGACGGATACCAACGTAACGGTAGGTGTGGCTTATGAATATCAGATTATCAAGAGTCTGCCGGCTTTTCCATTTCCAAATGGTACGCCAAATTTTGGAAGCGGGTATATCTATTCCGGGATAAAAGTACCGCCGGTTCATCACCGGGGAGCCTGTCTTGTTGTGGTTGATAGTACCTTTAAACAGTTGCTTGCCCCGGAAATTATCCGCTTACTTGCTGATATTGAAGCAGATGGTTGGAATGCCCATGCCATTTATGTGGATCGTAATGATCCGGTCACAGTGGTTAAATCTTACATAGTTACCTGGGCTGCCAATTATCCGGATGTTCATCAGGCATTGTTTCTGCTGGGTCGGGTGCCGGTGCCTTATTCCGGAGAAATCGCACCTGATGGGCATCATAGCGATCATAGAGGCGCCTGGCCAAGCGATGGCTATTATGGTTGTCTGGATGGCATTTGGACAGACCAGACCGTTAACATCAACAGTCCGGGAACACGGCACGATAATGTTCCAGGTGATGGAAAGTTTGATAATAACGTTTTCCCCGCCCCGTTGAAACTCCAGGTGGGGCGGGTTGATTTTGCCAATATGACGAAATTCCCGGAATCTGAGGAGCAATTATTGCGACGGTATCTGGATAAGGATCATCATTGGCGAACGGGTAAATCCCCGGCGATGGAAAGAGCGCTGTTGGACAATAATTTTCCGTTAGATTTGGAAGCTTTAGGTCAACCAGGCTGGAAAAATTTTGCTGCCATGTTTGGCTTCTCCAAAGTTAAAGAACTGCCCTACAGACAAACGCTGACCAACCAATCTTATATGTGGTCGTTTGGATGTGGCGGCGGAGGCCCTGAAAGCGCTTCCGATATTTCAAGCACTACAAATTTTACCACGGATTCCTTGCAAACGGTATTTACCTTGTTGTTTGGTTCTTATTTTGGTGACTGGGATTATCCCAATAATTTTTTGCGTGCAGCCATTGCCTCCAGAACTTGTCTGGCAAGTACCTGGGCGGATCGCCCTAATTGGTTTTTACATCACATGGCACTTGGGGAGCATATCGGCTATTCTGCTCAAATTACCATGAGCAATACCGGACGGTATTTGCCGCCTTATTATGGCATTTACGTGCATACTGCCTTGATGGGAGATCCAACGCTCAGAATGCATATACTTGAACCAGTTGAAAACCTGACCGCCAGTCAGGATGGGCTGAATGTTCAACTGTCCTGGCAAGGCGCTGCTGCTGCTATAGGCTATTTTATTTACAAAAAGACGGATACCGACACCTCGCTTGTTTTACTGAATCAATGGCCGGTAACAGGTACAAGTTATACTGATCCATGTCCTGGATCTGGTGGCATCACGTATACCATACGTGGAGTTGAGTTGCGTTCCAGTGCCAGCGGTACTTATTACAATTTAAGTGCGGGTGTTTCTACCTCCATCCAAAGCAATCCGGTTAATTGGGTACTCAATCCGGTTATTGTACCTTGTAGTCTTAACCAAACCAATGGATCCGTTTCTGTAGATCCTCAAACGGGTTGTTCTCCTTATGAGTTTCAATGGAATACCGGGGAAACGACTGCTGAAATTCAGGGTCTTGAACCAGGAAACTATTGTGTTACCATTACGGATTGCCTGGGGTGTTCGGAAACGTATTGTGCCGATGTTACCGAAACCAGTAGCGCGAGTAATCTGCTCAATCTGGTTTATTCGGCGCTTTATCCAAATCCTGCGGTGGAACAGGTTGCGCTGATGGTTGATTTGCATACGGCCCAGGACCTGCAACTTGATGTTTATGATGCGCGTGGCACGCAGGTAGCCCATCAATCCTATGCAGGGCAGCATGTTCATCTTGTATGGGATATCCGGCATTTACCGGCAGGGCTTTACCGGATACGTATGGAAAGTGAAGGCGCTGTCAAATGGTTTTCCTTTGTAAAAAGCTAATGGACTCCTTGTGCTACTTCATCCCATAAAAATACCATCCCTGCACACCCGCTACTTTCACAGGGAAAAACGCCCGGTAAACCGAATCATATCGCGTGGAATCGCGCAAGGCCAGGTGGCTGAGTTGATGCTGTTGCTGGAATAATCGAATGGTATCTGCCGGTACCTGATGCCCAAAATTATAGGCCGTCCAGCCATATCCACGTAGCGCCAGCAGATGGGTATTGGGCGATGGATCTTCCGGGCAAAGCCAGCGGGCATCCTTGGGCAAGCCGAGCCCTTGGTGCGTTTGTTCATTTAGAAAAGCCGCTGCAGGCAGGTAATTAGGCCCGGTGGTGCGAAGTCGGCCGGACATCACCACATGGCTGTGCATGAATCCCAGTCCGCACAACCACCACAGCGCCATACGACCTGAGGTGCCACTCCACCATTCCGGCCATTTTAGGAGGGCAAACAGCCACATCAAAACCGGCAAAATCAATAAGCAAAGGCTGTAATAATCATGCTCCCGAAACATGCGGAACCAGAGCAGGGAATAAGCCACACTCCCTGCCAGGCACCAAGCCGGCACGTATTTCCAGCAAAATGACAGCATTTTCCACGCGCGCACATACGCCCAGGCGCCTGCCAAAGCGCCCGCGCCTAGCCCGATGGATACAAAATAGGGCGCTACCTGCCGGGATGCCAACCGAATGGTTTCCAGGATAAAGGCGCTGTCGTAATGCCAAACAGGGCGTGTGCTGCTGAGGAAATACCCGGCATAGTGTTGCGCATTATAACGATAGATCCATAGACGTACCAATAGAATAGCCGATATCAGGATAAGCTGAGCCGCCACAGGCCAATAGCCGTTCCACAGCGGGAAATTCTTCCATTGCCGAAGTTGTTTGCCCTGCCACCAGACGATCATCAACGCCAATGGCAGGATGGCAGAGCTGACTTTCAGCGAGATGGCCAATATGGCCGCCAGCGTGGCGACGCCGAGCCAGCCCGGGTTTTGTCGCTGATGGGCGCGCATCAAACAAGCCATCAGGAACAACACCGCGCAAAACGCAGGGGCATCGGGTAAGCTGGAAGGTCCGTAATAGCTTAACACCGGCACACTGAGTACAATCAGCGCGCTTGCTGCGGCCATCATGGGCCTGCGCACCCATTGCAAGGCCATCCAGCCAAATGCCCAGCCTCCGGCATACAACAACAACCAGCCAATCCAGCGCAGCGGATAATCCGGGGCGCCGGGAATTCTGCTGATATTCCCTGCTAACCAATACAACCCCGGCCATTCACCCACAGCATGGGCGTCTGAGGCAAGAAACAGGTTGTTGATACGCGGTTTCGTAAAATCAGGGTCCCGGGCATAGTTCCAGGCAATGGCTGCTCCGTCGGCTTGCCGCCACTGATGAATAGATGCAGGAGGCAGTGTCAGCCAGACATCGTACCGGTTGACTAAGGAATAGGCTATAAAAAGCGCTGTATAGAGCAGGCTAAAACGACCCAACATGTTTTTACAAATCTTCCACCCGCCAAAGACCCAATGCTTTGGACTGAAGGATTTTATCCGTTGTATCCAACTGTTCTGCAATCAGGAGCATGGGCGGCGGCAGCAAAAAAGGCTCCAGCTGCAGGTTTACCGGTCGCCATTCCCCGGTAATGATATCCTTGTTTCGGGATAATTGGGTAAAGGTAGTGGCCAGCAAATAGGTACTGCCAGAGTGTTTGATGTTTTTCAGGGCCATTTGAATGTTTGGAAAGGAAAAATGCACCAGACAATCTCTGACCACCACCAAATCCACTTGTGGTAAGGGGTCGGTCAGTAAATCCAAAACCTCAAAACGCACCTGGGGTAAATGCCTGAATGTTGCCTGATTTTGCGCAATGAGCGGCTCCACAATATCGGCGCCGAGGTAGTTTATCCCCTCCAGAGTTACCTGCTGCATCCAGTTGAAATCGCCACAGGGAAGGTCCAGGATTGATCTGATACCCAGTTGTTGGAACAACTCGTTCAGCGATTTGATCAAGCGTTCGGTATGCCTGAGTTCCGATCCGGCTCCTGAAACACTTTCGGCACTTCCCCAGCGATTGGTATGGTATATATGGGTAAAGACCTCTTTGGGAGAGCGGTTTTGGAAGGAGGAAAACTTGCGTTTGATGTTGCGGTAGACTTGGATCAGCGCTGTGGGGAGAAAAGCTGTGCAATGCGTTTTAAAGTTCATATAAAAGGAGGCAGTTTCCAGAATACAGGAAATTTTGCCATTGGAAGTGTGGCGTGGTTATAACAGAGAATAAGATATCTACATCGGCTGCCTATTCCTGATACAAGCCCAGGCTCTTCATAGCCTTAAGCTCATATCTGCTGTCTTCTGCCGGATAACGCAATTGCGCCTCATACTGTCCGGTTTGTTTGGCCAACGACCAAATGAGGCTTTCACCAGCCGGTACGGTTGTTGGAAGCTGTTTAAATATATCATCCTGAAATGCCTGGCTGGCATCTGCAATATCCCAGCCGGCTTGTTTGAAAGCCTGAATCAAATCGTCCAGAAACAAGGCGGAGCTGAGGTTATGATGCAGCAAAAGTGTGTGTTTAATATGCCGGTTGGTTAATTGATACGCCAGGTTTTCATAGTAATTTGCTCTATCCATGATATGTTTTACATAGAAATCGCGGTATTTTTCTATGTTAGGATCGTTGGGACCGTTTTTTTGAAGACTTTTGAGTAATTGTGCATTGACAAACCAGTCAGAGGCGTCTATGGTGACGTAGCCGTTTCTATAACCATGTTTGGCCAGAACAGCCCTGATTTGTGCAATTTTATCCGCTGATTTTCCTTCTTTTAAATAAGGGAAACGAAATAGTTTAACATAGGTTGGGTAAGCGGCAATGACCTGGTCTGTTTGTTGCAATTCCATTTCAAAATCCTGCGCCGTAAGTTTATCCTGACTAAAATTAGGATGCGTGTAGCTGTGGTTGGCCAGGCTGTGTCCGGCTGCAGCCCAACTGTTCAGCAGGAACTTCCCTTTTTCATCGAGCTTGTTGGCGCCGGTAACAAAAAACACAGACTTAATGCCAGCCTCCTCCATGGTTTGCAAAAGCATTTGATTCCATGTTTCAAAGGCATAATGCGCCTGAGGGGTGGTAATACCATCATCGAAGGTGAAGCTGACACAGGGCTTGGGTGCGGCGTTTTTTACGGATTCAGGGTAACGGTTTTCGGCTGGCTGATGGGCAGAAAGCGCCACGACCAGGAGCAGGAGGGATAATATGCGCATGGGAGGTAGATTTTTGCACAAATTTAGCGGATGCCTGCGAAAATCTTCTACAAGCAGCTATCGGTCCTTTATATAAGCATAATCAAGCAGAGAGAAAAGTGCAGAGTCCTCATAGGCATCATTCTGGCAGGTATGTTCGCGCAAAACACCCTCCTGCACAAAACCAAACCTGCGCATGATACTTAACGAAGCCACATTATTAACCCCAACGAGCGCTTCAATCCGGTGCAGTTGCAGCGCTTGAAACCCGTAATGCACTATAGCCTCAACGGCTTCCGACATCAGTCCGGCCCGGCGGTATTGTTCATCTTCCATCACGTATCCTATTTCGGCCCGGCGGTGGTCTTTATTCCA
>JAEUUS010000079.1 GCA_016787545.1 Saprospiraceae bacterium
GGCAGGAGCCTCCTTGGTGCGGCGTACCACTTGAGCGGTCAATTCCCCTTCGGATACAATTTTATTGCCAACATAGGCCGTTCCCTGCATGTGTACGATACCTCTGCGGATTGGTTCCAACAATTCCATTTTGAGTATCAGAGTATCACCGGGCATCACCTTGGCTTTGAATTTAGTATTGTCAATTTTCAGAAAGTAAGTATCCCAGTTGCCTTTATCGGGCATGGCATGGAGCGCCAGAATACCGCCGGTTTGGGCTAATGCTTCAATTTGCAGTACACCCGGGAATACCGGATTACCCGGAAAATGCCCCTGAAAAAGCCCTTCGTTCATCGTGATATTTTTCACGCCTACAATGTGGGTTTCACTGATTTCAATCACCTTGTCTAACATCAGAAAAGGATATCGGTGCGGCAAAATCTCCGTAATGCCGTTTACATCCAAAACAGGTTCCTTTTCCGGGTCATATTTTGGTACGCCCAACAGTTTGCGTTTTTCCAGATAGTGCTTTTTCAGGATTTTTGCAAACTCGATATTGGCTGTATGTCCGGGCTTGGTGGCCACAATTTTACCTCGAATGGGTTTGCCGATCAGGGAAAGGTCACCAATCACGTCCAGCAGTTTATGGCGGGCCGGCTCGTTAGGAAAATGAAGTTTAACGGTATTGAGTACGCCCTCTGATTCAATTTTAATGCTGGGTTTACCCATCTTTTTGGCCAGGCTGTCCAGTTCATCCTGATCCATCCGGCGGTCAGCAATTACGATGGCATTATCCAGATCGCCGCCTTTAACAAGGCCCAGATCCAGGAGTTTTTCCAGTTCGTGGAGAAACACAAACGTGCGACAGGGCGCTATTTCACTCACGTATTCAGCCAGATCGTTCAAGGCGGCAAACTGAGGGCCTAACACCGTTGAGTTAAAATCAATCATGGTGGTGACCTCGAAATGGTCGGAAGGCAGGGCCAGGAGTTCGGTGCCCGTTACCTCATCTTTATAGGAAATAGGCTCTGTAATTTCAAAGTATTCCCGGTCAACAGTCAATTCCACCCTTCCTGCCTGATTCAGCACTTCAATAAAAGGCATAGAAGTACCGTTCATAATTGGCATTTCAGGACCATCAATTTCCAGAAGAACATTATCAATACCCAAACCGGTAAGCGCTGAAAGCACGTGTTCCACGGTGGAAACCTGGGCTTCACCACTTTTCAGGGTTGTTCCCCTGTTGGTGGAATATACCAGCTTCACATCTGCGGGAATTACGGGTTGTTCCGGTAAGTCCACACGTTGAAAACGGTACCCGTGGTTGGCATCGGCAGGTTTAAAGGTAAGCGTTACATTTCGGCCTGTATGCAGGCCTACTCCGCTTATTGAAATCGAATCTTTAATGGTTGATTGTTTCATAAACGCAAGTCAGTCAAGGCTAAATCAGAGAAAGTTACAGGGAGAAGGGCAAAAAATAGCGGCTTTAGAGCAAGTTTGACAGGTTCCTGTTACAGGATGCAGCAGGGCAGATAAAACCGGCGACAAAAGTACAACGGGGCTTGGGATTTTTACCCGTCTGGTGTGAGAATCTCGGCTCTTCCTACTTGCCTGCATACGGGGTGCGCGCCACGATACTCCTCCCGAGGGTAAGTTCGTCAGCATATTCCAGATCGCCGCCAAACGAAACACCCCGGGCAATGGTACTCACCTGAACGCCCAGCGGTTGCAGTTTTTTGGATAGATAAAATATCGTAGTTTCTCCTTCAATGGTTGGGCTGATGGCCATAATTGCTTCGCGAATTTCGCCATGCTGCACCCGAATAGCCAGAGAATCAAT
>JAEUUS010000687.1 GCA_016787545.1 Saprospiraceae bacterium
GTGGAATCAGGATAAAACCGTGTTGAAAACCCTGATGTGGACCCGGCTGGCACACTTCAATCTGCGAACCATGCGCAGCCATACCCATTCAGAAGAATTTTTGTCGTTATTTTCGGCAGTGGTTGATCCTTTACCCACCGATATTGGTTTTGAAGAAAGAATCAAACAACTCAGAATTAAGGTATGAAAACAAACTATCTGGAAAGCGCCATCAAACAACTGGAGTACTACAAAAGCCTGGGCGATAAAACCTTCGATCAGGTTTCAGACGAAAAACTCTTTTGGCAATACCACGACGACAGCAACAGCATTGCCACCATCGTCAAACATCTTTGGGGAAACATGCGCAGTCGCTGGACCGATTTCCTCACCACCGATGGTGAAAAAGACTGGCGCAACCGTGATGCTGAATTTGAAAACGACATCAGTACCCGCGCTGAATTGCTCCGGATCTGGAACGAAGGCTGGGAGGTTTGTTTCCATGCCCTCAAATCGCTGCGGGAAGAAGACTTGGACACCATTATTTATATCCGCAACCAGGGCCACACCGTTATGGAAGCCATCAACCGCCAATTAGCCCACTACCCTTATCATGTGGGGCAGATCGTTTTTATTGGTAAAATGGCCGCAGAAAAATGGGACTCGCTTTCCATTCCCAAAGGCAATTCCCAACAGTTCAACGCTGAAAAGTTTGCGCAACCCAAACACCGCGAACATTTTACAGACGAATCCCTGAAAACCAAACCCTGATATCCCCATGGCTTTTTCGCTTTCCCATTGCATCGAAATACTGGAGCGCACCCCAGACACCTTGAACCATATGCTGACCGGGCTTTCACAGGAATGGACACATCAAAATGAAGGGGAGAACACCTGGAATGTATTTGAAGTGATCGGACACCTGATCCACGGAGAACATACCGACTGGATAACCCGTGCTACGCTTATCCTTTCAGATGCTCAGGACAAAACCTTTGCTCCGTTTGACCGGTTTGCGCAGTTGCATCTGCATCAGGGTAAAACACTGGAAATGTTATTGCAGGAATTCCGGGAGGCCCGCATGGAAAATCTGCAAACGCTCAAAGGCTGGAATCTTTCAGAATCAGATCTGAGCAAAACGGGTACCCATCCGGTGCTGGGCATAGTAACGCTCCAACAACTGATGGCTACCTGGGCAGTACATGACCTCAACCATCTTTCACAGATTTCCCGGATTATGTCGAAGCAATATGAACAGGAAGTGGGCCCTTTTCATACTTTTCTGGGTATTTATCGCTAACATCCTCAAAAAAGGCATAAATTGACCAGAATTTTCATCCAATTCCGGTTCTTATGCATAACGCCCTCCTTGTTTCCCTGCTTTTACTTCCTTCATTGCTTTTTTCCCAGCCGATGGAATTTCTATCCACCGGCATTGGCGGCGGTGGCGCTTTGTTTAGTCCAGCGGTCAACCCGGCAAACGATCAGGAAATGTTTTTTGCCAGTGATCTTGGCGGATTGTATACCACCCAAAACGGCGGACAATCCTATGAGCTGGTACATTTTACAGAAGCGACCGTGAATCCTTACGGGAAAGTCTGCTTTACCCAAAATGCCGCACTTAGATATGCCTTAATTTGGGACGAATCAAATTACGCCACACGACCGGCCAAAAGCACCGATGGCGGAATTACCTGGAATTTTTTACCTGGCGATACGGAGTCTGGAGAAGAAAAATTGTTCATTTACACAGATTATTCCAATCCCAACCGGATACTCTGGACTGATTACAACCACCTATATTTTTCAGCAGATGGAGGGCAAACTTCCTCGCTCAAATGGACGGCTGCCAACAGCGGCACGGGGATTTTATTGTCGGGCGCTTTTTTTAGTGGAAACGACATTTGGCTGGGTACAAATGAAGGTATACTGGTATCTCATAATGCCGGCACAACGTTTAATAGCGCCAATTTTTCCGGCATTCCGGCAGGTGAAGTGATCATGGGCTTCGGCGGCGGAAAATCCGGCAACCTCACCCGGTTTTATGCCCTGACCGGAGATCCTGGAAATATCTGGGCTACAAATATGGGATATAATTACTGGCAAACCATCCGTGGTGTGTATACGATGGAACAAGTATCGGGCACCTGGACGGCCTCTATGAACGGAATTGATTTGGACGCTGACTTTGCCGTTTACCTCTCCATGGCCGATAACGATCCAAATACCTGCTATCTCGCCGGAAGTACACCCAATGAAGAAGCCTTAGTCATGAAAACAGCCGATGGCGGCGCCAGTTGGCAACAGGTGTACCTGCGAAACAATAACCAGAATATTTTTACCGGTTACCAGGGTGCAGGCGGAGACCTCGGGTATTCCTGGGGTGGATTTGCCCTGGGTTTTGCCGTGAACAGGTTGAACAGCCAACATGCCATACTCACCGATTTTGGCTTTATACACCATACCCGGAATGGAGGACTCAACTGGCACCAGGCCTACCTCAATCCAGATGATGAGAACCCCGCCAATGCTCCCACACCCAAAAAAAAATATTACCGGGGGGTAGGCATGGAACAAACCACCTGCTGGCAAGTGTACTGGTTTGATGCCAATACCCAGTTCGGTTGTTTTACAGATATACGAGGTGTTCGATCCGAGAATGGCGGCAAATCCTGGAGTTTCGATTACAATGGCCATACCATGAACACGATGTACCGGATTGCCAAACACAATACCCAGGATATATGGTACGGCGCTACTTCATCCGTTCACGATATTTATCAAACCACATACATCACAGATCAGCGACTTCAACCTTCCTATAAAGACGGGCAGGTGCTTTATTCCTCAGATAAGGGTAAAAACTGGTCGGTTTTGCGCGATTTTGATTATCCGGTAATCTGGGTTACCACAGATCCAACTGACAATGACCGCTTGTATGCCGGTGTCATATCCACCAACCCGGCTATTGGCGGTATTTGGAAAGCCCAGGGTATTTCCAATCCCGCCAACACGGTTTGGACTCATTTGCCTAATCCACCTGCCAACACGGGACGTATTTTCAATATTCATTGTTTAAATGATGGAACATTGGTAACAACCTGGTCTGCCCGTAAATCCAATAGTGGAAGCACCTTCAGCGATAGCAGCGGTGTTTTCGTCAGTACAAATGGCGGCTTAAACTGGCAAAAACGGAATCATCCGGATATGAATTACTGGGCGAAAGACCTGGTGATCGACCCGTTTGATCCGGGTCAAAACACCTGGTATGCTTGTGTATGGAGCGGTTGGGGTGGGCCGGCTAATGATTTGGGAAGACTATTCCGCACCACCAACCGGGGACAAACCTGGCAACCAATGTCCGCAGACGATCAGTTTTTTCGTGTAAGTTCTGTAACCGTAGATCCAGAGGATCCGGAAATCATGTACCTCACAACCGAAACAGAGGGACTGTGGGTAACACATGAAAAAAGTGCCGCACAACCTCAATGGGAACTGGTATCGCAATACCCCTTTCATCACCCTGAACGAGTATGCTTTAATCCGTACAAACCTGGGGAAATTTGGATAGCCAGTTTTGGAAATGGCATGCGGTTCGGTTCTGCCAGTTCTCCCGTTAAAGAGCCGAAGGAATCTGCTGCCTGCTCCTGGCAAATTCTGCAAAATCCGGTAAGGGGCAGTTTGATCAGAACCCAATTGTACCTGTCGGAAAGGAGTATAGCCACTTTTACTTTGTTTAACGCCCAGGGGCACCAGGTTCAATCCTTTACACCACAAACACTACAGACAGGATTCAATTATCTCGATCTTTCCTGTACCGGAGTGCTGCCTGGAACCTATTTTTTGCAATTGAATGTGGCCGGTATAATAAGCGTTGAAAAAGTGGTGATATTGTAAAAATCGTACTATGATCTTGCTTATTGCCGGTAAGGATCAGGAAGCAAAAACGTTTATGGATCAGGCGCTGGTGATAGTGCTATAAGATAAAATCAACCTGAATTTACGATTGATCCTTGACGAAGTAATGTTAGGAAAGTGTAATAGGCCGGGGTATAAGGAGGTCTTTTAAAACCGTTTGAATGACCCCGAAATATCCCACAAATGACTTTAATGCCTCTTAAATGACCCTATAAGACACCCCAAGACTCCCAAATCTCTTATCTTGCTCCCGGAATTTGCGACCATTTCCGTTGAGATAAACCATGGCAAAGAAAAAAACGACCCAACAAGCATCACCTAAAACGTCGGCGGCTATACCTGCCGGTACGGCAAGTCAATCCCGACCTTTGCAAAACTGGTTCCTGCTCAATACGGGCGCCCTTTTAGCAGCTATTCTGGCCGCATTTGGTGGCGCTTTTGGGCATGATTTTGTGTCGTGGGACGACCATGTGTATGTGTACGAAAACCCCATGGTGTTGAACGCCACTGGAGCCAGCTTCAAGGCATTTGCCACACAGGTGGTATCGCTCAATTACCACCCACTCACCATGTGGTCGTTGTGGCTGAATTCAGCCCTGTTTGGTGCCGATGCCAAATCCTTCATTGTTGTCAATGTGCTTCTGCACTGGGGAAGTGCGTCACTGCTGTGTTGGCTGGTTTGGCTGCTCACCGATCGCAAATACCGTTCAGTAGCTATTTTCACTGCCCTGTTATTTGCCATCCACCCGCTTCGCGCCGAATCAGTGGTTTGGGTATCCGAGCGCAAGGATGTGTTGTACGTGTTTTTCTTTCTGGCAGGACTTATTTCATATTGGCAATACCTGGATACACAACGCAAAAGCAAGCTATGGCTGGCCTCCCTTTTCATGCTGCTTTCCTGTCTTTCCAAAGGTGTAGCCGTGGTATTCCCACTGGTTTGCATCCTGTTAGACTACTGGAAGGGCCGGAAGTTCGACGCCTCCTGGATTGTGGAAAAACTGCCCATGTTCGCTTTGTCGCTGCTGTTTGGTTTAATAGCACTGAACGTACAGAAAGGTGGTGATTTTTATGGTTTGCTCAACCTTCCCGGCGAAAAAACAAAAGCGCTTTCTTCCATTTTCGGATTGGATAAAAAGATCCTATTTGCCGGTTATGGATACATGATGTATTTCGTGAAAACGTTTTTGCCTTTGCGACTGTGCACTTTTTACCCCTATCCCACTGAAGTAGGGCTGAAGGGGCCGGAATTCATTGGCGGGGCTGTTTTCTTCCTGGCTACTATTGGACTGGCCATTTGGAGCATGCGCAAAACACGGGTATTTGCCTTTGGCTTTGGATGGATATTGGCCACCGTGTTGCTCGTACTTCAATTTATTTCAGTAGGTGTAGTGATCATGGCGGATCGCTATTTCTACCTGCCATCAGCTGGTTTGTTTTTTATGCTCACTTATGCCATGGAAGTATATGTTTTGCAAAACAAGCCGGGTTTACGCAACGTGTGGATGGGCGTACTTGTGTTGTTTGCCGCCTGGTGTCTATGGCTGAGTAGGGCGCAAACAGCTACCTGGAAAAATTCCGAAACCCTTTGGCAACAAGTGCTGAAATATTATCCGCTGGAAGATCAGGCCATGGAGTCGCTAGCCAACTGGTACGGCAAAGAAAACCGTGTGCCGGAAGCAGAACAAATGCTTGAACGTGCTGTAGCCGATGGCTGTACTCGTCCGAATGTTTACAGTGCACTGGCCAATTGTATTGCCATCAAAGCCGCTACCGCCAAAGATACCAGTACCCAAAACAGTCTTCGAAACCGCGCTTTTTCGCTTTACGATCAATCTATTGCCCTTAATCCGGGAAATGCAGATACTTATTTCAATCGGGCATTTACGGCTTTGCTGGTAAACCCGGAGCGTACCCTTGCCGATCTGGATACAGCCATTACCCTTGCGCCGTATAAAGCACTACAGTTCAAACAAATGAAAGGCACAGCCTATAATAACCTGAAACGATACGCCGAGGCGGAAAATATACTAAATGACGTAATCGCAACCCAGGAAAAACAATCACGTCGCACACCAGAAGAAAATCAACGATATTCCGATGCTTACCTGGAGCGGGCTGTTTCACGTTTTAACAATGGAAACAAAGCTGGAGGACTGGCTGACGCCGAAAAAGCAGTGAGCATTATGCCGCAAAACCAACGTGCTTCAGGGTTGCTGGCGCGGATGAAAGCCGCCATGGGCCAGTGAACGCGGATTGGAACGCGGATGGGAACGCGGATGGGAACAGGAACGCGGATGACGCAGATGACGCGGATTTTTTCATGCTGCCTGCGGCAGCAATGCTCCGTGAGCCTTCAAGCCGAACGATCTTCTGCGTAAATCTGCTGGAAAAACATTCCGCGTAAATCTGCTGGAAAAACAACCAACAATAAAACACAAAATGCATACCTACTACACACTCTCTCTCCTTGGATTACTCCTCTTCACTGCCTGCGACCGCAAAAAAGACCAGCCGCCGCAGACGGAGGATTTTTCCTGCATCAACCTGTTTGACGAACAAGGCCAACCACTAGGTATCCATGGCGACTGTGTTACTTCCAACAATTGGACAAATATAACCCTCAGCGCAACGGAAAAAGGTTACCTG
>JAEUUS010000692.1 GCA_016787545.1 Saprospiraceae bacterium
TTTATGATGCACTCAGGCAAGTAAAAGCCAATCAGGTTCAAACCATCCCAATGGGCCAGGGAAATAAAAGCAGTCGACTGGTGGCCTGGACATTTCAGGATAAAACCGCCCGGGCTGCCTGGCGGGAACAGCGTTGGATCAAAGCAGTAAAATGATAGATTAGCAGGCTATTCCTGCACAAAATGCCGGGTCCAGACTTTCTCTTTCCGCAGGATGAAAAGGGTGCCCAGCCCGAAAATCGTCCCAGTTGCAATGCCAACCATGGTAAAAAACGGCTTCTCGGGAATCCGTACACTAAGCTCGGAGGCAAAAGCGGCATACAAGCCCAGCACTGAGTAATACATAAACCACACGTGAACGGCTTTGTATTTCCTGTCGAGGTTGCGCATAAGCATGGGAATCATGCCGCCAGCCAGGGTCGCAAACCCAACAATTGCCGTAACATGGAAAATACCGAATTTTCTGGTGAGCCGGTAAATACCAAATGCCGATCCACAAACCAATATCATGGCAAATACATAAGCATATCCAACTTTTTTATGGCGTTTGGTTCCCTTGGGTGTACCTAATACAAATCCGCCTGCTACCATCGCAAAAAGCGCGGTAAACAGATGAAACCAACCAAGCGGTGTTGTCACAAAGTCATACATAGGTTTTGGATGTTTTTTGAAATCGACGGTACCAAATTAATATTGCTGGAGAGTACAGACAATAGCTGACACCTCCCACAACTGAAGCCCAAATATAAGAAAAAGGTGTGATAAGAGCCGTCAGAACGATAGAAATCAAGGGTACACCAAACATAATAGCCAGCCGCCGCATATGTGATCTGGTATAAAACACTTCAAAGTCGTTCAACCTCAACTCTGTTTTTAACTGAGACGCCCGTCGGTAAAACAAGTATAAGGTAAAGTACAAGGCAAAGGCTACAAAACCGTAATAAATCATCAGAAAAGGCACCTGATCGCCCTGTATACTCACTTGTATTTCGGTTCGAAAAAAGAAGTTGGTTAAAAACAAGGTAAGGAACCTTAGGGGATAAACGTAAAAGATAATCAGGGCAATAAATATGGTGTTCAACACCGTCAATCGGAAATCATTCAAAGTGTAAATCTCTGAAAAGCGTAAATGCTCCGCCCAAACCGTTACTAAAAATGCAATACTGATTAAAAATGCCGGCAATGTTTTGGTAAAGGTCAGTAGGTCTTCAAAGGAGTTAGGGTTTGCCAGATTAAAGATTAGTAAGGTAATAGCAATGCCAAATACACCATCCGTCAAACTATCCAGTCTGGAAGGAGATGATCCCCGGTATTGAATTCGTAGGTCATGCTGTCGGTTTTGATAGATTTCGCTGCGCATGGTAAAATGATGCCTGATGAAGGAGGTGTAATATGATGTCTTATTTGCGCTATTTTGGCCCTAAATATCTGATTTTTCATGAAATTATCTCTACTACCTTGGATACTGGCATTTGGCCTTTTTTGCACGGATCTCCCGGCCCAGATTGTCAATATCGAAGAACAACGTATTACCGGCACCTCAGATACGGTGCATTGGTACGGACACCTGCGCGGCAGTAGTTCCTTTGTCAAGGTCAAAAACCAAAGTTTTCAGTTCCAGTCGCAGGTGAAAGTACAGTATAAATCCGACCCGCACATGTTGCTATTGTTGCTCAACGCAGCGTGGTTACGAGCTGGGGGAACCGATATCTCACGTCAGGCATTTGCCCACCTGAGGTATAATTACAAACTGAGTGAAACCTGGACTTGGGAAGCATTCTCACAAATCCAGAATAGTCCGGTGCAATTGCTTCAACAACGAGTCCTCGCGGGCACGGGTGTACGCTGGCGCGCACTGAAATCGAAAAATGGCCGACAACGTATTTACCTGGGCGCAGCCTGGCTCTGGGAAGAAAATTTGTTTTCCGGAGATGCCCCTTCCAACAGTTGGCATCGTTCCAGCAACTATATCTCCAGCACTTTCCGGGCCGGCAAACACGCAGCCCTGATTCAAACGACCTACTGGCAGCCTGTTATAGGGTATATCCGAAACTATCGTCTAAGTTCAGAGTGGGTGCTAAAAGTGGATCTCAACAAACACCTGGCCCTAACCATTGAGTTTGATTACAGCGTGGATCAAAACCTGCCTCAGGGAGCCCCTAAAGAGTTCATTGCCTGGAGGAACGGGTTAGCCTTCCAGTTTTAAAGGCGCAAAGGTGTGGCACAATGGCACAAAGGTGTGGCACAAAGGCACAAAGGTGTGGCACAAAGGCGCAAAGGCACAAAGACGCAAAGGTGTTATTTATCCTCTATCACCAAAACACTAAAACACCAAAACACTAAAACACCAAAACACCAAAACACCAAAACACCAAAACACCAAAACACAAAGTAAAATATTTTTTATATTATGTAAAATATATTTTACATTATGCTGTTTATATATTACTTTTGGAACAGTATTTTTGTCACCTAAAACAGTAAGATTATGAACAACCATTTGTTGATCGCCCATCGTTGGAAAACCCTTGGCTGGGTATTAACCATCCCCGCTCTGATGCTTGGTTTGTACTGTATGGTCATGGAAGTAAATATGGATGATTATCTCAAGATCACACTTCCACAAGGACTGGAGCGTATGTTTTGGATAGATCAAATTATTTTTGGGAATTCAGACAAGCCAGTTACCCTCTCCCTGCTGGATGAACTAATCTCAATTGCTTTGCTTACAGGCTTGTTGCTGTTGGCGTTTTCCAAGGAAAAAGTGGAGGATGAATGGATTCAGCGGGTGCGGCTCGATTCCCTGCAATGGGCTGTATTGATCAACAGCATACTGCTGATAGCATTCATCGTATTTACCCATGGTTTTCCCTTTTTCAGTGTGCTGGTGTACAACATGTTTACCCCATTGCTGATTTTCGTTGCGCGTTTTTATTTCATTTTGCGCATAAAACCCTCATTTTCAAAAAATTAAGGTATGAAAAACAACATCAGGGTGGAACGCGCTATTCTCAACATATCCCAGGCGGAACTTGCTGAAAGGGTTCAGGTGACACGCCAAACCATCAATGCCATAGAATTGGGTAAATATGCGCCCTCAGCAGTGCTGGCTATGAAAATTGCGCGTGTGTTTGGAAAAAAGGTAGAAGATGTGTTTGAACTGGAAGACACCGATTAAAAGGCGCAAAGACGGAACACGAAGGCACAAAGACGCAAAGGCACGAAGACGCAAAGGCGCAAAGGCGCAAAGGCGCAAAGGAGAAGGAGGGGGCTCAAAAGTAATTTTTACCGTAAAGGCGCTGAGAAAAAAGAGGGTGGCTCAAAAGTAATTTTTACATCAGAGGTGTAAACTATTGATTCCGAACCCTCTGCGGTAAGTAAAATTACTATTGAGACACCCTCTTTTCTTTTATAACACCGGCCACAACCGGAAAAATCATCGAGTGGTTAAAAGCAACGCCAACTCAAACACTCGTACACTCAAATACTCGCAGCCCCCGCTTACGCATCCGCTGCTTTGTCTTCGTCTGCTTTGTGTACCACATCATCAATGATGATAATGCCATCCTTTGTGGTAGCGGCAGCAACGTCCTCAGGTGCAGCAGCAGGTTCTTCTGCTGGCGGGGCGGCAGCCACTTCTTCCTGAGGAGCGGCCGGAGCTTCTTTGTCTTCTTTTTTCAGTGATTCCAGTACTTCTTCTGCTTTTTCAATTACATCTTCAAAAGCTTCTTCTGCTTTTTCAGCGGCCACGGAAGCCACTGCTTTAGCTGTATCCAATGCATCCATTAAAACATCTCCCAACACATTGGAGGCTGCTTCAAACAAAGAATCCTCTTTGTGCGCAGCCGTAGCTTTGGCATGGGTTTCTGCTTCAATTTCTGATTTAATAGCTGCTTTTTTAGCCTCAATTTGCTGACGTTCCTCTTCCTTGGCAGCCTGGCGAGCCTCTTTTTCATGTGCCGTAGTAGCCTGCCGTTGTACATCTGCACGCGTTTTGGTCAACTCTGCCAATCGTTCGCGCTTACCAACAACACGTTCTTCAATCATTTTGATTTTTGCGCTGCGGATTTGGGCCTCTAATTGACCTTCCGAGGTATTAACTTTTTTCTGCTGGAAACTCAATTCTTCATCGTCACGGCGAATGCTGTCTTCAAGGCGTTTAATCGCATCTTCCAAGCCAGCCAGGCGTTTATCATGCCGATCGGCAATGGTTCCGCTGTTGGCATCCGGACCGAATTTACGCTCTTTAGCCTTTTTGAAAGCGCCGTCAATCCGATCCCATAGCTTGTTGCGGTGTTCATTGCTCATACGTGAGTTGTGGTATTCACGCTGCATTTTTTTCAAATCATCAAACACGCTGTTGAACTTGGCGCCACCGGTAGCAATACGCTCCTCTATTTCATCGAGCGCTTTACTGAAGTTTTCATAAACCCCTTGTGAAACCTCCATAAACTCACTATTCACTTTTTTACGAACTTCTTTCAGTTGCTCAAAAAGTGCATTGATGCCGTCACGAAGATCGTCAGCATGGCGCTTATACAGGTTACGTTCCCGACTTTGCCCCTGAACCTTGTCCCAAAAAGCACGCAGGTTAAGGAACATTTTGTTATCGTAATTTGACAAAGACTGAACTTTTTCCTTGAATTCTGCCAGTTCCTGCTGGTATGCCGCATAAAGTTTGGAAGAAAGTACTGCGAATTGCCACTCGGTTTGTGCGCGTTGCACCAAATCCGGCCGATCAGCTTTGAGGTGATCCGGCAACAGGCTGTCGGTAATGGTCAGTTCTCTCTCAAGTGTCTGAAAGCCTTCCGGGAAGTCAACAGTTTCTTTGTCATCACGCCAATCCTGCATCATTTTTTGCACAAAGGCTTCGGTGACAATACTTTCCGGAAAGGAATACAACATAACCTTATTCGACTCGGCATTGAGTTCGAGTGCGATCAGGACTTTCTCATTTTCGGCATTGCTGCCCCAGATAACAAGCTTGTTCTTCATAAATCTGCGATTGTCGGTACGTAATGGATCGACTTGTACGTGAATATTGATTGCGCGGCAAAATTAGGCGGTTGTTGCGGCTTTTTTCTGTTTTTGTTTCAAAATACCTACCGACAGCAGGTATTCGGCAATTTGAACGGCGTTGGTAGCGGCGCCCTTGCGCAGGTTATCACTTACTACCCACATATTCAAGGTATTAGGTTGGGTTTCGTCGCGACGTAATCTGCCAACAAATACGTCGTCTTTATCATGAGCCATCAAAGGCATGGGATATTGCGCTTCGGACGGGTTGTCAATCACCACCACACCTGGCGCTTTTTCCAGCAAGCTGCGAACCTGTGTTAAATCAAAATCCTGTTCAAATTCCACATTCACTGATTCTGAATGACCACCAATGACCGGAACCCGCACAGTAGTAGCCGTTACCCGAATGGTATCGTCGCCCATAATTTTTTTGGTCTCATTGACCATTTTCATTTCCTCCTTGGTGTATCCGTTTTCGGTAAACACATCAATATGGGGAAGCAAATTCAGGTCTATTTGATGCGGATACGCCCGTTCGCCGGACTTGCCTTTGCGCTCATTCATGAGCTGATTGACGGCCTTCACGCCGGTACCGGTAACGCTTTGGTAGGTACTTACGACCACGCGTTTGATAGTATATTTATCGTGCAAGGGTTTCAATGCAACCACCATTTGTATGGTAGAGCAGTTAGGATTGGCAATAATTTTGTCCTTTTTTGTCAAAACAGAAGCATTAACCTCCGGAACAATCAATTTTTTCTCCGGGTCCATCCGCCAGGCAGAAGAGTTGTCGATTACAACTGTTCCCCGGTCGGCAAATCGTGGCGCCCATTCTTTTGAAACACTTCCGCCTGCGGAAAAAATAGCGACATCCGGTTTTTTCCCAACCGCTGCATCCATGCTAATGATCTTGTATCGTTTACCACGAAACTTAACCGTTTTGCCTACCGAGCGTTCAGAGGCTACCGGGAACAGTTTAGTAATGGGAAAATTGCGTTCTTCCAGCACTTGCAACATTTTGGTACCTACCAGGCCGGTGGCACCTACAACGGCTACTTTCATTAATGGGTGAGTATGTGAATGAGTGAGTATTATTTTGAAGGCGCAAAGTTATTGATTCCTACTATGCGATGGGGGGAAAATTATGCTCATTACTGTAAAAAAAACGGAGCAATTCTGACTCGAAAACACAATTTTGGTTTCCTTCGCTGTTCAATTAACGGCATATGTCGCTTAATCCACCACACCCGTTGCTATGAAAACAAAAACCGTTGTCCTGATACTTTGCACCGTATTATTTACTTCGCATCAAGGCCGGAGTCAAAGCGGGTTTACCATTCCTGAAGGACTGCATCAAGTGGACATTCCATTTGAATATATCAATAATTTCATCGTTCTAAATATAGCGTTCAACGGCCCGTTGCCTTTAAAATTCATTTATGACACTGGCGCAGAGCATACGATCCTGACCAAGCGCGAAATCAGCGATATCCTTCAGGTACGGTACGACCGTGAGTTTCGGGTAAAAGGTTCCGACTTAAAATCTGACCTGGTCGCTTACCTGGCCCGAAATATTCGACTGCAAATCATGGGAAAGGACGTGATAGCTCGACAAGAAGATATTTTGGTGCTAAAAGATGATTATTTCCGGT
Organism: Saprospiraceae bacterium; assembly: GCA_016787545.1. Lineage (GTDB taxonomy): Bacteria > Bacteroidota > Bacteroidia > Chitinophagales > Saprospiraceae > M3007. The sequence goes on from JAEUUS010000692.1 coordinate 6,671, forward strand.
TTGAGGAATATGCAGGGGTGGAAGTTCATGGCATATTAGCCGGGAGGGTGTTTGCCAATTATCTCATTAAGATCAATTATCAAAAACACATTATCACCTTATATAAACGTGAAACCTATTCGCCCGGGAGGCATGGTTTCGCGCCTGTGCCCGTGGAAATATACCGCAACAAAATCTACATCAATACCCAGGCACAATTACGGGCTGATACCAGTGCAGGAATCAAACTGCTGTTAGATACCGGAGCGGGTATGCCATTGATGTTATTCAGCAATACGCATCCCCTGATCCAGCCATCTGCCAATGCTATACCATCCAACATTGGAATGGGTCTGGGCGGCTATTTAGAGGGTTTTGTTGGTCGAACCCCCGGCCTTTTTATGGGAAATTTTCACACCAGAAACATTCTGACTTATTTCCAGACTGTTGACACCTTACAGGACCTTAGTTATCTGAATGGGCGCAATGGGCTGGTGGGCAATGCCATCCTGAACAGGTTTCAATTTTGTCTGGATTACCAATCCGCCACCTTATGGCTAAAACCAACCAAACAAATCAAGGATGAATTTTTGTTTGATCGCAGCGGGTTAAGCATCATTGCCTCCGGCTTTAACCTCAATTATTTCACGGTGTTGAACGT
>JAEUUS010000738.1 GCA_016787545.1 Saprospiraceae bacterium
GGGCATGCGTTACAAAGGGAATGCCATTTCTTTCCCCAGGGCCATGATGCTGGGCGCCGTTCCAGACAACCGGTTGATGTACGAAATGGGTCGGGAAATAGCCCGGCAGTGCCGCCGAATGGGTGTACACGTCAATTTTGCTCCGGTGGCCGATATCAATAACAACCCGCGCAACCCGGTGATCGGAGAGCGCAGTTACGGCGAAGACCGTCATAATGTGGCCGCAAAAGCCTTCCAATACATGTCTGGTTTGCAGGATGGCGGCGTAATGGCCAGCGTGAAACACTTCCCTGGGCACGGAGATACTGATATGGACTCCCATTTTGACTTGCCAAGTATTCCATTTAACCGGGCTCGGCTCGACAGTCTGGAATTGTACCCTTTTAAAATGCTGGCTAAAAACGGAGCAGGCTCCGTGATGGTTGGTCACCTGCAGGTGAATGCACTGGATAACCGGCCCAACCGACCCACCACTCTGAGCAGGCCCGTGGTAACGGACCTGATCCGGAAAGAAATGGGCTATGAGGGACTTATTTTCACCGATGCCATGGAAATGGAAGGAGTGAAAAAGTTTTACCCCGACGGAAAGGCAGATGTAGAAGCACTTTTGGCCGGGAACGACATCATTTTGCTGCCCGTTGACGTGGAAGTGGGTTTAAAAGCTGTGAAAGAAGCCCTGGCTAATGGCGTTTTGAAAAGGGAACAACTTTGGGAAAGTGTAAAACGCATCCTGCGCGCCAAATACCGCCTTGGCATCACCACCCCTCAGCGTGTAGACCTCAACAATCTGCGCCGCGATCTGAACACACCGGAAGCAATCGCGTTGAAACACCGCATGGTGGGCAGTGCGCTTACCCTGGTGAAAGACGAAAAAAACCTCATGGGTTTTCCCAATCTGGAACACCAGAAACTGGCAACCCTCATTATTGGCGATACCACCCGCACTATTTTCCAAACTTATTGCGGCTATTACGCCCCCATGAAGCATTTCAATGTGCCGAAGGAAGTGGTGGATTCCCTGCACAGTCGCATACTGGACAGCTTGAAACAGTTTGATGTGGTGCTGGTAGGCATGGCCGGGTACCGAACTACCCCCAAGCCGCCCAAATCTGTCCCTAATCCATCGCCCGGGGATACGCTTTACGGACTTACCCAAAGCGGACTGGATTTTTTGAACAAACTGAACAAGCAGCAAACCATTGCCCTCACGGTGTTTGGCAATCCGTACAGCTACCGCTGGATGGATGAGCCGCCACTGTTGTTACAAGCCTTTACAGAAGACCCTATGGCACAGCAGCTGGCCGCCCAGAGTCTTTTTGGTGCGCACGATGTGAATGGTTTTCTGCCGGTTACGTCCACAGACTGGGCTTGTTTCGGGCAAGGCCTCAAAAAAGTTTTCCTGCAAAAACGAATGGGCTATGCCCCGCCGGAAACGGTTGGTATGAGTACGGATAGTCTGGCCCTGATGGATGGTATAGTGGCAGAAATGATCAATACCGGCGCCACCCCGGGCTGCCAAATCCTGGTAGCCCGTAACAACAAAGTGGTTTGGCAAAAAGCGTACGGACATTACACCTATGAATTGAAAGAGCCGGTAACCAATGAAAGTATTTACGACCTGGCATCTGTGACCAAAGTGGCGGCCAGTACCATTTCCGTGATGCGATTAGTAGATAACGGGCAATTGAAATTAGACAACCGGATGTCGGGCTATGTGCATGAATTGAGTGCTACCAATAAAAAAGACCTCACCGTGCGGGAAATACTGGCACACCATGCCGGATTACAGCCCTGGATACCGTTTTACCAGCAAACCCTGACGACCGACAAGTTGCCATCGCCTAATATTTACAGTACCACTGCCAAATCTGGATTTACTATCCCTGTGGCAAAGGATCTGTACATGGAAAATGCCTGGGCAGACAGCGTTTGGCAACAAATTTTCCGCTCTTCACTGACCGGAAATAAACATTACAAATACTCAGATCTGGGGCTTTACCTCACTGCCAGGGCCATTCAGCATCTGACAGGCAAAGGGGTAGACCAATATGCGGACCTGGAATATTACCGGCCGCTGGGATTGAGTACCACTACCTTTAATCCCTGGAAAAAAGGCCTCACCCTTCGTTGTGTGCCTACAGAAGAAGATGCCTATTTCCGCAAACAACGTATTCAGGGTTATGTGCACGATATGGGAGCGGCCATGCTGGGCGGCGTGAGCGGCCATGCTGGTTTGTTTTCCAATGCCAATGATCTGGCCAAGATTTTTCAGATGTTGCTGAACGGCGGTAATTATGGCGGACGACACTATGTGAATCCGGAAACCGTTAAACAGTTTACCACCCGTTTTCCTGGAAGCAGTCGCCGGGGCATTGGTTTTGACATGAAAGAAACCGATCCCAAACAACCCGCCAACATGAGTGCATTGGCCGGACCCAACACCTTTGGGCACCTCGGGTTTACCGGCATTTGTGCATGGGCTGATCCGGATAAAGACCTGATTTTCATCTTTTTATCCAACCGCACCTACCCCACCATGGAAAACAACAAGTTGATGAATGGCGATTACCGACCCAAGTTGCAAGGGGTTGCGTACCGGGCGATCGTGAAGCAATAAAGTCATTATGGCAAAAACAGTTTCTATTCCGTTCATTACTTTTCAGGAGTTTCACACCCTTGAAGATGCTGAAATCCTGTTGGATTTATTAAAAAAACACAAAATCTACCATAAAGTAGAGGCGCCCAAGCCCATCATGGACACGGTTATGGGTGGGAGTCCGGTTACCCCCAAATACTTTATCAAACTGTATGCAGATGATTTCAAAAAGGTAAATCTGCTGTTTGAATCAGAAACTTTCAAGGCCCTTCAAGAGGGCAAAATCTCTACAGCAGGTCATTTCCTGGAAGAATACACCAATGAGGAGTTGAAAGAAGTGGTGAAAAAACCCGATGAGTGGAGTCCCGAATCGGCGGCTATGGCGCGGCATTTATTACAAACCCGCGGTGTGACTCTGGATGATTCCACGCTTGACACCCTTCGGGAAGAACGTATAAGCCAGATTGGACAACCCAAAAAAGGATCCTCCGGCTGGATTGTTGCCCTTTATATACTGAGTTTCGGTGGCATTTCCTTTTTCTTTCTTTCACTGGCGGCTTATATGGCTGTAGTTTGTATTTGTTTGGGCATGAGCCAATATTATTGGCGCGATATCACAACCGATCCTTACGGAAAACGTTTTTACACTTTCGACAATGCCACAAGGCTGCATGGGAAGGTCAATTTTGGGCTAACCATGGCTATGAATATCTTACTTCAGGTATGGTATTTTGTGTGGGGCTCCTAAGGTTGTCGATTGTCCTATCTTAGTGTCGGGGTGACTGGCAGTAACCCCGACACTAAGATAGGACAATCGACAACCTGAGCACAAAACTCTCTGCCATGACCAATTTCATCGAAAAATTCATTCAGAAAAATCTTTCCATTGAACTGGGTTGTGCACCGGAAGCGGTGAGCAAGTACCGGATTGCCAAGGGTTTTTATTTAATCCTGATAACGGCAAGGCATATCCTTTCCGATACCATTTTAGCTGTTATTGGGGTAGTGATTGCCGGGCTGGGATTGAAGAGTTTTTTGTTACCCAATAATTTCATAGACGGAGGCGTAACCGGCATTTCTCTGCTCACCGCCGAGGTAACAGGGTTGCCTTTGCCCATATTGATTGTAGTGCTCAACATTCCATTTATGTTGTTGGCTTACCGGCATATCGGTCGCGGATTTGCACTGAAAAGCATGTTGGCCATTGCCGGCCTGGCATTGGCTGTATATGCCCTACCCTACCCGCTGATTACCACGGATAAACTGTTGATTGCTACGTTTGGCGGCTTTTTCCTGGGCGCCGGAATTGGTTTGGCCATTCGGGGAGGAGCTGTGCTGGATGGCACAGAAGTACTGGCCATATTCCTGAGCCGTAAATCCAGCCTTACGGTGGGCGATATTATCCTGGTTTTCAACCTGATGATATTTGCCGTAGCAGCCTATTTACTGGGTTTTGAAACGGCCATGTATGCGGTGTTGACTTATCTGGCGGCGGCCAAAACGGTGGATTTTATCATAGAAGGGGTGGAAGAATATGTGAGCGTAACGGTGGTTTCGCCTCACCATGAAGAAATCCGAGCATTTATTACCCGGGAGCTGGGCATTGGCATTACGGTTTTCACCGGCAACCAGGGCTACGGCAAACGTGGCGAAACACAACATCAGGAAATCCTGTACACGGTGATTACCCGACTGGAAATCAGTCGTTTACAACATGCCATTGAAAAGATTGACCCACATGCCTTTGTAGTCATGGGCAACGTACGTGGCATTCGCGGCGGAGCGATTAAAAAGCGGGCTGTGGATTTGCATTGATTGCGCCGGGTGGAGTTTCCATACCTATAAGGTTTTGG
>JAEUUS010000027.1 GCA_016787545.1 Saprospiraceae bacterium
GCAGATGCTCGAATTCCGTCACTTTGGGCCACTCATTCAGATTACGCACATCCAGGATCTGCGGCGCTATTTCTGCCCGGATCTGGTCAAATGTTTGTCCGTCAATATCCTGATATTCACTCATTTGCATGTTGCAAAACCAGTCATAATTCATTTTCCTGAAGGCTTCTGCGCTTGCAGGCGCCTGTGAAAAGGCATCCGTTCGGGGCACAAGATCCAGTGTGTAGGTGGAATGATTCAACAGTTGGTAACAAAATAAACGGTTAGCCATTGGGGTACCCACATCGGTCAGTAATTTGATGGCTTCTGCCGCCTGCATGGTGCCGATGATGCCCGGCAATACACCCAGCACGCCAGCTTCGTTGCAGTCGGCCACTTCACCAGGCTGCGGTGGATCAGGAAATAAATCCCGATAGCTGGTGGGTATTCCCGCTACCGGCCAATGAAACACACTCATCTGCCCTTCAAACCGGAATACCGAACCGTAAATCAATGGTTTGTTCAGCAACCGACAAGCATCGTCTACCAGATACCGCGTGGGAAAATTATCGGAAGCATCCAGAATCACATCAAAACCACTCAAAATCTCCAGGGCGTTTTGTGAGGTAATCCGCTCCTGATACACCTGAATCGTCAACGCACTGTTCATGGCCTGGATTCTGTGCGCTGCAACCACCGCCTTGGGCTGCCCTAAATCCTGTTCCGTGTACAATACCTGCCTTTGCAAATTGGACTCCTCCACCAGATCGAAATCTGCAATACCGATGCGCCCTAACCCGGCTGCTGCAAGGTATTGAAGCGCCGGACACCCCAATCCTCCCGCTCCAATCACCAAAACACTCCCCTCAGCCAGCCGTTGCTGCCCCCTTTCACCTAATTCGGGAAGGATGATTTGTTTTTGGAAACGCATTTGATTTGCGAGTTGCGATTTGCGAGTTACGATTTGCGAGTTAGGATCTGTGATGTGTACTTACAGCTTTTGCAATGTTAAACTACTCTTTCCCACCGTAGACCGTCCACCGTAGACCGTCTACCGTACCAAAGTCACATCGCCGCTTTGGATGAAGGTTGATTGCTGTCCGGAGCGGATTGCTTCGTATTCCACTCGCCAGATGTACACATCGGAAGGGGCGTCGAGGTTGTTGTATTTGCCGTCCCAACCCTGGTCGGGATTGACGGTTTCAAATACTTTTTCGCCCCAGCGGGAGTAAACCTGAAGTTTGGAAGCCACTACTTCGCAAGGGTAAATAGGACGGAAAACATCGTTGGCGCCGTCGCCATTGGGCGTGAAGGCATTGGGAAACATATCGTCTTTTGCGCCTATTTCTACGGTTTTCGTCAACTCATTCTGGCAGCCATTGAAAGCTCCTGTGCGGGTTACAATAATCTGACCACCCTCTGTATGGCAAATCCGACCAGGAATATCCGGAGCAGGATCGGCGCCAACAATGGTCATGGTATATTCCACGCCAGCTGCATTGCTCAGAAAAATGATCTGGGTGCACTCGCCCGGACAAAGCGTGCTGTCAGCAATCTGGAAATCCACTTCGATGGGCTGACAAACGGTTTGCATAAGGCTGCTTTCCTCAGATACAGTAGAAACCACATTTTCCGTGAGAAAAACCGTAGTTTCGTTGGGTACCATGGTGCTTTGGTCCGGAGAAACCGTTTCCCGTTTCAGTCCTGCAGCGGCCGGACAACAATCGCCGGATTTTCCGTTGCGATCTGTGCGCGCGAGCAGCATGTTGGTTTGTGTCCCTGCACCACTCACGCCCGCGCTCACGAAGCCATCGTCGTAACTTTCCACCTGCCAAAGCATGTTGTTGGCGCCATCGCCTTTGTAGGTGTTTTGCCAGAGCATATCGTTGTTGGCGTTGATCTTGATCAAAGTGGCCGGTGTGCCGCTGTTGCCCGGGCGACCCAGACTAAGCACAAACTGATCGCCAGGTAGCCCAATGAGGTCGGTTACGCCAATATGTTTTCCGGAAATACCGTAAGTAAACGAAGTTTTGACATTACCGGCATCATCGGTGGTGAGGGTCCAGGCGCGGGCATTGCCATCGGTGAATCCCTGGGAATTACCTGCAAACAAAAAGCCACCGTTGTCCAGCGGTGCAATATGGCTCAGGAGGTCAGTGTTGTCGCCAATGGAATAACGCAGAATGGTACCCACCAGATCACCGGCGGCATTAAATTTGGCGTAAATACCCTGCGATTCGTTTGTTTCAATGTGATAACCGGCACAATGGATGAGCCCTTGCGCATCCTGCCAGCCTTCGCCCAGCTGTTCGTAGCCCGGTTCGCCGAAAATGTTAAACCATACCAGATCGCCAGATTCGTTGATTTTGACAGCCAGCGCATCGCGGTCGGTGGGTGAAATCACATAATCGCCCGTGAGCAAATAACCATCTTGCAGGGGAGAGATACGGATCAGTCGACAGGACGGCAAAGCCCGTTTGTTCCAGACCACCGATCCATCAGCGGGTTTGATTTTCATCCAGCTGGCTTTGGCCTCACCGGCGCTGTTGAAGGCATCGTAGGTAATGATCAGGTTGCCGTCGTTGGCCCGGAACACATCCAGCGCCTCAGCGCGTGGCGCTTCGGCGGTGTAGGTTCTGGTCCAGGCAATCTGTCCGTCTTCTTCTACCATCAGCACCATCATGACTTGCTGACTGCTGTTTTGCAAGACGGTGGCGCCCACGAGCACCATGCGTCCATTGGGCAGCACCTCTATGGCATTGGCCCGATCGGTGAAGTAATGATCGTAAGTTTTAATGTACTGATCCTGCGCGGCGAGTAGGGCAGGCAGCAGGAATAAAGCCAGCAAAATGTTCTTCATTTGGCAAAGGTAGGGCTAGTTTTTTACCCAACGTATGGTGTTTCTTTGCATGGCAGTTTCTATTTCGATAAAATAAAAACCCGGAGGCAATTGTCCAAACTCGATTAGTGGTATACGGTTTTCTCCCGGGATTAGCTGTTTTTTAACCATATACAACTCTCCTGAAACGCTGGATATCCGCAACGTAGCTTGCTGCTCTTTATCTGAATAAATGCTCAGCATGGATGCTCCAATGGAAGGATTGGGCGATAACCGGATTTCCAGGGTGCTTTTTTCTGGTTCCCAGGTTGCTACTTGCTGCGTGGAAACTTCTATGCGCACCTTCCGAAGATCCTGCTTGAAAACCTTTATCTGCGGAATTACCGTCAAATCATCGTCCTGAACGGCTGTGGAGCCACTTTGTAAAATCTGGTTGGTGTTGAAATCCCTCACCCGCCAATAAATAGTGGTCCCAGTGGCCGGTTTAAACAGCTGGGGCCGTCGAATGGCCATGTCGGCCGTTAGGAAATTGTTTGGGCAGTTGTCGTGGTCAAAAACAGCCTCTGATTCGAGCCAGGCTATAGCCGACCAGCTGCCGGCCTGATCGGTGATGTTGTCCCAGTCCCAGCGATGATAGCCACCCCAGGTGCCCCAGTCATCGCCCACGCCTGCGGCTCCCGTGCCCGGGGTGCCGTCGCCGGGATCGTTATTTTGCGGGTCGAGGCGGTGATTGAAAAATGCCGGGAAGGATACATCGGAGCGGAAAGTTTTTTCTTCGTAAGCCACGTCGTCTACCACGGTTTGTTCGGTGGCTGCATTTCCGTTGATCCAGTGGTCGTCGTAATCCGGACCAGTATCAGGACCATGACTGCGTTCGCTCCAGTACAGCTGTGCGCCCCAGCCCAGCGAATCGGTGGTACGGTATTGCTCTACCACATATGCATCCCACTCATTGCCGCCCACCACGTCGTTTTTGCCGTGGAAAGAGCGGATCAAGGGCAGGTCGCGCTCCATCGAAAGTCGGAATTCAAGGTTCATGACCTTATTGAAGGGAATGGTTTGCCCATCGTAACCAGTTAAATTGGTAGGAAAACTGAGTGCGGAAGGTCCGTAAACCACGTCTGTAAGCGAAGGTGGGTCGTCGTCCTGAAAACCGTTATTCAACACCGTTGCCGTGGCATAATGATTCGGGAATGTTTTGGCTAATATGGTAGTGCCACGTGAACCCATGCTATGGCCGTTCACATTGATTCGGGCTGGGTCTATGTTAAAACGGCGCATGAGCCACTGGTCGATCCAGATGTAGCGGCGCTGCGTGTAGTTTACAATCGTATCCACGTCTGTGGGCGGGTTTCCGGTGAAGGGATCGTAATTTTTCCGCCATCCGAAATGTTTGGAATTGCTCTCGAAACCGGAATAAAAGGTCAGCAAATAGCAGAACAAATCGTCGTTGTGGGCCAACAGAATGCCTTTTTTGGGGTTAAGGTGAATGTCTTGCCGACTTCCGGCGAGCGATTGACGCGCCGTTCCACCTCCGCCGTGCAGCCAAACAGTGAGCGGAAAAGGCTGCGAAGTATCCAGATCCATGGGCACACTGACCAAAAAGAGGCTGGGCATGCCATTTTTTGCGGCGTTGGCCATGACCGGGAAATCCGGGCGATTTTCCCATTGGTTTTGTCGCCCATCGGCCCACATGTAAAAAGCCAGGCAACGGTAAGTGGCGTTGAAAGGCGATATGAATGTTTTTTGCAAATGACATTCCACCGGATCGTTTGCAGGATTGTATTGAAAAGGCACGGCAGACGGGGTGATATTCACGCCGGGAGTGACGTTTTTTTCATCCCAGGCTACCACGGCAAAAAACAATGTCCCGGCCTCATGCGGCGTAGCCACAAACAAGGCTTCGTTGGCTTCCAGTTGGTAAATGCCGCCGTTCCCGTTTGGAATTCGGTAAGTAGCCGAGGAGTCTACTTGTTCGCGCAAAGCAGCAGGGCCGAATTCTTCTTTGAAAAGTCGACCCACAAGCGTTGCATTGTCTGTATTATTAAAAACGGTGGGCTTGGCATACACGGCATAGGTTTCAGGCAGGGGATTGGAAACTTCCCATACAACCCAAACTTGTCCATCGGCATACCAGGCGCGAACGTTAGTTTGAGCAAAAATGGAATTGGTTACTATAATCAGGATGGCAAGAGGAAAGATTTTTTTCATGGTACAAGGATTGGCAAATACAATACAACAATTACCTGATTGCTTAAGACTGTGTAATAAATCGATGGTTTAATGTGAGAGCATGTTGGGCATTTTCTGAAGTAAAACAACAGCGTCGTCTGCCTGTGTAGGAATGTACATTCCAAGTACTCGGGACCAATTGGTTCGGGCGTTTGTGGCCTGCCGTTTCCTCACATATGGTGCAACAAAGCTTCTAATTCCTCAAAACTTGCATTTTGTCGACTTCCCTGTTCGATCTGAAGCATAGTTGCCGCAGCTTTTTGCAACCCAACAAACGCTAATTGTGGCCTGAAACCATGAGCCAAACGGTAAACAGCCTCCCGGTCTTCCCGGGCCAAAGCATCTTTTAGTTTGTTGATTTCCAGGGGATACTGCGATTCAAATTTATCCAAAAAATACTGCATCTGCACTTCATCGCCTTCACAAAAATCTTCCAGAAAATGAAGGTCAAAATCCGGATAACGCATTCTGATATTCTGCTTTGGGGAGCTTGCCTCAAGTGCTTTATCGTGGAAGTTGTTTGCCATGAGGTTCAGCACACTGACTACCACACGCGCTAATTCAGCCGGTTTAAATGGCTTCCCCAAATGCCGGTTCATGCCCGAAGCCAGTGCGTTGTTTATTTCTTCCGGCGTAGCCGAAGCCGTAAGCGCGATGATGGGTATTTCAGACAACAGATGCTCTCGGATGTGCCGTGTGGCCTCCATGCCACTCATTTCCGGCATTTGCATATCCATCAAAATAAGGTCGAATGATTGCTGCTTCAACCAATCCAACACTTCCTTACCATTGACAGCTTCCTTGATTTCCGCGTTTTCAAAATGACGCAACAGGGCTTCAGTGGCAATTTCGCGGTTGAGCGCATTGTCGTCGGCCAGCAGCACGCGGAGTTTTTGGGTAAAAAACAAGGATTCCGTCGCTGGTATCTGTTCCAGGGCTGCCACATCCGCCGGGGGAAACGCGATGACAAAGGAAAACACCGTGCCTTTACCCGGCTCACTCTCCACCTGAATATCCGAACCGTGCAGTTGCACCAGTTCGCGGGCAATACTCAAGCCCAGACCTGTACCGCCAAAACGCGCGGTGGTATCCTCTGAGGCTTGCTGAAAGCTTTCGAAAATGCTGCTCAGTTTGTCGGCCGGAATACCTATTCCAGTGTCGGAAACGGTAAACTGCAGCGCCTGTCCATTGACGGGGTGACTTGAAGTCACCCCGTCAATGGCTACAGTCACGCTACCCTGTTCCGTAAACTTCACCGCATTGCCAGCCAAATTCATCAAAATCTGATACAAACGGGTGGAATCGCCCAGTACCGCGGGCGGCACGTTTTCGTGGATTTCCAGTTGGAGTTGAATGCCTTTGTTTTCAGCGCGCAGTTGCAGCGCCTCGCACACATCAGCGGCCACACGCGCGGGCGAGAAGGGCGCCTGCCGGAGTTTGACCTCTTCTGCTTCGAGTTTACTCAGGTCCAGAATATCGTTCACCACTTCGCTGAGCCGGTCGGTGGAGTGATGGATAGAGGAAAGCCAACGCCGCTGTTTTTCGGAAAGGGAGGTTTCAAGCAGCAGGTCGGTGAATCCTGCAATACCGTGTAGCGGGGTGCGGATTTCGTGGCTCATATTGGCCAGGAACCGGGATTTGAATGCTTCGGAAGCTTCTGCGCGTGCACGTGCGGCTTCCACTTCGCGGTTTTTGGCTTCGAGTTGTTCGGCGGTTTTTTGTTTAAAACGGAAGCGGTTGTAAAGCAACAAAGCCAACAGGGCAAACACGATTAAGCCGGCGTAAAGAGCGTATCGGATATTGCGTTGTAGGGTGAGCTGGGCTTGTATTTCGGCTTCTCGGCGGGCTTTTTCGGCGGCGGCATTACGGGTGAATTCACCGAAGGCCAATTGTCGGGTGCTTTGCTGGCGTTCAATCTGCTGCTGGAATTTATAGCGTAAATCACTGTATTCCAGCGCTTTGCGATAGTCGCCTTTTGTCTGATATATTTTAGTGAGCAATTCGGCAGATTCAACTACGCCGCCATTGTTTTTAGCCTTGAAAAACGTTTGATGGGCAATTAACGCGTGCTTTAAGGCGGTTTCGGTTAAGGTTGCTTCAAATTCACAATTGGCCAATTCCAGCATGGCTGCTGCGCCAAAAGAAGCGTGTTTTTCGATGGTTAATTCTTGCACTCCCTTACGGGCAAGTTCCAGCGCTTTGGGCAAATTACCCAGTTTCCGGTGACAAAGCGCACTGGCATAAGTGGTAGCAGCAATGGTATTTAAACTTGGTTGTATACCCGGCGCCAGCAGGCGGGTTTCGTAAATATCCAGGGCTTTTTGATAAGCTTTGTCTACTATAAGGGTCCAGGCTAGCTGGGAGTAAATTTCAGCTAAATCCTGCTGTTGTGCCTGGGCGGCAAGCAGGGCTTTTTCAGCAAAGGCCCGGGCGTTTTGATTATCCCCTAAACGAGTGTAAATGGCTCCCAGATTAGTCAGCACCCCTGCCTTACCTTCAAGCATATCAGGTGTAGGGTGCTGGTCAATTAAATCGAGTATTCGAAAAACCAACTCTGCCGATTCGGCAAAACGCCCGAAGTCAAAACAGGAAATGGCGAGATTATTATATACGGTAGCCAGTGTGTACGGTACGGTAATATGTCGGGATAATGCCAGCGATTTAGGATAGACCTCTGCAAATTTCAAACTATCTCCCTGGGCACTGGCCAAACTGCCCAGGTACATATAAGCAATTGAAAGGCCGGCAGAATCGCCGTTTGCAGAGAATTTTTGGCGTGCGGAATCAATGAGTATTCCAGCTTGGGGGGGATTTATATACAACAAGGCCACTCCCTGATACATGGGTATTATCCCATCTATGTGATGTTCAAAACTCAGGTTGCCTGTTTTGCCTTTAATGCAACAATGGTAAAGGCTGTCCAGCTGATGACTGTAGTGGGGTAAATCGTATTGATCGTCCAGCGTGTAGGATAAAATGGCTTCCAGGCGCTCGGCATATTCACGGGGGGAGATATTGGGGGGCAACGGCCGCTTCAGCGAATCCAGCACCGGGTCCGTATTTTGGGCAACCAAAATCAGGCAGGAAAAACCGAACGTCAGGGTCAGGATCAGTTGTTTCATACAGCAAAACTGGCAGGTTCAAGTCCAACAGAAATTTCCCGGTTTCCCTTTGGCTGGTTTTGTTTTCCCTTTGGTTAAAACTTGGAAAACAGTTCCAGAAAATCGTCTTTTCTGTTGCGTGCCACACTCACTGTAGCCCCGTCTTCCATCACCACATAACCGCCATCGGCGCGCACAAATTGCCGGATATGGTGCATGTTAATGAGGTGCGACATATGCACCCGGAAGAAGCCTTGCCCATCCAGGATTTCCTCTAATTGGCCCATAGGTTTGGATACCATCAATTTTTCTCCCCCAACCATGATTACGATGGTGTACATACGATCGCTCTCACAGCGAATGATATCTTTAATTTGTTTGAAAACCAAGCCTTCTGAGGTTGTAAGGGCTATTTTTTCCGGCAAAATGGCTTTGGGCTGGGCGTGTTGGGCTATTTGATTCACTTGTTCCCGAAGCATCCGGGCTGGGTTGTGTTCTGCCCTGGTGATGGCCGCCAGTAATTCTTCCCGACCAATAGGTTTTTGCAGATAATCTACCGCGCTATATCGGATGGCTTTGATAGCGTAATGGTCGTGTGCCGTGGTAAATATAACCTGAAAATCAATGGGATCAATGCGTTCCAGCATTTCAAATGCCGTCATGTCGCCCAGCTCAATATCGAGAAAAACCAATTCGGGGCGATGTTTTTCAATAGCTTCCACGCCTTCTTGGCCGGATGAGGCATGAGCCATAAGAGTAATCCGGTCGGCACAATACTTCCGGAGCAGAAACTGGATTTTCTCTGCAGCGTCCGGATTATCTTCTATTAATAAGGTGTTCAGCATGGGGTAATAAGGTTTTGGTGCAAACGGGAAATCCAAACCTGCCAACGGGAAAGCACTGCTTTGGCCGGGTGGATGGTAGCCTCACCTTTGTATCATCAAAGTTACACACACAAACATCACTGCAACCTAAAAATATCCTCCATCATGAAAAACGCATGCACATTCGCCTCCATCCTGTTTTTTGTACTGTTCGCAACGACGGCTGTAAACGCCCAAAAAACCGCCACCTGGAAAGGCGGCACACCCGGCAAAGCACAGGAATGGAATTGCCCAACCAATTGGAAAGAAGGTCGGGTGCCGGATGCGTTTTGTGATGTGTTGATTCCGGATGTTTCCGGCATTGGAAATTTTCAGCCAATAATTCGCACTTCATCCAATGAAGTGAATTCCCTGAACATCATGCCAGGTGCGCGGCTACGAATCGAGCCAACAGGTTCCCTGGAAGTTTTTGAAGCGGTGCAAACCGTTGCCAACGGCAATATTGATAACCACGGCTTGCTTAATGCACCAATGGGCAATATTATGCACTTGGGACGTGAACCATACGTGACATCCAACAAGTAAAAGAACCGCACAGGTTGGGCCAATGTGGTGATTTTAGCAATGTTTACAGGATGGTCTGACTTGTGCTGTTTTGGAGTTGACATTAACTTTAACAACACCCCACCGTAATTCTACACTTAACATTTCAATCCCTGGTCAATGAAACAGAAAATTTTAAAAACGCTGGCTGCTCTGATTTTGGTTATTCTTCCATTTTTGGTGGGTGCTTCAATAGGCAAATATTCTCCCTACTTAGAAACGAACAGTTTTACGGCGTATGTAGCAATCTGGTCGGTTATTTCAATGGCGTTTGCCGCGATAATATTCCTGTTTCTGAGATATTTCCAATTAGACAGAGTTGGCGTACTTCTCTTTTTGCTGATTTGTCCGATGGTAGGAATAATCGGGTTGGCCGCACCGCCTGACCTTAGTGTTAAAATGCTCGAACATCCCGAGCGGGAACATTTAAGGTATATTATGCTATTCATAGCGGCTGCAATTTTTGGATTACTAACCCTATTTCTATTCAAAGGCAATGTTTTGACAATAAAAGGCTCAGGCAGATGGATAATTACTTTACTTTTTGTTCTTTCATTTGTAGAATTCATATGGGAATTTACTCACCATTATTTGTATCCGGAAGGATTAAAAGTATGGATTTCAGAAGGCAAGAACGCTGAGGATTTTGGCAAAAATTATGACAACTTTTCTATCATAGGCATTGGGGTAATGGGACGGTATGTTCAATTTATATCCATTATATGGCTTTCATTGCATCTATATAAATTAAAACAAATCAAAATATGGAATCCGATTCTTGTAAGTATATTTGGTTTGTTTGGAATTGTTTCAGCAACGGTTATCTATGTTACTGAAATGAACATTCCGAAAGGTTTTGAGTTTTTATTTCTGTTCTTTATTCCAGGGATACCGTTTTTGTTGCTATACTGGTTAGGTGTAGCACTACTCACAAACTTCCGGAGAAAGAATGCCATGGCATGAAAACAACCGTCAATACAAAACTGATCCATGCACTTTTTATAGAACAAGGACTTTTTTTAATGCTAATGCGTTATAAGCATAAAGCCTATTCGTGCCTCCACATCCCCGCGCCTTAAAAACCTTGTTGCTTTGGCTTGGTCTCAGTGCTTTCCTCCCGGCACAAAATTTACTTCCCAATGGCGGTTTTGAAACCCATGCCCCATTAGATTGTATCACCTGCCCCATGACGGAGCAAAAGTTTGCAGCCGTTGTTCCCCACTGGAAAACGGCCAATGGCGGCTATCCTTTCCTCTGCGATTGCCGGCTGCAAGCACAGGCCGCCGCTGCCAATGTTGGTATTTGCGATTTTACCAAAGTAAAACCGCATAGCGGCTGTAATATGATGGAAATGGAGTACGTGCCCTCCTGCCTGGATCAAAACCACGAAAACCGGGGTGTACCATCCTATCTGGCAACCCGCCTGCCGGCGCCGCTTGAATTGGAACATGTGTATGAGGTTTCTTTTTGGTTGTATATCCTGCCACCCTTTCCCGGCGATGAAGATTTCACACGGTTTATAGGCTTCAACCTGTACCCGCATGTTATCCGAAACCCGGCAGGCAAAATGCTGGAGGGCGGCGCTTTCAGGCTTGATACGGTAATGATTGGCCAATGGTATCAGGTAAAATGGCTGGTAAGACCGGTTTGTCACTTGCAATACATACTGTTTGGTTTATTTTATGATGATGAAAGGCCCCCTGTCAACTTGAATGGATATCATAACCGTTATTACCTGGATGATATTTCAATTCAAAAAATACCGAATACCACCCGGGAGGATGCCATTGTGCCCTATTGCAAATTCACTGCCGCAGAGAAGGATGACAGTCCTCCGGAAATTGCCGGCTCGGCCTGTTATTTTACACCAGGTGATAGCGCTTTGTCTGAATCTGCGCGATCATCACTCGATTCCTTTGCCCAAAGGGCTCGGGTTAATACCAATGCTATTTTTATGGTAAGCGGCCGGACCGACAATATCGGCACCGATCATCAGGCTTTGGCGCAAGCTCGAATCAATAGCACGCTGGATTATCTGGAAAACGTACATAAATTGCCCAGGTTTCGGTTTTTTGCCTGGCCTATTGGCGTAGATATTCCGCTGGCGGAGAACCACACCGAGGCCGGAAGAGCGCTCAACCGTTCGGTACTTATCCAACAAATGGACGGGCCGGTGTATTTGATGGTGTATAGATACCTTCTTGAGGCCGTATTTAAGGGGCAAACAGGTGAAGCATTCAGGCTTATGAATATTTGGCTGCATTTGGCGCCGGATAAACAAAAAATGATGGCGCTGATGGATCCGCGCCTTGCCCCGCTTCATTCCGATGCGCGCTGGAATGCGCAGGCACTTAAAAAAGTGCGGGCCTGTTACCAAAAACTACCTCAGCCTGCACTGGCATTTATGCTGGACTCCTTAGGTATGGAAGATCAAAAATGCAGAACCCTTGACCGCTACCTGGAAAACCTGCATACCTATATGGCTGCGCTCGAC
>JAEUUS010000044.1 GCA_016787545.1 Saprospiraceae bacterium
AATGATCCGGTTGAGGTAATAGATGGTGTTATTACCCGATTGCTTGGTAGAATCAATGCGCAAACTGTGTGTAATATGGTTGGAATCTGGCAGCCGGTAATGCTGGGTTTCGCCGGGTACAACTGGCAACCAATTTTGTGAAAATGCCCAAAAGGGCAGGCAGAGCAATGGTAGTAGTAGTAGTTTCATGTGTAGGTGTATTTCGGTTAAAAGTAGTAATAAGCCACCTATTTGCTGAATAAACGAATGATTATGACAAGTTTAGGCAAAAAAAAGTGTAGCAGCTCCAGTTTGAATTATGGCTCAAAATTGTCGGCAAGGCGGCATAATCGCAATTAAACCGGGCCATTTTGAGTATTAAAAATATTTTTCGAGCCCAAAATCTAGCGAAATTATCCTGTGGGTTGCAAAATCCACGCCGTTTAACCAACACCGATTATGAGAAAACCGATACAACTGCCTTTGGGGAGAGGCTTATGCGTATTGTGGTACCTGAGCCTTGTCTTACCGACAAACTCACTTTCTGCGCAAGCCTGTTTCACCATCACCAATTGTCCGCAAGGGGCGCCAGTCTATTGCGATTCCACCGCTAACGACATCAATTTCTGGAACGCACCACCATTTACCTTTGCACCCAGCATTGGCACCTCAGACATGCCTGAAATGGCTGTTCCCGGCATGAGTGTGCGCGCCAAAGGTTGCAATGGCGGATCATTGACCTCCGTTTCTTTTTTGTTGTTCCTGGATCTGGATAACGACGATTTTCTGGAAACGGTGATAGACAGCGACAATCCGCCTCCGCCCGGGCGCATTATGGCTAATAACTCCTTCAACCCGGGCTTTTCCGGAGGAGATACCGTTTGGTTTGACAACCGCTCTCTGCCGGATTCTTTGTTGTACCGATTTGCACTTGAAGTGAGCTATTCCGGAGATACCACCATAGGTTGGGTACGTTTCAATACTGATGCCGATCCATATTTCTTTGTGCCGGTAATATTGCCGGAGGGTAAGCACCGGTTAGAATGGACCGCAAAGCAGGATGACCTGGAGCGTTATTGCGACCGGAATTTTACCGTTAAAGATTGTGCTTCGCCGTTGGTTAATTGTAAGCCAGGATTAGCCGTTTACCTGGATATTTCTCAATCCGCTACCTTGCATTTGCAAGATGCACTTCTGAATTATTCAGATAATATCACCCCTGACTCCCAAATGGTTATTGGACTGCGGCGGGCTGGAGCTGGACAAGAGTGGCCGTTTGGTTTAAACAGTTTTCCACAAGACACGGTCATGTTTAATTGCAGCATGAATGAAGGTCAGGTAATAGAGATTTGGGCTCAGGATATTGTTGGTAATTTGGGTTATTGCACGGCAGAAATACTGGTATATGATACCGCAGGGTATTGTCCGTTTGGTTTAGCTGCCGGGATTTGTGCCAACACTTATTGGAATAACCAGACGGTACAAGACGTTTCCTTTAAGCTCAACTGGGAAGGTCCGAATCAATCGCATTTGACAAATACCCTTCAGAACCTGGGAAGCGGTTGCACAACCTTGAATGAGCTACCCCCGGCTAATCAATTCTCCCTTTCCGCCCATAAAGACTCGGCATTGTTGAACGGTGTCACTACCTATGATCTGGTGTTGATATCCAAACACATTCTGGCACTCGACCCATTTACAGACGGGTGGAAACTGATGGCAGCCGACGTGAACCAAAGTCATTCCGTTACAACCTTTGATATTCTGGAAATACGCAAACTCATTTTAGGCTTAACGAATAAATTTCCGGGCAACACCCCTTCCTGGCGCTTTTTTGTAGATACCTGTCAGGTTTGGGGCAGTCCGTTTTTTGGCAGTTGCCCAACAGCATATGATTTGCCTAAAATTCCCATTGGAAATTATCCCGCAGATCTTTCCTTTAAGGCAATCAAAATGGGTGATGTGAATGGATCAGCCTCCTCGGTGGATACCCTGCAGTCCAGCCTCAATTCCAGAACCGAGCCTATGTTATGGACAACGCCTGAAAAATTACTTGCACCGGGAGAAGTGTACGATATTCCTTTTTATAGCAGCGAAACCGGCCTAATTGACGGTTTTCAATGCTCCTTTCCTTTCCAGTCCACTTTACAGGTTTTGGAGGTTTTGCCAACTGCTTTTTTACCCGTAAAAACAGAGCATTGGACAATCGGAGAGGAGGGTAAACTTCATCTGAGCTGGTCGGCCCCGGAGCCCGCCTGGGTAATAAAAGGCAAACCTGTTTTCTATGTGCGCGTAAGTGCTCGGGATCGGGTACTCGTGTCGGAAAGCCTTTCCGATTTATCTGCTGCAGGATTAACCCCTGAAGTTTATCCACAGGACCAAGGTATTCGGTCACTCGTCATTGCGGTGAGAAACACAACGGTGGACGCCAACCTTTCTCCCTGGCCAAACCCAACCGGAGCTGGCGCCATTTGGCCCTTGGCATTGCCCACGGCTATGACGGTTCAACTGGAACTGCTGGATGGAAATGGTCGCAAAGTTTGGGCAAGTTCACAGCAATATTCCGAAGGGATACACCAGTTGACTATACCTGCTGAGGCCTTACCTGAGCCGGGCTTGTATTGGTGGCGTCTGGGCATGGGAGAACAGTTTGCCCAGGGCAAATTGGTGCGGATTTAACCGGATTATTGGTTCGATGTAAAAAGCCGACACATTTACGAAGGTTTTAGTTTGTTTTTTCGCAGAAAAACCGTATAACTTGCAGCGCTTTCGGGTTGCAGGGTATCCTGTTATCTACAGAAAACGCCAACTTTTCATCCTACACAATAATCTCATGCAAAAGCTACTACTAACATTACTTGCCTGTCTTTACGGGCTCCAATCTGCACATGCGCAGTGTGCACCTGCCATTGTAAATGCACAATCTGCCATTGAAGGCTGCGATCTTACCCCTAATAATACCCAGTTCTGGAATGAAAATTATTGGTGGGACAATGATCTTCTGTTACATGACCTGGTTGAAAAAGGGGTTGAGCTGGAGCTAATTCTCCGAGATACCTGCCCCGACAGTATTCAGGTTCGTTGTTTGTTGTTCCTGGATCTGGACGGCAATGGAACCCAGGAAACGGTGGTTGACAGTGACAATTTTCCTGGTCCGAATACGGTAAACTTCAACAACGCTTTCAATCCAAACTATTCAGGTGGCACACCGCGTAACTTTGATGAACGCCCGGTGCCTGGTAATCAAAAGTATCGCTTTGCCCTGCAAACGAGTGTGGCAGGAGATTCAAGCTATTTCAGGTTGGTATGGTCGCCATTCAATAATCCAGCCAGTATCGTATCGCCGGAACTTCCATATGGTCAGCATAAAATCCGTTGGGAAGTCACTTATGGTGGCGGTCAGTTGTTGATACACGAGAAAAGTTTCCAGGTAAAGGACTGCAAAAACCCCACCGTAGTTTGCCTCAACGGCCTGAGTGTCAACATTATGCCCACACAATTGATTACACTCTGGGCAACAGATTTCCTGCAATACATGGAAGACAATGCCACTCCTGCAGGTCAACTTCAGATTGGAATACGCAAAGCCGGGACAGGAACAGGTTTCCCGGTTAACAACAATGGCATTCCGGAAACCAGTGTTACCTTTAGTTGCAACGAATTAGGAGAACAATTTGTGGAAGTTTGGAGTCAGGATGCCGCAGGTAACGCGGATTTCTGCCAAACCTATGTATTGGTGCAGGATAATTTGAACAATTGCAGCCCAGGGCCCATTTTCCCAATCGTTTGTTCTGCAACAGCTTGTGGGGAAGTTCCGGATGAGATTATTTATAATTTTGACTTTCCTCCAACTCCATTTTTGCCGCCCTTTTCTGTTTTTGATTTGGGAGATGGCAATGGTTGTAGCGGATTCGACCCAAATCTTCCCATTCCCCAGGACATAAATATTACCATTTCACCAACTAAGGATGATAACCAACTTGAGGGAGTAAGTACCTTTGATATGGTCATTTTGCAAAACCATATTGATGGTATTGACCTATTGGATAACCCTTATCAATGGATTGCAGCAGATGCCAACAAAGACAATGTGTTGGATACCCTGGATATACTGGAATGTAAAAAGCTCATCCTGGGTATCTACTGGGAGTTGCCCAACAATACATCCTGGCGTTTTGTAGACAAAAGCTACGTATTCCCATCCCCGGATCCGCTTTCTGCGCCAATCCCGGAAAGTATTGTGGTGAATTCCAGCAATCCACCATCCACACCGTTGGAATTTATAGCAGTAAAAATTTGCGATCTAACCTGCGGAAATCTGGTTGGATTTTACGAACAAACACCTGACAACCAACATCTTATCGGCGATGCTCAACCAAACCCTACCCAAAATGGCGCAGTGATTCCGCTGCAGTTGATTACTCAGGATCAGGTGGTATTGGACTTGCTTGATGTATCCGGCCGACTGCTTTTCCATCAGGAAATTAATCTGCCGCAGGGGCCTGCAGCACTGGAAATTCCTGCTTCTACAATATCTCAGGCGGGTGTGTACGTGTGGCGTGTACGCGCAGGGGAAACGGTGAAAACGGGAAAAATTGTGGCTG
This sequence comes from Saprospiraceae bacterium, assembly GCA_016787545.1. GTDB lineage: Bacteria > Bacteroidota > Bacteroidia > Chitinophagales > Saprospiraceae > M3007. The sequence goes on from JAEUUS010000044.1 coordinate 4,584, forward strand.
AGTAGGTTTTTCACCGTTGAGGTGCGAAGTTTTTTAGTGACGGGGTGACTGTCAGTCACCCCGTCACTAAAAAACTCCCCGCCTCTCCGCCTCCGCAGTAAAAAATTCAGGACGTTATCAATCTTCATTTCAATCCTTTAACCTGACACTCCTATGAAAGCATTTTTTATACTTCTTAGTTTGGTATTTGCCATTCAGGCCTATGCCCAGCGCCCGGAGCCGGTTTCCACTGCCGGGCGAAACCAGTTAGACCCTGCACAATTGCAGGGGCCGCCACCGGATACTGAGCCGCCTGTGGTTGTTTGTGCAGACAACCTGAATATACCCATTGGTATGACCGGTTTCTCAACCATTTGGGCTTCGGATATATTGACATCCGTTAACGACAATGTGACTCCTGCCGCACTCATTAGAATTGGTATTCGAAAAGCTGGCGCCGGAACAGGTTTTCCGGTGGATGCTTTAGGAAATCCGGAACTCTCCGCTATCTACAATTGTACCGCATTAGGTCCACAACTGTTGGAACTATGGGCTATTGATGAGGCGGGTAATGCAGATTATTGTACTGCTGAAATCCAGCTGCAGGATCCATTCTTTTATTGCAATCCAGGCAATGATTCTGTGATTCTATGTGTTCGGTCTGGTTGTAATAATGAACCAATGCCTGGCATATCCTATTCCCCGCTCATTCTGCCGTTCCCTCCTGTGGAAGTCACAGACAGCAATGGTTGTGGAGTCATTTATATTCCTCCGGGCATCTCTGCTGTTATTGCTATAGAAAAGGATGATGCTCCTGCAAATGGTGTTAATACCCTTGATATGTTACGGATATCCCAGCATATCACGGGTGTTCAACCCATCATGAATCCGTATTTGTTAATTGCAGCGGATGCCAATAAAAGTGGCTCAATCACAACCTTTGATATTATTGAATTTCAGAAGCTCATCAAAGGGCTATATACCGAGTTACCCAACAACACCTCCTGGCGATTTGTGGATGGCAGTTTTCAGTTTCCTAATCCGCTTAATCCGTTTATGACAGCATTTCCTGAAATAATTAACATTTCAGATGAGGAAGAACTGCCGGATTCCATACTTGTTTACGGAGTCAAAATTGGGGATATCGACTGTTCAGCAACACTTGATTCCCTGGGGCCTGTGGATTATCCTGACGCCAATTTGGTAATCAAAGACACCCTGCTTCAGGCCGGGCAAGTGTATGAAATGCCGATTTACATGGGCAGCGGAGGTCAATGGGGAGGTTATCAATTTGCCCTCTCGTTCGATCCTTCCCAACTTGAATGTGTGGGTGTAACAACAACTCAGTGGTCTGGACCAGGGCATTGGGCAGCCTATCCCGGTCGTGTGTCAACCAGCTGGATTCATGCTCCATTTCCGGTGAGCTGGCAAGCGAATGAACCAATGACCATCCTTCGCATGAAGGCCTTGCAGCCTCTGCAACTTTCCACTGTAATGCAATTGGAAACCAACGGATTACATGCAGAAGCCTATCAAGGTCAGGATGCCCTGATACACGACCTTACCTTGCAATTCGAGCCCCAATTCAAAGCGCCGGAACTTCCGGTGGCAGATAAAAACAATCCCGGCCCGGATCCGACGCAGCTGGTAGATCAGGCGCCACCGGTGCTGGTTTGCTTTTCCGGGTTTAGTGTAAACATCATGCCAACGGGCATGGTCAATCTCTGGTCATCTGATTTTGTGGAATCTGTTTGGGATAATGCCACAACACCGGGACTCATTGACGTAGCCGTCAGGAAAGCAGGTACAGGTTCGGGTTTTCCGGAAGACGCGCTGGGAGAACCAATCTATAATGTGCTCTTTACTTGTGTGGATCTGGGTTCTCAAACAGTTGAAGTATGGGCAAGAGACTTGGCCGGGAATACCATTGTTTGTCAGACTGTGGTAGAGGTGCAAGACAATAACAGTAATTGTGAGAATCAGGCTTGGAATGTAGCTATTATTGCAAAACCAGAGGGTCAATTATTTGATGGAGTGGAAGAGGCCGAATATATCATCACCGGTAATAACCCGAACGGCCCCTTTTATGCCAACCAATTAGGAGGCCCGTTTAGTGGTTCGGGGCTTTTTGATGTAGCGGTTGGCAGTAACATTACGGCATCAATAATAAAGAATGACAATCAACTGAACGGAGTTACCACTTATGATAAAGTATTGATAAACAAACACATACTCGGTCTGGAACCTTTAAATTCGCCTTATAAGATCATTGCCGCAGATACTGACAATAATGGAGTGGTAGATTCATTGGATATATTGGAAATAGACAAGCTGATTCTTGGTCAATATACAGAATTTCCCAATAACACCTCCTGGCGCTTTGTGCCTAAGGATTTTGTTTTCCAAGATCCATCAAATCCATTTGTAACCCCGTTCCCCGAGTCAATAAGTATTCAAAATCTTCAGTTTCCGGTTACCCTTGAATTTGTTGGCATTAAAGTGGGCGATGTAAATAATTCAGCGGTTGCTAATTTATCGGGTTCTTCTTCTGAGGAACGCAAACTGGCTAACCAATTGGCGCTCATTGGTAATGCATTCCCTAACCCAACACCTGCTGGGGCCGTTATTCCAATGGAACTACACGCTAACACCAGGGTAAACTGCAGTGTGTACACGATGCAGGGTCGCCAGGTTTGGATGAATGAATCAGAGCTGTCGGAGGGTATCCATTCCCTTGACATTCCGGCAGAAGCTTTTGCACATCCGGGCATGTATCTTTGGCGTGTACGTGCCGGGGATACGGTAAAAACAGGTAAAATTGTGGTGAAGTAGGTTTTTTACCGTGTGACGGGGTGACTGCCAGTCACCCCGTCACTAAAAATCTCAGGACGTTATTAATCTTCATTTCAATCCTATAGCCTAACACTTCTATGAAAGCATTTTTTATATTCCTTGCTTTGTTATTTGCCATTCAGGCCAATGCCCAACGCCCGGAGCCGGTTTCCACTGCCGGACGAAATCAGTCGCCAATAGACCCAACCCAATTACAGCCGCCACAGGATACGGAGCCGCCGGTGGTTGTTTGTTCGGGCACTCAAGACTTTTATATACATTTAACGGGCGCTATTACGGTTTGGGATACTGATTTCATTTCCTCTGTGAGCGATAACGTTACGCCTGAAGGCGAGCTTAAATTTGCTATTCGAAAAGCTGGGACTGGAATTGGATACCCCTTAGATAGTATTGGGAATTCTATTACCAGCGTTACATTCAGTTGCGCGGAAATCGGTTTACAACAGGTGGAGATTTGGGCCATTGATGCAGCTAATAATGCTGGAAACTGCACTACCGAGGTGCTTATTTCCGATCAGTTTGGTTTTTGTATCCAAAGCTATGACTCGGTGGTACTTTGTGCAAAACGACATTGTGACAATGCTCCGATGCAAGGTATTTCTTATAGCCTTGAAGGAACGGCCAACTTTGTGCCACCCTTTAATCAAATCCCGCAACTTCCATTCACGGACACTTTAGGTTGTGTATTACTTTATATTCGAGAAGGTATAACTGCTACTTTAACAATGGAAAAGGATGATGACCTGCTGAATGGTGTTAATACCTTAGATATGTTGTTGATCGCCAAACATATCCAGGGTATTGAGCCCTTCACCGATCCATATCGCCTTATTGCTGCGGATGCAAATAAAAGTGGTTCTGTCAGCACAATCGATCTTGTAGAATTTCAAAAACTCATCAAGGGGATATATTCCGAATTACCCAACAACACTTCCTGGCGATTCATTGATGGAAGTTTCCACTTTCCTAATCCACTGAATCCGTTTGTCACATCATTTCCTGAAGCGATGGCGTTGGTTGACACGGGAGGACTACCAGATTCTGTACTTTATTACGGAATTAAAATTGGAGATGTAAATTGTTCTGCAACTCTGGATTCCCTGGCGCCTATCAATTACCCGGATGCCGAACTTGTTATCAAAGACACCCTGCTTCAGGTCGGGCAAGTGTATGAAATACCGATTTACATGGGTAGCGGAGGTCAATGGGGAGGATATCAGTTCGGGTTATCTTTTGATCCTGCCAAACTGGAATTTGTAGATGTGACGCCAACACAATGGTCGGATGCCACAGATTGGGCGTTTTTTCCCGGCCGTGTGTCAACCAGTTGGATTCATGCTCCTTTCCCGGTGAGCTGGCAAGCGAATGAACCAATGGCCATCCTTCGCATGAAGGCCTTGCAGCCCCTGCAACTTTCCACTGTAATGCAATTGGAAACCAATGGGTTACACGCAGAAGCTTATAAGGGCCAGGAAGCCCTGACACACGACCTTACCTTGCATTTCGAGCCCCAGTTCAAAGCGCCAGAGTTTCCGGTGGCAGATAAAATCAATCCCGGCCCGGATCCAACGCAGTTGGGTGATTTTGCCGCTCCCGTCATTACCTGTATCAACGGATTAAGCGCCAATATTATGCCCACCGGTTTGCTTACCCTTTGGACAGCAGATTTTTTACAAGCTGTTTCGGATAATGCCACAACTGTGCCATCCATTGAAATAGGCATTCGTCGAGCCGGAACAGGTACCGGATTTCCGGAAGACGCGCTCGGCCTCCCAATTTCAAATGTTTTATTTATTTGTCCCGAGATAGGTTCTCAGGGCGTTGAATTGTGGGCGCGTGACCTTGCCGGAAACACTGCATATTGCGAAACTTCTGTTTTATTAATGGATAACCTCGGAAATTGTAATGCCGCGGACTGGAATGTAGCGATATGTGCCAAAACGGAAACAGCCGAAGGGGTAGAGGAGAACCAATACATTGTTACCGGCAACAACCCAACCGGGCCATTTTATGCCAATCCGGTTGGAGATCCTACCAGTGGCTGCGGGTATTTTGATGTGGCTTTAGGCAGCAACATTACAGTATCTGTTTTAAAAGACGATAATCCCCTCAATGGTGTGACCACTTTCGATATGATCCTGATAGCCAAACATATTGAAGGGGTTGAACCGCTGAACACTCCTTATAAAATAATCGCTGCCGATGTGGACAAAAGCGGGTTTATCGATTCAACCGATATTACGGAGTTGTACAAACTCATTTTGGGCATTAACACAGCATTTCCCAATAATACCTCCTGGCGATTTGTGCCCTGGGATTTCGTATTTCAGGATCCGACCAATCCATTTATCACCCCTTTCCCTGAATCAGTTACGATTCAGAATTTGCAATTTACCGCTTCGGTAGATTTTGTAGCGATCAAAGTAGGTGATGTGAATGGCTCAGCAGCCAATAACGCATCTTTACCTGGGGAGGACCGTGATTTGGCCACAAAAAAGCCATTTATTGGCAACGCAGTGCCCAATCCGACACCTGCCGGCGCTATCATTCCTATGGAATTATATGCTCCGGTGGCCGTAACCCTGGGTGTGTACACTTTGCAAGGACAATTGGTATGGATGAATCAATTGGAATTGCCTGCAGGTGCTCATGCGCTTGAAATCCCGGAGGATATACTTCATCAGCCTGGTGCGTATGTGTGGCGCGTGCGTACGGGAGAAACAGTTAAAACAGGTAAAATTGTAGTGAAGTAAGATTATTTCCCAGGCTTTTTAGGCGTGTTTGGATCATCATAATCAATTTTCCCACCCCACATACGCATTTGACCGAGTATCCATTGCTGGCGTTGCCGCACGTGGGAAGTCGGTGCATCCGCCTTGTAAATCAGGGGATTAGGCAATACGGACGCCAGTAATGCCGCCTCCTGACGATTTAATTCTTTGGCGCTTTTGCCAAAATAATACTGCGCAGCTGCCTGAGCGCCATAAATACCGTCGCCAAATTCAATGCTGTTCAGGTAGGCGGTCATGATCCGTTTTTTACTCCAAACCACCTCTATTAAGAAAGTAAAGTACACTTCAAAACCTTTGCGCAACCAGGAGCGGCTGGGCCATAGAAACACATTTTTGGCGGTTTGCTGACTGATGGTACTCGCGCCTCGCTTGCGTTTGTGGTTCTTGTTGTACTTATAAGCCTTTTCAATCGCCTCGAAATCAAAGCCTTCGTGTTCGAGAAAATCCTGATCCTCCGCACAAACCACTGCAAGTTGCATGTGAGGGGATATTTCAGAGAATGCCACCCAATCGTGTCTTAACCGAACCTCCCGGTCATCGGCCCAGGCTTGTTCCCAGCAACGCTGCATCATGAGCGGTGTGACCGGTACCGGTAGTATTGCGTATAAAAGGGTGAGTCCAATGGTAATGCCAAAGAACCAAAGAATGAGTTTAAACAGAAGTCGGCGGAAGTACTTACCCCAAAGTAGTCGGCCAAACTCATTCTGGGGAATGGTTCGGTACCATCGGCGCAGGATATTGGCAAAAAAGCTCAAAGGCAGAAAGTTTTGCGAGCAAATGTAAGCGAAGAATAGATTGGTTCAACCGGGGTAGAGGATAGAAAATCAATTTCGAACCATTTTTTCACTTCTTTGTTTTCATTCACGCATTACTTTTGCCTCAAATCACATTCACTTAAAAAACACAGGCTATGTTGATTCTCATTAGTGTTGTTTTTATGGTCATCGGGTTCATCTTGAGCGCGAGACTGAAAAGCAAGTTCAGAAAATATTCCGAGGTGCCGCTTCAGAACGGCATGAGCGGTGCGGAAGTAGCGGATGCCATGCTTCGTTACAACCAAATTTACGATGTTAAAATTACCCAGGTGGACGGTGAACTGACGGACCACTATAACCCTGCAGATAAAACAGTAAACCTGAGTTATGATGTTTACCACGGCCGTTCTGTGGCTGCGGCTGCTGTAGCTGCGCACGAGTGTGGGCACGCTGTTCAGCACGCAACAGCTTACAGTTTTCTGCAGATGCGTTCCAGCCTCGTACCGGTTGTGAACATTGCGGCAGGTTTGCAGCAATATCTCTTTATGTTCGGTTTGGCTGGAATCGGGTTCTTTAAGAGCCCTATCCTGCTGATCATTGCCTTAGTTGCATTTGGTATTACCACCTTATTCAGCCTGGTTACACTGCCTGTTGAGTTTGATGCCAGCAAACGCGCGCTGGTGTGGCTCGATGGTAGTGGCTTTGCCCGCGGTGCAGAATACGACGGCGCTAAGGATGCGCTGACCTGGGCTGCTATGACCTATGTATCTGCCGCGCTGGCTGCATTGGTACAATTCCTGTACCTGCTGTTTGCGTTGCTCGGAAGCAGAGACTAAGTTGTTGACAATCAATAACAACATGAGTCATCCTGATTTTTTCGGGATGGCTCATGTTTGTTTTTGGCATTGAGGCTGTCTCATAAGTCGCTTTTTTATTTTTACCGCAGAGACGGAGCGACGCAGAGGGCTTGAGCATCAATTATTTTACACCTCTGCGTCTCCCCGCCTCCGCGGTAAAAAGTACTTTTGAGACACCCTCTTTTTATTTTTCCTTGAAATTTCAGGAGCAATCCTTTTAAAAGTTCAACACATTAGCAGTACCTTTGCGGCCGGTGCCGGGCGACCAGCTCCTGCAAAACCTCCCCAGGGCAGAAATGCAGCAAGGATATGTGGTCGTAGCGGTGTGTTCGGCACTTTTTTAAATTTTTGAATATGGTCAATGCAAAAGTTATCCTCCGGAAACGCTGCATTGACCATATTCTTTTAGTCCAAAATCCCGGCCCGGTATCACCAAATTGCCCCATTTTCCACATTAACCACACTCAACACTTTCGCTATGTTATTTTTTGTTGATACAGCCAACCTCGACCATATCCGTGAAGCTGCCGAATTAGGCATTCTGGATGGCGTTACGACCAATCCTTCCCTGATGGCCAAAGAAGGCATTACCGGAGAAAAGGAGGTTCTCAAACATTACCGGGCTATTTGCGACATTGTGGGCAAAGACAAAGATGTGAGTGCAGAAGTTATTTCGACCGAATTCAAGGGAATGGTAGAAGAGGGCAAGAAGCTTGCGGAATTGCATGAAAACATCGTGGTTAAAGTGCCGATGATTAAAGACGGAGTAAAAGCCATTGCGCATTTTTCCGATCTGGGCATTCGCACCAATTGTACCCTGGTATTTTCTGCGGGTCAAGCCATTTTAGCGGCAAAGGCCGGCGCCACTTATGTTTCTCCATTTATTGGTCGGGTAGACGATACCGGCTGGGATGGCATGAAACTCATCAAAGATATTTTCGAAATTTACGGCACCACCGGATATGAAACTGCCATTCTCGCGGCAAGTATTCGTAGCCCATTGCACATCGTTCAGGCTGCAAAAGCCGGTGCTGATGTGGTGACTTGTCCGCTCAGCGCAATTCTTGGTTTGTTCAACCATCCGCTTACGGATATTGGTTTGGAGAAGTTTTTGGCGGATTACAAGAAGGCGAACGGGTAATTTACTAAACTACTAGTTGGGACAGGTTCAAATCTTTAATATCTGAAATGCACCTGGCCAAAATGAGGGTATTTAACTCTTGTTTTGGCCATGTGCATTTCTATTGGGTAAATTCTACCTTATTAACTTATTTATTCTAATTTTACGACTCGATGGTATTCTTTTGACTCATTATATTCAATAAACAAAAAATATAAGCCTGGAGGCACTGTCTGAGTGTCAAATATTAACTCATCTCCGTGATTAACCATGTTAATCATCCGTATGCTTTGTCCTTGTAGGTTCACTAATGTACACTCAGCCAATTCTGTTTCCATCAAGTTTGTATGCACCCTCAAAGCATTCGAAAAAGGATTTGGAGCTACTGTAAATTTTCGGTCAGCCAATTCTGATCTCTGCCTTTCATTTGCCATATTGGGATCAAACCACTTGGTGGAATTTCCTCCGGGCGCTGCAAACCCTTGATTAGGAGGCAAGGCTACCATCCTAAATAATGTCCAGGGTAACAAAGTTTCTAATCTAACACGTAACACCTGGTTTTCATCGCCTTCACGAGTGAAATACAGTAACCCTATAATTCCTTCACCTCCACTTGAGCAGTCCCTGATTTCAAGATATGGAATTTGTGAGCCAGGCGCATCACCACAAACAAAGCCTGGTCTTGCCAAACCATAATCTACACTTTGCGGTCCCCCTTGGGCATATAGCTGTTTAATCTTAATCGAATTTTCCTCAATCTTGAACTCAAATGGAATATTATAACCTTGACTAGTATTCCTAATGATCATTTGGTGCCCAGAACCATTATTCCATCCGAAAATACATCCTTCTACCCCGCATGAAATTGATGCATTTGGATCTGGAATTTGAAAATTGAGTTTCGCATCCAAATCAATAATTATAGTTGCTCCTAAAAAAGGCAGCCAGAGTGCAAAAGCGATTGCAGTCGCAATGTTTTTTTTCATAAAATAAGAAGTTTAAGTGTCAAAAGATGCTCAAAAAAAGGGTTAAGGATAAGAAAAAAAAATAACACTTTTGTGTTCTTTTTCCGATATGCTTAACTCACATCTGTTGGAACTTATCCAGGTGCTTAATCCAGAAGAGGTAGCTGGATTTCAAAAATACCTGGATACCCGATTCCCATCCACTGGAACATCACGTAAACACCTTAAAAACCTATTTAATCTAATTGAAGCTGAACGTCCTGAATTTAGCGATGACAAACTAAACATAAAATACTTATATATATGTGTTTATGGAAATGAAAAGCATGTAAAAGGGAAATTGGACAAAGCGATGACTGAACTTGCCCAACATATTAGGAACTATATCATCTTTCAAGAAAATCAAAAGTCTTTCAATATATTCGCCCAATGGCTTCAATGGAGTATTTGGCTCAGAGCAAAAGGCCTTGAGGAACGTTATCAAAAGGCTGTTGAGAAAATGGAGTATTTATTACTTCAAAGTCCAGTGCAGGACATTTCCTATTTCCAAAAAAGACTCCTCCTTGAGCAAGAAAAGCACGAACAATTGGGGCTCGCCAATCAAAAAAGAGGAGATGTAAATTTACCCTCCGTCCTAAAATTTCTGGATATAAATTACCAACTACTGCGTCTTGAGTATCTGAACCGGCTGCAATTGCAACAAAAAGTTACGATACTACAATTAGATGAAAGCGTAAACCCACAATTCATCCATCCGGAAATTCCCCAAACTAATCTGGATGAAATACCAGCGCTTTATGCTAAATTTACCATTAATAAATTACTGAAACACAAAATTCCACCTCAACAAGAGGTAGAAGAATTTACGGATTGGCTAAAACTACATGAGTCTGATCTTGGAATTGACTCATGCTACAGATTTTGGGCATACTTAAGGGGTATGTATACCATTATATTAAATACGGGAAAAACAGAGGTGCTACCTAAGCTGCATCAAATCCACAGAGAAAATCTTGAAAAAGGGTATTTATTCTACCAAGGGAAGCTATCCCCAAGTGCTTATAAAAATGTTACGTTCATTGCAAACGCCGCAAAACACCATGACTGGGCAATGTGGTTTGTTGAAACATACAAGGATCAGATAATTGGAGAAAATGAAACAATGGGTTTTTACAAGTTTAACCTGGCAAGTTGTTATTTTGAAAAAAAAGCATTTGAAAAAGCACTAGATATACTTCCTGTCACGTCATCCTATAGTGATTACAATATTTCTGGGAAAGTACTTGAGATCAAGCTATATTATGAACTGAACTCGGAATTATTACCATACAAGATAGATGCATTCAAAATGTACGTACACAGAGCCTCAAAAAACCTGCTGTCAGAAAGTAAAAAGGAGCTTTTATTAAACTTCATAAATATACTTCAGCAAATTTACCTTTCTCCCAAAGGTGGAACAACCAGAGCCCATCAAATCCTTTCCAGAATTGAGAGGAAAAAAGCGGTAGCAGAAAAAACTTGGCTGAGAGAAAAGGTCCAAGACCTTCTTTAATTCGGAAAAGTTGGACATTCCTGTTATTAATGCTGATCAAAAAATGGCTCATCTATTCTTATATGGGCTTTTTTTTGTAACCTATCCTGAAATATGCTTTTAGTGGACATTTTAGCCATAAGAAAAGGCTATGTAAGTTGTTATTTTTCTTCTTTATGACCCAACCCACCTTTGTGCTACACAAGTTGTTCGAACAGCAATTTTTCACTTTAAAACTCAAATCATGAAAAAGAAATTCCTTTTTTCACTTTGTCTTGGCACTATTGCAACAGCACTCTCTATATTTTGGGTATCCTGCCATAAATCCAACGAGCCAATAGAAGTCATAGAAAGTCAGACAGCCATCTATTCAACTGACCGTGGTGGAGGTGAATGCGGAAGGTGTGATGGAGACCTCGGAGTATCAGTTTCTTACCCGTTGCCTCAACAACCAGATCAGCTACTAGAGTGGGTATTCGCGAGTCCGCAAATTTTTGATTGGCATATTAAAGTTGAGGAGAGAATTTGCCCTGATGATCAAACAGGCTGGCTCACAACACTGGAATTTGATGACGATGACCCCAAAGCAATAGGTCCAAATAATATCTGGACATCAGTAACAAACCTACTTGCACATGACAAATATTACCGGGTTACGTTTAAGAATGAAAGCTTGCAAACACCGCTATATTTCAATAGCAGAATAAGAAATGGTTATTCTGAAACAATTGGCGTTCTCCCTAGTGCGCCCGGAGCCCCAGGTTGGCATATATTGGCAGGGTATAAAGTAAACCCCAATGAAACAATTACTTTAATTTATATTGGTCAAGGAATAGGTCAAGCTCCTCCTATTCAACCTGATACAGGCTGGAGGAGCGATTGTGGTTGCCCCTGGAATTATAACTGTGGCGGTGTAAATGGCAATTAACTCCATTTTTCACCTTGATTTTAAGCCTCAAAATCTTTCACAATTTCAATTTTCTCAAACATGAAAAAACTACTGATTCTTTGCATCATTGCTGGCATCTATGCATACGCACCAATTCATGCAAACAATTTTCCATATTCAGGCTACTCTATTTCCATGGATGAATCCATCAATCAAATGGAAGCACCTGAAATCATGATCACAGTTGAGCTTAAACAAACTGCATCACTCACCCTAACAGGTAATTGGACCTCAACTTCTCAGGGGCCGTTTACAGTGTTTTTGCTTAATTGGACTACGGGACAAGTTGTCCAAAACTTTGTCACGAATGATACACAATGGGTATTTACAAACCTTACTAGGGGTCATAATTATCGGCTTCAGGTTGGAGACAGCCATAATTTTCTAGCTGATACCGAAATGGTACAGTATTAATTCATTACTGCGTATCCCATTGAAAAAGGCGTTTTGAGAAAAATCAAAACGCCTTTTCTTCATTTAATTTAACCTACAACCACACCTCTGTTGCCCCATACCCATACTTATGGTGATATTCATTTTTGAACTTCACCACGTATGGGTTATCCCTTAATTGTGCGGCAATGGCATCCTTTAGCTTGCCCTCCCCTACCCCATGTATCAGGAAAACCCTGGGGGCGCCCAGGCGGGCTGCTTTTTCAACAAACCGCTGGGCGTGCTGCAACTGAATACGCAGGATCTCGCCTTTGTCTAACCGTGCATAACCATTGATGAGATTTTCAATATGCAAATCAATCTCTGGGTTAAAACCGGCAAGGGCTTCCGGATCAAAAGCTTTATAAGGACGTGAGTTTTGCAAAGCAGCCACCCGCTTGCGAGGTTGTTGCTTTGCATAGGCTCTAAGATCCTCTGATTCCTGGCTGTTTTGCGGTTCAAAAGAATCCAGCATCACGTATTGGTATGCCAGAACATTCAGGATAGGCGCGGTGAGCAAACTGTTAAAAAACTGCTTGGGCTTGATTTTGAGTGTGTGTTCCAGGGGTTCATCAAGTCCGGCTGTTGTAATCCGCCGAACCCGCAAAAAAGCCTCCGGCGCATCATTCAAATCGTCTGAAAGGAAATCACCTAATTCCAGCGCGGTATTGGCCGCCAATTTGTCGTCAATTGACAAAATATCTCTGGAATTTGTATCTAAATCGAATTCTATCAGGAATTCCTCCTGCGTATCATTCAGCATCCAAACCTTATACCTGGATACAGAACCGTCTCTTCCGGGCATCGGTTCGAAAGCTAATTGTAACCCTTTGGGTTTCAAAATCTTATACTGACTTTGGATACGTCGTGCAGGTGGAGCTTCCGGTTTGGGGGCTACCTTTCCCATGATAAATTTGGCGCCGGCTGAAACTGGTTCCGATGCCTCATCTCTTTGTAAATCTTCTTCAAAGGTGGGAATCTCAAAGTCAGGGTCTTTTTCCAAACGAACCATCAGCATACCCTCATCCAGTATCCCGGTGATGGTACCCCGTTCACCAGTGAAACGTAATCTGACTTTGGTACCTATGGCGTAGAGCATGGCGATTTACGATTGGCGATTGGCGATTTGCGATTTGCGATTTAGGGTTGTAAGTTCAAATTGATTTTTTTGTAGAGGCAAAATTATTCGGAAATTTGGATCTTTCCGGAGTTATTTGTTCCAGTCATAAACCAGAATAAATCACAGCCTTAAAAGCCTTTATTGTACAGCGAAAGACGCAAATCGTAAGTCGCAAATCGTAAGTCGCAAGCCTTTCAACCTATGCGTTACCTTTCCATTGATTTTTACCGAGGGCTAACCATTGCCTTTATGATCATTGTAAATACTCCGGGAACGGGGGATTACGTGTATCCGCAATTACGCCACGCCATCTGGCATGGCTGCACGTTTACAGATCTGGTATTTCCATCCTTTATGTTCATTATAGGCGTATCCATGTGGTTCGCTTTCGACAAATTTGACAGAAAATGGTCGGCAGAGGCTGGATGGAAAATTTTGAAGAGAACAGCGATTCTTTTTGGCATCGGGTTAATATTGAACAATTTTCCATTTCTCTGGAAAAACTGGGATACCTGGAGAATTATGGGGGTACCTCAACGCTTAGCGCTTGGTTATGGC
>JAEUUS010000070.1 GCA_016787545.1 Saprospiraceae bacterium
GCTACCAAAGGGCCTACCGGACGTTCCAGCATACGAGCAGAGCCGGTGAGGGTTTGAACACCGGGTCTGGTGCTCAAAAAAGCGGTCATAAACCGGAACGTGGTGCCGGCATCTCCGGCATCAAACAGGTTTTGATCCGGATTTTGAAGCAGTTGCCGAAGGGTTTGTGTATCGCGGGAGGTAGAAAGTCCGCTTAGCCATTTATCCGGTTGCTCGCCGGCCAATGCCAGGGCAATCAGGGCCCGGTTGCTGATACTTTTAGACCCGTCCAGGGTAACCACGCCTTGTAAAGTTTGCCCGAGTAGCAAAGACTTCGGGACCTCGTTCATCGTACCTTCGTTCATCGTATCATCGTTCATTATGGTCCAAAACCTCCATTAAGCTCCGGAAAGCCTGGTATTTGCCATCATAACGTTCCTTATGCTGACGCTGCAACTCCGGCGCAAATTCATTTTGATAACGCATCAGATGCGCCATATCCTTCACGGTATATTGAATGGTATAAATTTCTGAGTCGGTATGTTCATGACTCATTAATCTGCAAAGTCGGTAGGAAATGAACATTCCGGTGATCATAACATCCGGAATATGGGTTTCTTTCATCCATTTAAGCCAGTCTTCCTGCACATCGAGATCGATGGTAACGGTTACATTGTAAATCAGCATAAGGCGCGAAGTCAAAAATTCGCCCAAAAGTAGGGCGTCCGGAGCGTACTTTTGCAGCTTATTCTTTGCTACATGGCTAAAATCCTGCTTATAGAAACGTCCAGTGAGGTTTGTTCGGCTGCTATCGCAGAAGATGGTCGGATACTTGCATTATCAGAAATGGCAGATACGCCGAGCCATGCTGCCGTGCTTACCCTACAAATTCAGGCATGTGTAGAGCAGTCGGGCATTGCTTTGGCGGAGTTGGATGCAGTGGCCATCAGCAAGGGGCCCGGGTCCTATACGGCCTTGCGCGTGGGGGCTTCAGTGGCCAAAGGAATTTGTTATGCCCTGGATAAACCGCTGTTGGCAGTAGATACCCTGAAGTCGCTGGCTATGGCTGCAAAAAATGCGGAAAAGGATGTTACTCCGGCAGATTTGTACGTCCCCATGCTGGATGCGCGGCGCCAGGAATTGTGGCTGGCTTTGTACGACGAACAGTTACAGGAGCTCAGTCCGGCCCAGCCGCTCATTTTAGAAAACAATTCGTTTGAAGTTTTCTTGCAAATTAATACGGGAAACCGTACTTTTGGGCGTGTTGTTTTGTCGGGGAACGGAGTGATTAAGGCAGGGAGCGCGCAGATTTCGGAACAAGCGGTAATTTCTTTTGTAAAAAAATGTTCGGCCGCCTATTTAACAGACTTGGCTGAACAAGCATTTCAAGTTGCTGATTTTCAGGATATTGCTTATTTCGAGCCTTATTACATGAAACCGCCGAACATAACAACTTCCGCCAGGACGCCATTTTAATTAAAATAAGGTTGTTTTTCAATTTAATGATTTCTTTACCCCGTTTTCGCACTGAAATTTAGGAAATTACGTTTGTATATAAAAACGTATATTTCATTTTTGAAATACAATCTGGCACAATTTTTTCAGTAAAAAAGCATCCAAAACCGAGACTCCTCACAATTTCAAAACATTTAGTATGGGAAAGACAAACATTGAACGGGTGTCGCTCAAGAAT
>JAEUUS010000097.1 GCA_016787545.1 Saprospiraceae bacterium
TACCTGCCTTTTCAACAACCGGAAGATATGACCCGGATCAGTTTGAAAACGCCATTAACAGAACGGAATCCGGATAATTATGGGAAAGGAGGAGGAGCACATGCCGAATGGGCCAGGGTATTGGCCGAAAATGGGTGGCCAGGACTCCTGTTTTGGGTGTTGTTGTTTGGTGGTGGAGTTATTTCGGGTATTCAACGGTTGAAAGAAGGTCGGAATATGGAGCTTTTTAGCTTTCTTGCCTTAAGTAGTTTTCTGTTTCATAGCCTGGTCAACGATTTTTTTCATGATGGTCGTATAGCTGCACTGGTTTGGGGTATGCTTGTTTACTTGTTTCTTCCACAAAAACGGGATAAATGACATAAACTTTCAAATGGGGTTTGGTTTTTCGGGTCGATTGGAGTACCTTTGCCCGCCTTTTTAAGAAAAGGAGTTCTTTTTCATCTAAAATTTTCATTACAACAATGTTCGCAATTGTTTCCATCGCCGGTCAACAATTCAAAGTTGAGGAAGGTCAACAGATCTTCGTCCACCGGCTGGCAGCCAACGAAGGCGACGCTGTAAGTTTCGATACCGTTCATCTGATTGATAACGACGGTAAAGTAACCATCGGTGTGCCCAACATTAAAGGTGCTAAAGTGAGCGCCAGCGTACTTTCTCACGTGAAAGGCGACAAAGTGATTGTATTCCACAAGAAGCGCCGCAAGGGCTATCGGAAGAAAAACGGTCACCGTCAATCTTTCACTAAAATTACGATTGACTCTATCAAGGCGTAAGCCCCTGCAAGCCGGTTCTCAGATAACCGGGTTGTCAAAACCACTTTCTCACTCACATATTCTCACTTTTGAACAATGGCACACAAAAAAGGTGTAGGTAGTTCGGATAACGGCCGCGACAGTAAAAGTAAACGTCTCGGTGTAAAACTTTTTGGCGGCCAGCAAGCGGTTGCCGGTAATGTGATTGTTCGCCAGCGCGGAACTCAATTCCACGCAGGCAATAACGTATACATGGGTCGCGACCATACGCTGCACGCTGGTATTGACGGCGTAGTAGTGTACAAGCGCGGTTTGAAGGATCGCCGTTTTGTTAGCGTGATTCCTTTTGCAGAAATTCCGGAAACACCCGTTAAGCCGGTATTGAAGCCAACCAATCCAAAAACAGAAACCACTGCTACTCCGGCTCCAAAGCCTAAAAAAGAAGCAGCACCGGTTGCTGAAGAAGCAGCTGCTCCTGTAGCAGTTGAAGCTGCCGAAGAAAAGAAAGCAGCGCCTAAAAAAGAAAAAGCGCCAAAACTCGATGATCTGAAAATCATCGAAGGTGTTGGTCCAAAAATTGAAACCCTGCTGAAAGAAGGTGGTATCAATACATGGGCTGAACTGGCTGAAGCTCCGGTTGATCGCCTGAAGGAGATCCTGGATGCTGCCGGTCCGCGCTACCAGATTCACGATCCAAGTTCCTGGCCTGCACAATCCAAATTTGCCGCAGAGGGCAAATGGGAGGAGCTGAAAGAGTATCAGGAGATGCTCATCGGCGGCAGAGACAAGTCAGAATAAATAAAATGTTAAAAATGCCGCTTGCAAAAGCGGCATTTTCTTTTTTATCTTGCGCCTTGATTTGCGGCATAAACTTTGTTCGTCTTTTTGACGTTTATAGGATATGCAAATTGGTAGCGCGCGCAATCGGCCGCTCCCTTACTGTTTCGACTCAAGAAGTTTTTGTTTTCATAGCTTAATTTTTTAGTTGTTGCCCCGGCTGTAATTAGTCGGGGTTTTTTTTTACGATTTGCAAAATCATGCCATCCTTTCTTTTGGTTTTCCTTGGCGGAGGCCTGGGTAGTCTGAGTCGCTGGGGCTTGAGTCTGGCTATTCAACCGCTTTTGCCCAAATTTCCCTGGGCCACGTTGCTTGCCAATGCCCTCGCTTGTTTGGTGATGGGTATTATCCTTCAGCAACAATTAGGGACCGGTGTAACGGAACCCCGACGATTGTTGCTGGCAGTGGGCTTTTGTGGAGGATTTAGTACCTTTTCTACCTTTACTGCCGAAACTTTTCAGCTTTGGCAGAATGGGCAACCACTGATGGCTATCTGGAATATTCTGGGTAATATGGTGATCTGCTTAGTCTGTTTGATATTGGGTATGAAATTGGGGTGGCCCTCCTGAGAACATATTCACCATACAAACTGACCCGTCCTAAAAAAAGTTTACAAACACATGATTTATTATCATCATGTGTTTTTTCTTTTTTGCTTCTTTTTTCTTTTTGTTAGCGACTGTTAGTTTGTGGAAAAATACTTCCTGGACTCCTTTGTCTGGTAGTAATTC
>JAEUUS010000098.1 GCA_016787545.1 Saprospiraceae bacterium
TATGTATCTCCTTCTTCACAGGCCAGAGCAGAAAAACTGGCTGCCGAACTTGGCGCCAATGCCAAAGCCTATCAAAGCGATGCCGGCGATTTTGCCCAGGCAGAAACGCTCATAGGCCAGGTGGTAGCTGATTTTGGCAAACTGGATATCGTGATCAATAACGCCGGCATTACCCGGGATACCCTGATGCTGCGCATGACTGAACAACAGTGGGATGAGGTGATCCAAACCAACCTTAAATCTGTGTTCAACCTGACCAAACACGCCCTCAAACCGATGATCCGCACCGGCGGAAGTATCATCAATATGAGTTCTGTTGTGGGCGTATTCGGGCAGCAGGGGCAGGCCAACTATGCCGCATCCAAAGCGGGCATCATTGGCTTTTCCAAATCCATCGCCAAGGAATATGGCTCCCGCGGTATTCGATGCAATGCTGTAGCGCCGGGCTTTATCGCCACGGAAATGACCGATGCGCTGGATGACAAAACCAAGGAAGGTTACCTGGCAGCTATCCCCCTCAAACGCCTCGGCTCCGGCGATGATGTAGCCAATACCTGCGTTTTCCTGGCCTCCGACATGGGCGCCTACCTCACCGGACAGGTTATTTCTGTTTGTGGCGGGTTGAATATTTAGGTTTTTTACCACCAAGCCACGGAGGGCACAAAGAGACACTAAGGGAACGCTATCTTAGTGTCTCTTTGTGCCCTCCGTGGCTTAGTGGTAAACCCCTCTTATATCACCTGCAACTTCGCAAACTTCAACACAATCCTCCGCTCCGACATATCATCGTCCTTAAAACGGATAGTAGCTACCCGATTGTCTTTGGGGCCTTCTACATTGACGATTTGTCCTTCCCCGAATTTTTGGTGCAGTACTTTAACGCCAGCAATTAAGGCTTCCACCGGGGAAGCTTCGATAGGGGCACTTACACGGGCGGAAGCAGCCTGCTGCATGGTACGCAACCTTGGATTGGCAAAATTGCCGCTCAAACTGGCGCCTTTACTGGCCGGCTGGGGCTGTTCGCGGTTGCCACCCTGGTAGTTTGTGCGTGCTGCGCCTATTCCACCAACCATATCGAAGTGCTTCAGATCAATCTCTTCCAAAAAACGGGAAGGCTCATTTGCCCGAATCTGACCAAAACGGTACCTGTTTTGCGCAAAACTGATCGTTAGAAATTCTTTGGCACGGGTGATGGCCACATAAAACAACCTCCGTTCCTCATCCAAACCTTTTGGATCCTCCAAAGACATAAAAGAAGGGAAAAGTTGTTCTTCCAGGCCTGTAACGAACACGCTTTTATACTCCAAACCCTTGGCTGAGTGTACGCTCATCAAGGTGATATAGTCCGTTCCCTCAGCCTTCTCGTCGGCATCCGTCAACAACGTAATGGTTTGCAGGTAAGCTGCTAATGAGGACTCCGAAACGAGGTTGAGCGCTGGGTCCGTATTGGCATTTTGGGTGTCGGCAAACTCGGAAATAGCATCCAAAACCGCATTTACGTTTTCCAGTCTGCCAATACCTTCCGGACTGGTGTCGCCTTTGAGTAATTCATGCAAACCGGATTTACGCAAAATTTCTGCTGCCAGTTTAAACGCAGATTCTGAAGCAGCCCGTTTTTGCCAATCCTCCACCATCATTCTGAATCCAAATAATGATTTTTTAGCTCTGTCTGTTACATCCAGCGCCGGGTGCATCATGGCATCCCACATGGTGGTATTGGTGGCGCCGGCAATGGCGCTTATTTTATCTATGGTGGCATCGCTGATACCCCGGGTTGGGAAGTTAATTACCCTGCGAAGCGCTTCTTCATCCCTGGCGTTAACGGCTAATCGGAGGTAGGCAACCAAATCCTTTACCTCTTTACGCTGATAAAACGACATCCCGCCAAATACCCGATACTGAAGGTTTATTTTCCGTAAATGCTCCTCAAACTTGCGACTTTGGGCATTGGTGCGGTACAAAACGGCTATTTCCGAGTTGGGTAGATGGTAGCGGTGCTTTTGTTCCAGAATAAGGTCGGCCACTCGTTTGGCTTCTTCATCGTCGGTAACACATTTCAGCAGTTTGATTTTTTGCCTTTCCTCCCGGTCTGTCCAGATAGTTTTAGGCAATTGCCGCCGATTGTAGGAGATGACTTCATTGGCAGCTTCCACAATATGGTGCGTACTTCGGTAATTTTGTTCCAGTTTGAAGGTTTTCAGGGTAGGGTAGTCCTTCTCAAAATCCAGGATATTGTCGATGGTGGCGCCCCGGAAGGCATAGATACTTTGTGCGTCATCGCCTACGATAAACACATTTTCCAGACTGCCTTCGTATTTGACCAGCAGGCGCAAAATGGCATATTGCAGGAAGTTGGTGTCCTGAAATTCGTCTACATGTATATACCGGAACCGGCGACGGTATTTATCCAGAATATTATCCGGGTTTTGTTGGAAAAGGCGATAGAGCTGATATAGCAGATCGTCGAAGTCCATAGCCCCGGAGCGATGGCACCGGGCCACGTATTTTTCATAAATATCCACCACATAAGGCTTCCGGGCGGCCCTGTCCTGCTGCATCATATCGGCATTTTGCCGGTAAAGTGGCGGGGTGATCAGGTTGCTTTTACATAAGGAAATTCTGGATCGAACAGCAGAGGGGTTATACACCGTTGTATCCAGGTTCATTTCTTTGATGATGGCCTTGATGACACTTATCGTATCGTCGGTATCATAAATGGTGAAAGAGGATGGATACCCGATTTTTTCTGCCTCATACCGTAAAATACGGGCAAAAACGGAGTGGAAAGTGCCTGCCCAGACATGTTGTGCAGATTCTCCTACCACTTTTTCAATACGTTCTTTCATTTCCCGCGCACTCTTGTTGGTGAACGTGAGCGCCAGGATTTCACGCGGGGGGACATGGTGTTCCAGGAGGTGTGCAATCCGATAAGTTAACACACGGGTTTTACCTGATCCCGGACCGGCAATCACCAGCACAGGACCTTCAATATTAATGACAGCTGCCCGTTGAATGGGGTTAAGTTCGTCGAGATAAGACATATGGGCTGGTTGCTTGCGCAATGATTCCAAACAATCGGATGGAAAATGGGTTGGTATATTTGTGACGGCGAAGGTAGGAAAGTTGAACGGGTGTAAGGCTTTTTAAATAAAATGTTTGGAAATAGAACGCGAATCTTCCATTACTTTCGCCCCACTGAAAGATTATTATATGAAAATTGGCCTCTTTTTCGGCTCTTTTAACCCCATTCATGTAGGGCACCTGGTTATAGCCAATTTTATGGCCACGCAAACAGATCTGGACCGCGTATGGCTGGTGGTGAGTCCGCAAAATCCTCTGAAGCCCAAAAAGACCCTCGCGCGCGACCACGACCGCTTGCATTTGGTTCATTTGGGTATTGCCGACAATCCTAAACTCAAGGCTTCGGATGTGGAATTTCAACTGCCCAAGCCATCATATACCATTGATACGCTTAGCTTTTTGAAGGAGAAGTATCCTGAACATGAATTCGTGCTGATCATGGGCGGCGATAATCTGGGATCCCTGCACCTCTGGAAAAACTATGAACAACTCCTGGCGGGGTATGATATTTATGTGTACAGGCGTCCTGGTTATGATTTAGGCGAACTCGCCAATCATCCCCGGGTTCGAATTTTTGAACCGCCGCCACTGGATATCTCTGCAACGTATATCAGGGATTGTTTGAAAGCCGGTAAATCTGTCCGGTATCTTGTGCCTGATGCCGTTTGGGACTACTTGGAAACTGGGAAGTTATATCGGTGAAGCCATCATTAAGGCAACCTTTGATCCGTTTCCTGCACCAATCCAGCATCATAACCATTGCCAAATTTCTATGCGTTTTTTCTCCGCTTTTTTGCTGTCAAGTGTCCTGTTCACTTCCCTCCATGCCCAAACCGACACCATTTTTCCACCCCTTACCATTGGGGAATGGCGTCAGCATCTGCCCTGGCAAAGAGCGCGCTATGTGACTCAAAGTGCCGACAAGGTTTATTTTTCCACCGAATGGGCGATGGTTGAACTTGAAAAATCCGATCGATCTTCCCGGTTTATTACCAAAGTTGAAGGACTCAGTGATGTAGGCATCGGGTTACTGCGGTATAATGCTGCGGTGAAGGTGGTGCTTATTACCTATACAAACAGCAATATTGACCTTTATTATCCTGAAGATCAATCTGTTGTAAATCTGCCTATCATTCAGAAGAACCCCAATATTGTAGGTGATAAACAAATTTACAACGTCTTTTTCGATGGCAAACAGGCCTATTTTGCCTGTGGTTTCGGGCTGTTGAAATTTGATCTTCAACAGGCAGAGGCAGAGTATACGGTATTCACCAGTATACCTGTACGATCATTTGCCCGCTACAACGGCTATTTGTGGGTTGGTACTGAAGACGGACTTTTCAGGTTGCCAGAAAATGATGAAAACCCGGCAGATTTTAGTCGCTGGGAAGAGATGACAGAAGTTGCAGGGTTCCCTTCTAGTATATCCTACAATGAAATGGCGCTTTGGAATGGTCAATTATGGTTAGGTGTTGGAAAAAAATTGATTCGGTATGATGGAGCCACGGTAACAGAGGTTGGTAGCCATCCGGTTCGGTCCATAAAATACCTGAGTACAGAGGGCGCAGGAATGTTGGCGGCCTGGGGAGATCCGGCCAATTTCGGATTCGGGGTAATTGAATATTTTGAAACGAACGATTTCAAATATGAAATTCAAGGTGGGTGTAATGCTGAACTTCCACTTTACGGGATTGAAGATGGCGCCAAAAAATTCTGGTTAGCTGATCTGTCCGATAAGTTCCGGTTTTATAACCTGAATAACAATTCATGTGATCAATTTGCCTTTGAAACGCCATATGCCCAACGTAGCTCGGAGATTGCTTTCGCCTCTGATGGCACTACCTTCGTAGCAACACCAGGTCCGGCGCCTAATCTTGGCGTTGTAGGTTACCGTGATGGCGTATATCGCTTCAAGAATAATGTTTGGAAAAACTGGTCGGAAAGAACCACACCGGAAATTGTAGATGGGGAAGAATCCTTTAAAGATATGTGGAAAGTGGCGGTTCGTCCTTCCGATAACAAAGTGTTTGTTGGAAGTTGGTTGGGCGGACTTCTTCAGTTTTCGGCCGAGGGTCAGTTTGAGCAACGATTTAGTAAGAGCAATTCCATTCTTCAAAATGCCGGTAATTCCGGTGAAAACCGGACAGCTATTGGAGGATTGGCCTTTGATCAGGAGGAAAATCTCTGGATCAGCAATTATGGGGCAAATTCACCCATTGCAGTGCTCAAACCTGATGGCACCTTGTTGAATTTTACAGGAGCCCCGGCGAACAACCTGCTTCAGGTTGCCATTGATCAAAATGGATATAAATGGTTCGTCATCGCCTTTAGCGCAGGTATATTGGTTTATGATTCCGGCGCTGATCTGGAGAGTGAAGCAGATGATCGCTACAAAGTAATTACCACTGCAAACAGTGTTTTACCCACCAATTTTATCAATAGTATTACTGTAGATCTTGATGGGGATGTATGGGTTGGCACACAGCAAGGCGCAGTAAGTTTCGAGTGCGGCGCCAATGTTTTTATGGATGATTGCAAGGGCCGGCGCAGGATTGTGAATGTGGACGGATTTAACGGCTACCTGCTGGAAACGGAGGACGTGAAAGCCATTGCGGTAGATGGCGCCAATCAGAAGTGGTTTGGAACAACTAATGGGGTGTTTGTACAATCGCCGGATGCACTCACGCAAATAGCCCGGTTTACCAATACAAACAGTCCATTGTTCGATAATGCCATAACCGACATCTCTGTAAATCCAAGTACAGGTGAAGCCTGGATTGGTACAGAAAAAGGCTTAATTTCCCTGCGTACCGGTGCTACGGAAGGCGGAAGGATTAACAAACCCGGGGCCTACGCCTATCCAAATCCGGTACAACCAGGATACGACGGTCCCATTGCCATTTACGGACTCGCAAGAGATGCCAATATTAAGGTGACAGATGCCAGTGGATACATGGTATATGAAGGCAAAGCTTTAGGTGGTCAGGCCGTTTGGAATGGTAAAGATTACCTGGGGCGCCGGGTCGCTTCTGGCGTGTACCTGATTTTTGCCACCAGCCAGGCAAGCTTTGACGAGCCGGATGCCATTATTACCAAACTGGTTTTCCTCCACTAGTGACAAGGCACGAAGTGTGAACACAAAGGCGCTAAGGCACGAAGACTCAAAGGCGCTAAGACTCAAAGGCGCTAAGACTCAAAGGCGCTAAGACTCAAAGACGCTAAGGCACAAAGGCGCTAAGACTCAAAGACGCTAAGGCACAAAGGCGCTAAGACTCAAAGGTTCA
This sequence comes from Saprospiraceae bacterium, assembly GCA_016787545.1. GTDB lineage: Bacteria > Bacteroidota > Bacteroidia > Chitinophagales > Saprospiraceae > M3007. The sequence continues at coordinate 6,366 of JAEUUS010000098.1, forward strand.
AAGGCACTTAGCCTCTAAAAAAAGGGAGGAGTCTTCTTTTTTGAGGCTAAGTGCCATTGAGTCTTAGCGCCTTTGTGCCTTAGCGTCTTTGAGTCTTAGCGCCTTCGTGTCTTAGCGTCTTTGAGTCTTAGCGCCTTTGAGTCTTCGTGCCTTTGAGTCTTCGTGCCTTTGAGTTTTCGTGCCTTAGCGCCTTTGTGTTCACACTTCGTGCCTTATCACAATTCTTCCAATACTTTAAACGCTTGTTTACGGTAGGTAACTCCGTCAGTGGCATCAATGTACTTTTGCAACGTCATTTTGGATTTGTCCATTTCTTTGTTGCCGCCATAAGCGAGTCCGAGATAATACAAACTGACGGTTTGGTAGTCATTCTTGCTTTCTGAAACTGGCTCAAGGGCTTTCACCGCTTCTGCATATTGGTGATTATGCACCAGTGACACACCCCAATAAAAACGATAATCCACAATGTCTGGAAAAGCTGTTACTACTTTTTCAAGTGCAGGTGCTGCCTCTGTATAATTTTGTTGATCGTACAGTTTGAAGGCTTGGATGACTTCCGGAGGCACGGCCATTGATGTTTGCCCTAAACTTTTAAAAGTCATTTTATTCGGGAAAACGGCCGTTTGTTCTGCAATCAGATTAGAGGTAGAGCCAGTTGGGATATAAACCCAGGCAACCACCAGTAAAACGATTGCAGCAGCAGCGGCGCTCAGGTATCTGGACCACATTTGTCGTTTGATTGCAGATCCTGCGCCCGATCCGGCTGGTGGGATGGTGGCTTTAGCCCAATCCGGATTTTCAATTCCGGCTCTCAGGGATTTTTGCTGAACAGCGCTTGCAATTTGTTGCCTGAAGCGCATTTCTGCCGCCAGCGCCTGGTCAGATTGAAGTAAAGCACTTAATTCGGCTGATTCGGCCTCAGAAAGTGTATGGGCAAAGTATGCCTCGAGAAGGTGTTCTGATCTGTTTTCCATTTTTTAGTCATCGTTGATGCCAAAAGTGGCGAAATGGATTTGTTCATTGTAAGTAAGGTTTGAAAGGTCTATTTAAATAACTATTGTTTTCTAAGTTTGTCTAAACATCGTTTCCGTAATTGCCTAACGACTTCCGGACTTGAGTATCCCATTACCTCGGCTATTTCCTGGCTGTTGAGGCCGTCTCTGTAAGTGAGTATCAACAGGCTTCGGCCGGGTTCTCCCAGGGCATCTACTCTAGCCCATAGTTGTGCCTCCGATTCCTGTATGATCATGCTTTCTTCTGCTCCTGCGTCAGTTTCCCGCACATGTGGGAACGCTTCATCGCCGGGTAACCCAATTCTTCCCTGCTTTCTGCGAAAAGCCTGTAAAAGATTCTTCCCAATACCAAACAAATAGGTGCATAAAGTCCCAACCAGCTCAGTGAGTCGACCCGATTCCAGATTGAGTACCATAATCATCACGGCATTTTGAAAAATATCAGCAAGGTCATGTACGCTGGTACGCATAGCTTCTTTGCCCCAGCCAATGAACTTTGGGCGGCAGTTTTGGTACAACCCCGAAACCGTTAGGTTAGGGTTTTTCCGAAAGTCTTCTAATTCGTTTTGGTTACCATTCATACGCTCAAGTATTGGAAGAGCGGTGCATTTTCAGGTTAATGCCCGATCTGGAAGAAATGTGAACAACCAGCTAAATTTTTTGCAACAGTTTTTCCAAAATGGAAAACATTGGAATGGGTGGGGTCTCATTCCGATGTTTATAAAAAATGCCGTAAATGGTTAATAATCAGGACCCAATCTTCAATCCTTTCTCCAGTTTTCCCCAGTTAAATGCAGGCCCGATGTCCCATTTGCCAGAAGGACGAAAATTGACATGGGAACAGATGCCTTTAAATCCTTCAGCTTCTGCAGTAGAGGCAAACGGATCAAATCGTTTGGCTGTAGGCAAAAAAGTACGTGGTATTTTGTATCGCGCGGTGAGAAAACGCAGCAGCTGGACAAGTGCTACGTATTGTGCATTGGTAAAAGTGGCATAGTATTGTTCACCCCGATATGGGTTGGGCAGTTTTTGGAAATAAGCCGTTTCCTTATCCGTGCAGTACACATCGTCGGTACTGTATACGGTATGCAATAAACCGCCCGTTTTTTTGCGCAAAAAGCCAATGTTGGAAATTTCAATCCCAATGCTGCGCTGACTCATGGCAGTGTTCCCGCCAATAGCGCCGGCGCCCAGATGGTACGACCAGTATTTGGAGGCCCAAAGGTTGTAGATATGACCCGAACGGGCGATCACGAATGGCACTGAAACTTCCACGCTTTTCCTGGAAAGCTGGGCAATATCCCCTTTCAAATAGCCGGCTGTGAAGTGTAATACAATGCGTTCTTTGGGAAATTCTTCTTCATAGTAGTAGGATTTATCCGGCACTTGTTTTGGGCAGTCCACTAAGGCAATCTGACCACCGGCCTTGTCCTGAATTTTGGCAAATTCATCCGTCAGGATAAACTTCGTACCACTGGAGTCTATCCCTGATTGGCGAAAGGTGGCCTCATGTTGAGCTATACTGGTCGCTTTCATATTTTGAAGGGAAAAAAGTTTAGGGTAAGGCACTAATGGACCCGAAGGTACAAATACACGAAGTAGTTGAGACTTAAAGACTCACGAGCGGCACTAGGTCGCAAAAGCACAAAAGCACAAAAGCACAAAGACACAAAGGCGCGAAGACGCTAAGTTACAATGAGGTGAATAAAAGTAGTTTTCTCCACCTCTCCGGAAAAAGTCTCCAATTTATGCTTTATCTCTTAATGCCTTCGCGTCTTTGTGCCTTTGTGCCTTTGTGTTACACCACTTTACGCCTTTAGAATCGGGCGACGAATCCACCAAGGAAATTGGTTCCAACGGTAGGATAACGATACCAGCGTTCGCGGCGGTTATTTAGCAAATTGTTGATATCCAGGAAAATCCCGATGTTTTTGGTGAAATAATAGGAGCCACCAAAGCTCAAATCCACCAAAGCTTTGCTTTTTACCAGTGTATTGGTTTCATCTAAAAACGCGATACGATCTGCCGTATGTAACGATGCTTTGACATTCGCTTTCCCCTCTGCCAGGGTATATACTGCACCAAAATTGCCTTCAATTTCAGGTAAACCCCATACAGCTTGCTCGTCGGCAGCTGTACCGGTGGTTTCATTGTCGTAAACATTCTGACTGAGGGTGCCTGTTATGCTCAGGTTTTTGATGGGGGTGAGCTTGATAGTTCCCTGGATATTGAAGATTTTAACAGTATCGTACACCACACGGAATCGGGTGATACCGTCCGGTTCAAACAAGGTTTGGTGTAACGCAAGGTCTGAAGCTTTGGAGTAGCCAACCTGTCCGTTGTATTCAAGCCATCCAAAACTGCCTTTTACCCCTCCATAGTAGTTGTCCCACCGGGTATTTCTAAGCTCACTGCCCCTGATTTGAATAAACGGATTGTATTCGGAAAGACTTCGGTATGAATTTTTCCGCAAATCGCCGTTAGCGCCCACAAATGCCTGAATACCATCGCCCCAAACTCGTAAAGTAAGTTCTGCATCAGGGAAAATGCTGAATACATCCCGGTTATTCACGAAGTTACCACCAATTTTCAGCTGCAAAAAGTCGAAATGCATTGTAAAAGATGGCTGGAGATAAATGTTGTTCAACTTTTGCTCCACCGTATCCTCAAAGTTGGTCATGTCGGGGCGAATATTTACCCTCAAAGCATGCTTCTCGTTGAACCATTTGGTTGCAGAAAGCCCTAATTCAAAATGGTTTTCCTTGTTGGAATAAAAATCATTCAACAAATAAAACTTGGGTGCAACGGAAAAATTCAAGTCCGCATCATTCCGGGCGCTATTGTACAATCTGGCGCCTAAGTCAAGAATTTTAAAGTCCTGACGTGTTTTCCCGGGCGAAAACTCCAAAGAATCATGATCATACCCATAAAATTGGACCCGATCATAGGTATATCCAACATCAACCTGGGTTGCCAGATTGTTAGGCAGGAAAATATTGCCGCTTAACAAGCCAGCCGTTTTTTGAAACATCTGATTCTCTACCGCCTTGTCTGCACTCAAACGGTGGTGCCTCAGCCATATTTTACCGTCAAATTTCTCCTTCGCCTTGAAATAATATCCACCTTCTCCCCAAATGGCATTGGGTACACCGGCGCCGAGTTTCACAAACCCATTGTAAGCAGATTCCTTCGGAGCTGCTTTTACGCCTAAAGGACGCAGTTTTGGAGGATCATATTTGATGTTGGATGGGTGCGGAGGTATGTTATACGATTGCACCTTGGTGGAAGTATCCAAAGCCGGCAGGGTAGGGGGCACATTTAGTTTGTTGGCCTCCAGCAATTGTGCATCAAAGGATTTTACCACCGTTACATTATCGCCCTCCAGTTCTTTTTGGGCATTGGCTGCCAACGAAAAAGTCAATACTACAGCAGCCAGGATCAAATATTTATGTTGGAATTGCATTGTTCAAAATTGATGTTTGTGTTATTTAAGTTTGACCGCTTCGCGGCCTCAAACCCCTCAAACCCCTCAAACCCCTCAAACCCCTCAAACCCCTCAAACCCCTCAAACCCTTCAAACCCCTTCAAACCCCTCAAACCCTTCAAACCCCTCAATTCCCCCCCTCATCCATGTCCAGCAAGGTTTTTCCACTTTTTTCGGAGGAGTTATTCTTGTTTGACCGGTTACTGCTTAACCGCTCATATTTCTGCCTGGCGGTTTCTTTGATGCTGGGATCATCACCGTTGTAATTTTCCAGTATGGACTCCAGTGCTGCCTGGGCAGAAACTTTATCGCCCTGATCTGCATATACATCAGAAAGCAGGATCAGATTTCGCGCAATCCAGTCGTCATAGCCGGCGCTGGATTTATTAGCCTCTGATATCATTTCCTCTGCATCTGCATATTTGCGTTGTTTGTACAGTATCTGTGCCAGGTAGTGATAAGATTCAGCCATCAACTCCGAAGTACTATTGTCTGTCACGGATTGCAAGGCAGGATACGCTCGGGTGTACTCTCCTTTATCGTATGCCATTTTACCAGAATAGAAATTCGCAATAGCGAGTTGCTCCTGGTTAGCCAGTTTACTTTTGTTGATCTTATTGGCATATTCTGCCACCGCCATGGAATTGTCGGTCCGATAAGCTGCCTGCAACGCTACCAATTGAGCATCAAATCGGGAATTTTCCGTTAAAGCAGCGTCCTCCCATTTACGGGCATACTCAAATGCCTGACCATAATCCTTCGTGGTGTTCAAAGCAATTAAAGCGGCTTTCTCTGCAGCTTTAGGGTAGTATTTGCTGTTGCCCTTTCCAACCACAGCCGCATAGTCTTTTTGTGCTTTTTCAAATTGCTTTTGTGAAGCATAACTTTCCCCGCGCATGTAGTAGGCGGCCAGAATATTGCTTCCGGTAGGGTATTTGGCTAAGTAATTGGTAAACAATTCGATAGCCCGGTCGTATCTTCCCTGATTGTATTGATATTCAGCAGATTCGAAAGCTGTTGCTTCTCCGCTGTTGCTTTGACCAGGTTTCATGCCTCCGCAATTTGGTACTGTTTCCACGAACCGGTTGTACCCTTCCGGATCACCCAGATCCTTTACATAGATTTCACGAAGAGCATCCAGTGCTTGTTTGCATTCTTCCGGTTCCGGATTGCCGGCAAAAACCTGTTTGTAATAATCAATCGCTACTCTGCTGCTACCTTGGTTTACGGAAATTAAGCCGAGTTTTAACAAGGCAGGATTTACCAACGAACTTTTACCCCTAAAATCAGACACAATCCGTTTGAAAGGCGGAATGGCTTTGTCATACCGTTCCAACTCAAAATAGGTATCGCCAAGCTGGAATAATGCTTCATCCGTGTACCTGCTGTTGGGATAATCTTCCACCAGGCTTTCCAGTGCAATGGCTTTATCCTGGTTATTTCCCTGCAAGCCTTTGATAATGGCCTTTTGGAACAATGCGTACTCAAATCCTTCGTATTTTTTCTTCACTGCTTCATCATACATGACCAGTGCATCTGAGTACTGCTTGTTTTTGAAATAACAGTCACCTGCGCGCAAAACGGCATCTCCAAGCACTGCAGAACGGATTTGCTCATTTTTACCACCCGCTTTTTTGAATCCATCAACCGCTGCTTTGAAATTGGTAAGCGCTGATTTGTAATCTTTGAGTTTCAAGTGGTTATATCCCTGTATGTAATTACACATATTCAGGTTGCTTTCTTCTGGCAATTCTGCTGCGTAAGGCTTTGCAGCATTGAAAAAACTGCTCATGTGGGTTTTGCTAATAGCATATTCACCTGCATCATGTGATATACTACCCAGCCAAAAAGTGCATAACGTAGCTGTTTTTTTATTGCTTGGAAATTCAAGCGACTTATTAAAATAACGCCTGGCCTCGTCTTTTTGGTTGTTTTGATACAGTTGCAACCCTCTTAAGTAGGTCACTTGCTGGTATGTTGCATCTAATTTGGCAGTCCTGTTTTTGACATTTTCCAAGCTGGAAACTGCCCGATCATAATCCCTCGTATTCAGAAAAATCTCACTCATGAGCGCCTGTCCGTCCTCATAGTATTTGGAATTCGGTCCCAGGCGCTGCAAGGCCTCTATCGCATCACGATCATATTTGAGCTCGTAGCTCAGTTTGGCATAGTTAATCAGCGCATCCTCTTTCACTACTTTATCATAATTCATACTCGCTGCCTGACCAAAGGCATTTCGAGCATTGAATTTGTTGTTCTTTTCTTTTACACGCAGGTAACAGTCGCCCAGGTGGTATAGTCCATTTTGGCCCAGTAGACTGTCTTGTTTGGTTAGTTCTTCAAAATTTTGAATGGCTTGTTTGTACTGCCCGGTTTGATATTGGGCATAACCCAACTGATAGTAATCAGCAGGACGCAAGGCTGCGCCGTTTTTAGCCGCAAATTCCAGAAATGGGAGCGCCGCTTTGTAATCCCCTTTTTCATAGTGCGCCTGACCAACCAATTGATTGATTTCAGCACGGTTCTTTGTGTTGGTGTCCTTTGCCTTAGCCGTACCATACCCAATTACCTTGTCGTAATTTTTTTGTGCGGCATAGATTTGCGTCAGGTAATACGGCACAACCGATTTGTATTTATCAGATTGTTCAGCACGAATGAAGGATTTTGCCGCATCTTCATATTTGCCTTCAAAAAAGGAGCAACAGCCGTAATAATAGTTGGCTTGTTCGTAAAATTGGCTGCGTGAGTTTTCTTTCAGCGGCATAAATGCCGTCTTGGCCAGGCCAAATTTCTTGGTCACAAAATAAGAATACCCAGTCTTGAACCTGATTTCATCCCGGGTAGGTCCG
>JAEUUS010000163.1 GCA_016787545.1 Saprospiraceae bacterium
ATTGAAGCCGTTTTGGGGCAAAGGAGCTGCATCGTTTCCATAAGCAGGAAATACCAGTGACAGCCCTGACCAAACGCCGTATCCGCCACATTTGAGCACACCTGTAGCAGCTGAATCATAAAACACCCCAATCCAATCACCTGGCTGCAGACTCCCTCCAAGGTGATCAAATTTTAAAGTATCCGGTATAATGATGGTATGGTTCCTGCTTGTGGGCGTGATCGTCCAGGGAGAGGAACTAATGGTTATGCTGGCGGTTCCGGTACAGCCATAGACATTGGTAACGGTTACCGTATAGGTCCCTGTAGTGTTGATGACACTGAATATTCCCTGTTGACCGTTAGACCAGCTATATTGGGCAAACCCGCCTAAAACCCGGAGTGTATCTGTTTGTCCGGGATTAATTGTAGGGCTTGAACTGGTTATTGGGAAAGGAGCAACCTCTCCTGATAACACGCCGGCAAAACCGATACCTGTGCAGCCAAATTGGTTGGTAACTGTAACTTCATAAAGACCGGGTTCTGTAATCTGAATGGATTTCGTTGTCTGTCCGGTATTCCACAGATACGCACTCCAGGTTTGATTAACAGACAGGACCTCCGTGCTGCCTGTCGGGCACATGCGAACAGGACCTGAAATAGTGGGGACCACCGGTGGACTCAGGGCCACATCTATCTGATCCGTAAAGGTGCAGCCTAATTGGTCGGTTACAGTCAGCTGATACAAACCAGGTTGATAAGCTTCATATGGCGTGATATCACCGGTTGGATTATCAGGAATCCAGACGCCGGATGCAAAGGCGTAGTTGTTTGCCTGCGGCACCGTCAGGGTGGTGTATTCATTTTCGCAAACCGGCCCTCCCAATATATCTATGGCGCCGTAATAAAAACTTCCGGGTTGATTATATTCCGTATTGAAGTGGACCGGTTCGCATCCTGTTGAATTGGCGTCCCAACTCCAAATGCCCGGAGGAACCACCGTAATTTTGTGCGCTGTTTGCCCGGTATTCCAAGTGGCTACATAAGGCTCTGTCTGACCTGTAAACAACCATTGTATGTATGCACCAAGTTCAATGGTTTTAGTTGTACAGTCTACCGTAGCTATGGTTACGGGATTGCAATGACCCAACGCGATCGCAAGGGCGATAGATTCATCGGAATGATCCTTGACTTGCGGCTGATTTTTACCGGGCTCGCCGGTACTGATGCCTCCAGGGTTCACTGGGCCGCCATGGGCAATTAAGGCTTTAGGCATACCTGCAAGTGCAGCAAAAAGGAAAATGAGTAGTTTGTTTTGTGCGAATGTCATAGGTAGAAAATTGGGTTTTAAGAACTTGTCCAAAAGTGCACAGCCCAGGCAAAGGCCGGAAAATCTGGACAAGTTCCAATGGCGAACTATAAAGTGGTAATTAGTCTAACAGAACCACTTGTCTGTAAATAATACCTTTTTCAAACTGGAATTTGATCCAATAAACTCCTGAAGGCAACTGAGACCTGGTGTCCAATGGTTGAATGGTTTTTCCGGCCACGTATGCCATATCCTGGCCTGATAACAGTTGAACACCCTCCGAACTATAGATAGAAACAGTCATTGTTCCAGCGGTATTACTGGAAAGGTCAATATTCAGATCTCCAGCTGAAGGGTTGGGGAATAAATAGAGCGATTGAATGCCCGCAGCAGCCAGGTCTTTGGTATCTGAAACAACTTCCCATTGCGTAATCATTTCAACAGCATCCGGTGCATAGGCATTTTGCCCGCTTTCCAAGGAAGTCAATACCGTGTATTCATCCTGATCGGCTTTGTTCCAAATTTTAATCAGATAGGCATCCCCTGGTTGTATCCCTTCTTTTATGCCTGCTGTGCTGGCATCATCTCCCCATACAGTAATGGCAACATGCTTTCCCGTATAAATTGCCGCACCACAAAGCAGTCCTTCCGGGTTAAAAATCCCAATTTCATCGCCCGGCAGAAGGGTGTTTTCCGCTACAGAGCGCGGCAAAAACAGGGTTGCATTATTACCTGTATTCAACTGGTTGTTGAGTATAAAGTGGCTCAGGGTAGCATCGGTGTTTTGATCGCGCCCATCCGTTGTTATATCGCCAAAGTTCGAACTGTACAACAAGGTTGTATTGGTAGACGCCTTCACTTTATAGCCTTGTCCGGGAAGCATATTGCCAATGGTATTGATACCAAACTGAGGTGAATATATTTTCCCTTCATTGTTTTTCACCAGTTCTATATTCCCCTGAATGGTGGAAAATACGGTTGCTACATTTCTTGGATTATCGCGCAAATAGGCAATACAATTCCATCCGGCATTTATGGAAATCGGAACATCCTCCGGCATAACCTGCAAACCCATCATGATGAGCGTATCCTTGGCATTCGCTTTAACCTGATACCCGGTCTTTATATTCCAATCACCGATACCGTTTATCATGAGTAAGGGGATATAACTGCTTCCGTCGCATTCTTTAACGATATCAACATTGGAGGCCACCGGGGCAAAAATGGCCGGCATACCAGGGTTAGTGGGTACAATGTAGCTTGAAATTAAATTCCAGCCCACTTTTAACGGGATAGCCTGCGTTGCCCCGGCCACAAATGACGTGAGCATACTAATGCCATCGTCTGCAAAAGCATTGGTGTGTGTAATCAATCCGCCAAGCCAGCCAACAGGCGCGTATTGTGCCGTTCCTGGAAATATTTCACCGGTGCCTGAGCGCCAGACTTTTACTTTGAATAGTTCCCCGGAGGTAAACCCGTTGTGGGCAGGCGCCGTAGCATCATTGCCGTATGCTATAATGGTTGTGTTTTGCCCTTGCCAGCTAATCAATCCGCCGCATTTCAATGTTCCGGTGGCCGCGGAGTCGTAAAATACACCAATGACATCGCCATGCTGAAGGGATCCGCCAAAGATGTCGGAGGTAAGGGTATTGGGGATAATGATAGTGTGATTTCGGCTTGTGGGAACAACCTCCCAGTCAGGTTGGTTGAATGTGACTAACCCTATGGCTGTAGCCGTATTCCCGCAAGCGTCTGTCACTGTAACACTATAGGCCGTAGGTGTGGCTACATAAGGATTTATAGACTGCGCGCTTTCCCCAGTATTCCAAATATAGGTATATGGGGCAGCACCACCCTGTATGGTTACATTTATGGTTGCCACACCCGGCCCTGGTATTAACACCGAGTCTGCCTTCACTATCAAGCTTTTATAGTCCAATATGGTCAAGGTTTTCTGTGGGTTCAGGCAGGAGCAGGCGTTGTTCAAGGTTAAAGAGACGGTTTCAGCTCCTTCCGGAATCAAATCGTTCACTATGTTGACAGGTACGGTCAATTGATCTACGCCGGCAGGTATAATATAAGTGGTTGATATAGGGCCATAATCAGCGCCATTAGTAGCAGTACCACTTATCGAAAAACTAACGGGAAGCGGTAGTACTGTACTTGAGCCAAGTCGGTCAAGCAATAAAGCAGCAGTACCACATCCTTCCGTGATTTCATCCGCCCCTGTTTGGCCGTTAACCACCCAATCCATGGAAGCATTACCACCTCCATCTAAGGAACCACCTTTAATGAACACCGCAGAATCCCATACGCCATCGCCCACATCTGCTATTTTAAGTTTGATATGATAGGTGGAACAAGGAATTACATTAGCCACCGCAACCATTTTTTTGGTGAACCCGTCGTATTGTAATTCATTAACCGCCGGACCGGTTGCCGGGGGTATGAAGCCACAGTTATTGCCCGATGCGGGAGTATTATGCGTGTACAAGCCTGAGTTGACCAAGTGATTTACCGTGTTGATCGAAACGGGTGTATTCGTGGAAGGAATAACTGCCAGGTTTTGTGTGCCTTGAATACCTGGGCCTGAAATGAAAAAGCCAAATACATCATTGAACTGTGTGTTTACATACTCACAATATTCCTCTGAGGCAAACACAAATTCAAAGGTGAACGGGGTTTGTGTAGGTGTAAAATCAAATTCGATATTGGCCATGTCAAAAAGTGCTCCGGACGCGAGTGTACCCAAATCAGAATCCGGCGTACCGATACCAAAGCCCCCGCTTGCCCCGTCGGAATTATTTGGTCCAGATGCAACCGAAATACTTCCTGAGGCAAGAATTACACCGTTGTTAAATCCGATATTCGTCAATCCATTGCTAAAAAAACCAATCTGGTCGCCCTGAC
>JAEUUS010000189.1 GCA_016787545.1 Saprospiraceae bacterium
CTGGTTATGAGGTTGCTGCCCAGAGAAATACACTGGTCGTGGCACAAAGATAGAACGTACACCGTTCCTTCCACGTCGTTTTTCCAAAAAACCCTCCTGCAATTTTTGCCTTGCAGTATCATTGCAGTTAGTTCCGGCCAAATTCCGGTTCATTTCCGTTCAATTCCAAGCATTCAATATGTTCCAAAAATTCTCTCTTGTAATAGTCGTTATCCTTTGTTTAACGGGGTTTGCCCATGCGCAATATTGGCAGCAACACGTTGATTATCAGATTAAAGCGGACATGGATGTCAGCAAACACCAGTACAAAGGTAACATGCGTTTAACCTACACGAATAATAGTCCGGACACCTTGACTAAAGCGTTTTGGCACCTATATTTCAATGCATTCCAGCCAGGTAGTATGATGGATGTTCGTTCCCGGTCCATTGCCGATCCAGATTCCCGGGTTGCTGACCGAATTTTCAAACTCAAGCCTGAGGAACAAGGCTGGATGAAAGTTAAAGCCCTTCAACAGAACGGAAAGCCTTCTGTTTTTGTGCATAATGAAACCATTTTGGAGGTTACGCTGGCAGAACCAATTCTCCCCGGCGCTACCACTGTTTTTGAAATGAGCTGGGATGCTCAGGTGCCACTGCAGGTGCGCAGGAATGGACGCGACAGCAAAGAAGGCATCGACTATTCCATGGCGCAATGGTACCCCAAACTGTGTGAATATGATCCGCAGGGCTGGCACGCCAATCCTTATGTAGCCCGTGAATTTTACGGGGTTTGGGGCGATTTTGACGTGACCATCAGCATCGACAAGAACTACGTGGTGGCTGCAGGGGGTTATTTGCAAAACCCGCAAGAGGTTGGTCATGGGTACGAGGCGCCAGGCTCTGCCCTCAAACTTCCGGCTGGAAACAAGCTGGTCTGGCACTTCAAAACGCCCAATGTTCATGATTTTTGCTGGGCTGCCGACCGCGACTATACACACACTTCCTTAGTGGCCGATGATGGTTCCATAATGCGTTTCTTTTGGCAAAAAGGCAAAGGTTATGATGATCAATGGGGTAAAATGCCGGGCATTATGAACCGGGCCCGAAGTATTATGAACGAACGTTTTGGAAAATATCCTTACCGAGAATACTGCTTCATTCAGGGTGGAGATGGTGGCATGGAATACCCTTTAGCCACCTTAATTACGGGAAACCGAGGATTAAACTCGTTGATCGGAGTGGCAGTACATGAACAATTGCACTCCTGGTATCAAATGGTTTTGGGAAGCAATGAAAGTTTGTACGGGTGGATGGACGAAGGATTTACCTCTTTCGCTGAAGACATTGTGATGAATGAATTGGCCCGTGAGGGGCTGTTGCCAGGAAAGAAACCAGAAGACAATCCCTATGCGGGTGCAATTTCAGGGTATACGGCACTGGCCACCAGCGGAGTAGAAGAACCTCTTACAACTCATGCCGACCATTACCACACCAATTATGCCTATGGTGTGGCTTCTTATGTAAAAGGTGCGGTATATCTGATTCAAATAGAGTATATTATTGGTAAACAAGCTTTTGATAAAGGGTTATTGCGATATTTCCACACCTGGAAGTTTAAACACCCGGATGCCAACGCTGTTACCCGTTGTTTTGAACGGGAAAGTGGATTGGAACTGGATTGGTTTAAAGAAGAATGGGTGAACAGTCTGAATACCATTGATTATGCTGTTAAATCCGTGGAAAAAGAGGACCGGAAAAATACCAAAGTCACCATTGAAAAAATCGGGCGTATGGCCATGCCACTCGATATCGTCGTAACCTATACCAATGGCGATCAGGAAATTTTTTATGCCCCATTGGAAGGGATGAGAGGTGAAAAGCCAGCTGAAAACAAAACCGAAAGGTCCATTCTTCCCGACCATCGCTGGGTGGATACCACATATACCTTCGAGATCCCTGAAAAAATGAAAAAAGTAGCCCGGGTTAGCATTGATCCAAGTCAAAGAATGGCTGATATCAACATGGAAAACAACGTTTGGGCGAAGAAGGACTGATTCTATATAACATAGAAAACGGGCTTCCGGGGAACAGATTCCCGGGAGCCCGTTGTTTTTTATTTGCAATTCCCTGATTTTTGCCCATCTTTGTAGCATCAGCAGTATAAATGGATCAGGAAGAACCCAATGTACATTCAGGCGCGGAGCATGGCGCCGGCCAACCAGACGATTATGTGTTCTCGGCACATGAGGCGCCCGCTATACCCGGCGGAGAAGAAGATCGTGCCCTTATTTCAAGGTCTTACCGAAATTTATTAAAGTCGATCAAAACCTCGCTGAATGCCGAAGACCGAGATAATATCCGGGCAGCCTTCGAGATGGCAGCACAAGCTCATCAGACCCAAAGAAGAAAATCCGGCGAACCTTATATTACGCATCCCATTGAGGTGGCCAGGATATGCGTAGAGGAGATCGGACTGGGACCTACAGCCGTAATATGCGCTTTATTGCACGATGTGGTGGAAGATACAGACATCAGTTTGAAAGAAATTCATGAGCAATTTGGTGATAAAATTGCCCGGATTGTGGATGGATTAACCAAATTGGACGGCCTGCACGATTCCGAAAGCCCACAGGCTGAAAATCTCTCCAAGGTACTTAAGGCGATGTTGTTTGATGTGCGGGTAGTACTGATCAAAATGGCCGACAGACTGCATAATCTGCGTACCATCAAAAGTATGGCGCAGCATAAGCAACTGAAAATTGCTGCCGAGACCTCCTTTATTTACACCCCACTGGCACACCGGCTTGGGCTATACAATATCAAGAATGAGTTTCAGGATATCTGTTTTAAAATAACGCACAAGGAGGTTTACCACGAAATTGCAGCCAAACTATCGGAAACCAAACGTTCCCGACAATCCTACATTGATGAATTCACCCGGCCACTGATCAAGTCGCTGGAAGAACACAATATCCCCTTTGAAATTGTTGGACGTCCCAAAAGCATCTATTCCATTTACAACAAGATCAAAACCAAAAACGTCCCGTTTGAAGACATATACGATCTTTTTGCGGTTCGGATTATTCTTGATGTAAAACCAGAACAGGAAAAAAGCGCCTGCTGGCAGGTTTACTCCATTGTAACCGACGCATATGCCCCCATAACCCAACGAATCAAAGACTGGATTTCTATCCCCAAGGCTAATGGGTATGAATCGCTGCACGCCACCGTGGTTGGTCCGGGAGGAAAATATGTGGAGGTGCAGATACGCTCCAAGCGCATGGATGACATTGCAGAGCGGGGATTTGCAGCTCACTGGAAGTATAAAGGTATCGAAGGCAATAGTACAAAAGCTAACAACTACGAGAACTGGCTGGCGCAGGTGCGTGAATCTTTGGAAAACCAGGAATCGGGTAGTGCCGTTGAGTTTTTGGCAGATTTTCAAAGCAACCTTTTTGCGGAGGAGGTGCACGTTTTTACTCCTAAAGGCGAAATGAGGATTCTGCCTGATGGCGCAACTGCACTGGATTTTGCCTTCAGCATCCACTCCGATGTGGGTTGCACCTGTAGAGTAGTAAGGGTGAACAATAAAATTGTCCCTTTTACTTACAAACTGGAAAATGGTGACCAGATAGAAATCATTACGGATAAAAATCAAAAACCAAGTGATGACTGGCTTCAGTTTGTGGTTACCTCCAAGGCTAAAAACCGGATAAGATCTGCGTTAAAGGAGGTGAAACGGGAACAGGCTTCCTATGGAAAAGAAATACTGGAGCGCAAACTCAATGCTTTTAAGGTTCCTGTAGAAGAAAACTGCGATAACCTGGCCAAATTTTTTGGATTCCCAAACCGAATGGAATTCCTAAGCGCCATTTATCTGGAGCAAGTGGACCTTCGGTTGATATCTAAACGGTTTCAGGCTGATGGTATTCACCTGGTTGAAAAAGCTGATAGAAAAGAGCGTTTGCCCGGTAAACCCAAAAGCCCGGTATTGAATGCCAAAACGGTGAACAAACCGGAGGTTTATCTGAACGGTGAGCCTGGCACCATGTATAAGTATTCTTTCGCAACCTGTTGCAATCCAATGGCGGGCGACGATATTTTTGGCTTTGTACTGGTGCAGGGGGGCGTTAGAATTCACCGGTCTACTTGTCCGAATGCCTCCAATCTGTATGCCCAACACGCACATCGTATTTTAAAAGCGGAATGGGGCAATATTGCTAAAACGGATTTCCTGGCCGATATCATCATCACTGGTATCGACATAGGCTCTGGTGTTATCAGCCAACTTACCAATACATTGGCAGATCTTGGCATAAACATCCGGTCTTTCTCCATTTCCGGGGAAGGGGGATATTTTGAAGGTCGTGTTTCGATGGTTGTGGCGAACACTGATCACCTGCAGCAAGCCTTGCTGGCGTTGAAAAAATTTGATTGGGTAAACAGTGCTGCCCGAGCGGAATAAACCTGCTAAAGGCTCGGCAGAATCGTACCAGTTACCTCACCGAATCCAATTTTTTGCCCATCCTTGCCTGCCCACCCACGAATGGTCAGCGTATCGCCATCCTGAAGAAAGGTCCGCGTACTGCCATCCACCATTTTCAATGGGTTTTTCCCGCCCCAGGATAATTCCAACAAAGAGCCGTAACTGTCTGGCGTTGGTCCGCTGATGGTGCCGCTTGCCATCAAATCGCCCACCTGAACATTACAACCGTTCACGGTATGGTGGGCCAATTGCTGAGCCATTGACCAATATAAATATTTAGTATTGGAGCGACTAATCCGGGTTTCTTTGGTTTGTCCGGCCGGTTGAACGATAACTTCCAGTTCAATGTTACAGTTTTTAGCCCCTTTGGATTCCAGATATTCCAACGGAGGAGGCGTTTGTTTGGGACCTTTCACACGAAACGGTTTGAGTGCTTCCAAGGGCACAATCCAGGGTGAAATACTGGACCCAAAATTTTTACCCAGAAATGGTCCCAATGGCACATACTCCCATCGTTGGATATCCCGGGCGCTCCAATCATTAAAAAGCACCAGCCCGAAAATGTATTCCTCCGCTTTTTCAACAGGAATAGGTTCTCCCAGTGGACTTTCTTTTCCGATCACAAAAGCCATTTCCAATTCAAAATCCATTTGACGGGAAGCGGCATAAACAGGAATATCCGGTGCGCCACCTGGAGGGAGAATTTGTCCTTTGGGTCTGCGAATGGGAGTGCCACTCACTACAATAGAAGAAGCCCGACCATGGTACCCCACTGGAATCCAACGCCAGTTTGGAAGCAATGGATTATCCGGACGGAACATTTTACCCACATTGGTTGCATGTTCGATGCTGCTGTAAAAATCCGTATAGTTAGGCACCTGAATGGGCATCAGCAAGGTTGCCGTTTTGCGGTCCACCAATATTCGATCGGCATTTTCCGGTTTTTCAGGCATGGACAACCAGTCCTGAACTTTTTTGCGAATACGGTTAGTAACCGGTTTTCCGAGTGCAATGAATGCATTCAGCGTCGGTTGTGTAAAAATTCGCGTAAAAAATCTCCGTTTCCCAAACAAACCTGTTTCAGCAGCAGCAGCCAAATCAACAATATGGTCGCCAATAGCCATACCAGCCCTGGGCGTGTGATCACCCGTATGGAAAACACCAACAGGCAAATTAAACAAGGAAAAATCAGTATCAGTTGGGATGGATAGCCAGGATTGTTTGGTCTGCATATCTTTCGAAGGTAAAGTCAGTGGTTACCGGTTTTAGCATTCCGGCGAACCGCAAAGTTCCGTAATTTGCAGCGCAGCATGTTCATTTATATAGTCCTTTTTGTGCCTAAATTTGTGCCTGGATTTCCTAGAAATCCGGGTGCCAAACGTGAAAGCGAATTCATCCATGAAAATCGATCTACTTGAAACCATTAAAACGCCATTTTTGGGTCCGGATGGAGCTACAGTACGTAAACAGTCCTTTCGGAGCGTTATGCTTTATGCGATCTGTTATCCTTTTAGCACAGGTATTGTCATTTATGCCGGTTTGATGACCTTTTCCATGGTTCTGACCAATATTACTGGTTTTTTACCTGAGATCGCCAAAGACTTGTACGAAGGTCGCATAAACACGGCTGGATCTATTTTTTTATGGCTTTTTGCCTTCTTTCTGGGCGGTTTTTTTGCTGGCTGGTGTTCAGAACGGGAAAAACTCCTCAAATGGCGCTATCTTCACTTATTACCGCTGGTGACGGTTGTCCTGTTTTACCTCACTGTTGGTTTTTCCGGAAGAAAATCCGACACGCTTGATCCGGTTGTGTTTCCAGCCATGGTTTTGTTCACCGTTGGCGTATTGAATGCAATGGTGAGTCTGACAACGTCTTCTCTGATAAAGGCAAGTCAGATGACCGGCATGGTCGTAGAGTTGGGGGTAGATGTAGCTGAGTTATTTCATTCAGAAGGAGAAAAAAACAGGTTAATCCGAAGGGAAGCCTGGCTGCGGATCGTGGTGATGTGCAGTTTTATTGGAGGCGCCATGATGAGTGTTGCCTTTTTTCCACAAATTGGCACAAAAGTGTTCTTTATTCCTGCCGGGATCATTGCGGGAGTCATGGCTTACGACATCTGGAAATTTTAACCTACCATGCTATGGATGATATATTTAACAGCGATTGGCGTAAGCTCACTGCTGCCATTTACCAAAAACCCCGTGATTCTAAAATACTGGGTTCTATTGAGCTGGACGTAACTGAATTGGAACAGTTTATTCAGGAAAAAAGGCAACAAAAAATAAAGGTAACCCTGACCCACGTGATGTTACTTCTATTGGCGAGAGGGATACATTTTGAAGTTCCTGAGCTCAATTGCTATGTCAGAAGAGGCAAACTAATTCACAGGCCCGCCGTAGATGTTTCTGTGACTGTATTAGGGATGGATGGACAGTTGTCATCTGTAAAAGTTCATGGTGCAGAAACCATGACACTTTCCGGCTTATGCGATGCGTTACAACAAGAGGTAGCTGAGGCCAGAAAGGGAAAGGGAGCACATGTAAAACAAGCCAAAAACCTGCCCGCCAAAATTCCCTGGCCTTTCAGGCAATGGTTGGTGAATACGGTGCGCTGGATTACCATAGATTTAGGACTTTCCATCCCTTTCATTGGACTGCATCCCGACAGTTTTGGCACCTTTGTATTGTCAAACATTGGAAGTATTGGACTGGATATGGGCTTTCCGGCACTGGCGCCATTTTCCAATGTAGCGATGGTAGTAACTCAGGGAAGCGTAAACAGCAAACCAGTGGTGTATCAGGGAGAAATTGCCATCAGGCGGATCCTTACCGTGAGTGCCGCTGTTGACCATCGGGTGGTAGATGCCGGCCATATGGGTAAACTATTTCTTTCCTTGCGGCGGCAATTGAAACACCCTGAGTTGCTGGAAACTTAAGCTCTGAAAGCTTCAGGTCAGCAAATCAATTACAACTATAGTTCCAAAAAGCAAACTGGCTATACCGTTTGTGGTAAAAAAGGCCAGATTTACGCGACTTAGGTCATTGGGTTTTACCAGGAAATGCTGGTAGGTGAGCAAAACCAAAAACAACCCTGTGCCGGCCCACAACAGCCAACCTGTTTGTGGCGCGGCAGTCACCAGATGGCGTGCAGCCAGAATCATCAGGACTGCGGTTCCCACATGCATCCATTCGGAGAGTCGGAGCGCATCTTTTTTACCGAAAAAAGAGGGCATAGAATACAAACGTTGGGAGCGATCAAAGTCTTCATCCTGTAAGGCGTAAATGACATCAAAGCCGGCCACCCACAACAATACAGCACCACTATACAAAACAGGAATCCAATCGAAATGCCCTGTTACTGCCAGATAAGCGCCAATTGGAGCCAGACTCAAGCCCAATCCAAGGACCAAATGGCACATCCAGGTAAACCTTTTAGTATAACTATATCCCAGAACAACCAATAGTGCCACAGGCGACAACCAGAAACACAAGGGGTTGATAAACCACGTACAGCCAATAAAAAGCAGTGCATTCACGATCACAAATGAGAGCGCAGCCTTGGCAGAGATCAGACCTGCTGGAATCTCCCTCACGATCGTTCTGGGGTTAGCGGCATCAATATCCCGGTCGAGCCAGCGGTTGAAGGCCATGGCTGCACTACGTGCAAATACCATACATAACACCACCAAAAGCAATTTTTGCCAGCTTAATTCACCACCGGCCACTGTTGTTCCAACAAAAAAGCCCACCATCGCGAAGGGCATAGCAAAAATGGTATGGCTGAATTTGACAAGGGAAAGATAATTTTTCATACGCGGCAAAGATGCGGAAGCTGGTATAAATCCTACAGCTAAAAGCAGGTTAAAAACCTGATTCTCTCAAGATTCCTCCAGGAGCAAGGTTCATCCGCATAAACATTTTTACCTTTGCGCCGGTTTTGACTTTTATATATTTCTTTCATGGGAAAAATTCATGCAGCCATCACTGGCGTTCACGGCTGGTTACCGGAGACCAAATTGACCAATCAGGACTTGGAAAAAATGGTAGATACCAACGACGAATGGATTCAGTCGCGTACAGGTATCAAAGAGCGCAGGATATTGAAAAAGCCCGGTTGGGCTACCTCAGATATGTGTGCAGAGGCGGTTAAAGGCCTGCTGGAAAAAACAGGGATTAAACCCGGCGAGATTGATATGATCATCGTTGCGACCGTTACGGCCGACATGGTATTTCCTGATACTGCCAACACGGTATGCGACAAAATAGGCGCTAAAAATGCCTTTGGTTATGATATCAATGCAGCCTGTTCCGGCTTTCTTTTTGCACTTTCTACCGGCGCACAATTTGTTCAAAATGAAACCTTTAAAAAGGTAATTGTGGTTGGCGCAGATATGATGTCGTCCATTATTGATTATACGGACCGAAATACCTGTGTCATTTTTGGCGATGGTGCTGCAGCAGTATTACTGGAGCCCAAAAAGGATGGTACCGGCATCATAGATTTTGTGCTTCGCGGCGATGGTTCCGGGCGGGAATTGTTGCACATGAAAGCTGGCGGATCACTGAAGCCTGCTTCTCTCGAAACCGTAACGGCACGGGAACATTATGCCTGGCAAGATGGCAAACGAGTATTTGTACATGCGGTGAAAGGCATGACAAGTACCTGTGAAGAGGTCATGCGCCGGAACAAAATGACCACCGACGATGTGCAATGGGTGGTTCCTCACCAGGCAAATATGCGTATCATCACTTCTGTGGCGGAGCACCTCCATTTTCCCATGGAACGCGTGATGGTCAATATAGAGCGGTATGGAAATACCACTGCAGCTACGTTGCCGCTGTGTCTTTGGGACTATGAAAAACAGCTTAAAAAAGGCGACAATATCATACTAACTGCATTTGGCGGCGGATTCACCTGGGGTGCGGTGTATATCAAATGGGCCTATTAGTGCATGTTAACCGATGCTTTGCACCAATAGCCAGGCCAGAATCAGTCCAATAATAATGGCCAATAACAGGATAGCACCCGTACCACTGTTTTTACCCGGCAGGGGGCCATCCGTTTCAATAGAGGCTTCCTGCAGTATTTCCCTTGCCTGGTCTGCATCCATTGGGTGCGCATGAAGCCGGATTATGCCCGGCAAATGTGGCGTGATGGATTGGGAAATGGAGTTGGCTAAAAAACAATGGATTCCTTCTGCCCGCAAACGGGCAGCTGCAACCTCTGCTTCCAGCGTTGAGTAAAATTTGGCTACTACCTCCCCTTCTCCAGACCATTCTGGCAGGTCATCGAAGGCATAATGATCCAGAATATCGTTAGATGGCATGTGTGTGGTTCAAAATGGACAGGCTAATAACCGAAAATTTATCGAATTGGTATCTGCATCGGTAAAATCATGCGTTTAAGCCATTATTTTTTTCCAACCAGGAAATACCGGCGAATGTTGTGATCATTTCTTATGAATCTGATGATGAAAAGAAAAACACTTCGAAATTTGGCCATTATTGCTGCCATTTTGGCTACTGCTGGTTATTTTGTGGTTGAGCATGTATTGCCTTATGCAGGTATCAAACCCATGCGTAGAGGCCCCAAAGAACTTAAATGGCTTTTACCAAAAGGCAGTGATACTGCGGCTTATGGTCTTCAGGCAACAGCTATTTCTGTTCAATCGCCGGATGGTCTCCAACTTCAGGCATTGCTTACAGCCTCCAATACAGACACCACCAAAGCCACAGTCGTGATATTGCATGGCATTTCCGCTTGTAAAGAAGTCAATTTTCAACGCGCCCGATTGCTCGCTGATCAGGGATTTGCCAGTTTATTGCTCGACTTAAGGGCGCATGGCAGCAGCGAAGGTCAATATTGCACCTTTGGATACCATGAAAAAAACGACCTCAAGGCCGTAGCGGATACACTATCAAAACGATTCCCTGATCGGAAAATTGGTATTTGGGGCGCTTCGCTGGGTGGCGCCGTGGCATTACAGGCTATGGGGGCGGATGAGCGATTTCAATTTGGCATTATAGAAAGCACCTTCCATGAATTCGACAAAGTAGCCATGGAGTACGGCGCTGACTGGTTTTTTGGCATCAGAAGCTGGTGGTTGACTCAGCATGTATTACAAAAATCTGCCCAAATAGCCCAATTTGACCCTTTCAGTGTGCGACCGGTGGACGCAGCAGCCCGGATCACCAAACCGGTATTGTTTATACATGGCGATAAAGACGCGAGGATACCCATGTGGTTCGGTGAAAAAAATTACGAGGTTTGCCCGGCGCCTGGAAAACGCTGGTTTAAAGTGCCTGGAGGCGGGCATAACGATTTGTGGCGAAAAGCCGGACCTGCCATGGAAGCTCAGATCACCGGCTTTTTAGTCGGCATTTGATCGTAAATTGCCGTATTTTGAACCCAAATTCAAAATAGCCTAGTCAATTACCTTCAAACGACCAACCTATGTTCCGTACGGTCTTATTACTCCTTTTGTGCACCGGTTTCAGCGCCAGGTTACTCGCCACCCATATTGTTGGTGGTGAAATAACCTATCGTTGTTTGGGCGGAAACGACTATGAAATTACCCTGACTGTTTACCGTGATTGTTACAATGGCGTGCCCTGGTTTGACAATCCGGCCCGGGTTGGCGTTTACGAAAAAGGAAGTGACAGTGTACTTGTACGCAACCTGGCACTCACGTATAATGCTTTCAGCAACGATACATTGCCTGTACAGTTAAACAACCCATGTCTGACACTGCCGCCAGATGTATGTGTACACAAAGCCACTTACAAGACAATTGTCAATTTACCCTTTAATCCGAATGGATATATATTGGTGTATCAACGTTGTTGTCGCAACTGGCTTATCAGAAATTTACCAGATCCATTGAATACCGGAATTTCTTTTGTAGCAGAAATTTCGCCCCAAAGTCAGCTGGAATGTAACAATGCTGCCACGTTTGACAACTGGCCACCGGTAGCAATCTGTGTCCACCAGCCCATAGATTTTGATCACTCCGCATCTGATGCAGACGGTGATTCTTTGGTGTATCGTTTGTGTACCCCATTCAATGGTCCGGATTCACTGAGGCCTGCGCCAAATCCACCCCTCGCACCACCCTATCAAGAGCTGATTTGGCAGGATCCACCCTATAATTTGAACAATTTATTGGGAGGAGATCCGCTGGTTATTGATCCGCACACCGGGTTTATGACAGGAATTCCCAATACCATCGGAAATTTTGTGGTTGGTGTATGCGTGGATGAATTTCGCGCCGGCGAATTACTTTCCACAACCCGCAGAGACTTTCAATATAATGTGGCAGATTGCGGTCAGCCTAATGCCGCCTTTTTTCTTCCTGAAATTGTGTGTGACACCCTGACGGTTCGATTTGTCAATCAAAGTACGAATTCGGATGTTTTCCGCTGGTATTTTGACTGGGAAAATCCCAATGGAGCCACTTCCACAGACTTTTCTCCCAATTATACCTATCCTGATACTGGCACCTATGTCGTTGCGTTGATAGCAGCACCAGGCTTTCCTTGTGCTGATACTTTTTTGTACACCCTTCAGTTAGTAGAAACAGGATTAGGACTCAGTGTAACAGCTGACCCAGAGGAAATTATGGAAGGAGACTCCTCCATGTTATTGGCAGATTTACCGGGCGCCATTAGCTATTCATGGATGCAAAGCAACACCCTGACCGACCTCGGCGTGGCAGATCCTTTAGCCTTTCCATTGCAGACGACAACTTACACTGTGACCGCGCTGCTACCCAATGGATGTCAAAAATCCGGATCGGTTACCGTGCGGGTACCGCCACCAGTTTGTGCAGAACCGCTAGTCTTTTTTCCAACCGGTTTTTCACCTAATGGAGATGGCGAAAACGATGCGCTGCAATTGGAAAGCAGCCTGAACATCAGCAGCGTTTATTGGGCCATCTTTAATCGGTGGGGAGAAAAAATTTATGAAGCAACACAGTTGGCAGATTCCTGGGATGGCAATTACAAAGGGCAGCCACAACCTGCTGAAACCTATGGTTTCATCCTGCGGGTCGTTTGCCAGGAGGGTCAACCAGCCTGGACCAAAAAAGGAAATGTAACCTTATTAAGATGAGTTTATCTGATTAACCCGAAGGATCCTGTTTCAATAAAAGTTGTTCCGTCAATGCGTTCAAGTTCTGCCCAAAACACATAAGTATCAATGTGCATCACTTGTCCGCGAAAGGTTCCATCCCAACCATAATCCGGAAGGTCAGGTGGAATATCTTTCACATCAAACAGTAATTCTCCCCAACGATCGGCAACAAACATTCGCCGAATGATACGGACGCCATTATCTGCGCCTAAGAAAAAGCGATTATTGGGAAAATCTGCATCCGGGTTAAATGCGGTTGGTGTATATACCCTGTTTTTATTGGAAACCCTGATTCGAATTTGATCAGAAAGCACGCAACCGGTAGAATCTACAGCCGTAATAGTGAAAGAAACGGTATTCAAAGGTGCGATACAAGGCTCCAAACAACTGGAATCTGCACAGGGAGGGCTGGGATACCAACTCATACTGACAGGATTCATGCCGTATAATTCCTGAATACAAATAGTATCACCCTTGATTATTTCGCGGTCTTCGCCGAGGTAGACCCACAACTCACGAAAGGATATACTTACCTGCACAAGGGAGTCGCAGCCATTGGCGCCGGCATTTTTGAGCAATTCAAATCCCACCCGGTTGTTTTCATCGTAGGTTATTCCGTTGATTACAATCGAAGCGCCCGGACAAAGGGTGTCAGTAAACACACTAAAAGGAATAGGAATGGGTCGTAACTGCACCATGAGAATGCTGTCGCAGGCGCCATTGGGGATAACCTCTACTCCTTCCCGATCGAATGCCGTATAAATGTGTCCGTTGATCAAAATGGAATCGCCTTCACATATCGGAGGATCATAAAGGTGAACCACTTTTCTGAAGGTTAGCTGTATGTGTATGATGCTGTCGCAACCATTTACAGACCCATCATCAATAAACTCTTCGCCGATATAATTCCCCGCATGGTAAGCGGTACCATTAACCCAAAGCGTATCTCCTTCGCAGAGCGTTTGATTCAGGGTTGATTCCATCACCGCGTTGAAGGTCAGTTCAACATGAATGACGCTGTCTATTCCTCCCTGAGCTGCACCGGGAAGAATAACCGTACCAGTTGGGTTTGCAGCAGAAAAAAACTGGTTGATGACCAGAATTGTTTGGTTGTTGCAAAAAGTATCACGGTAGGTGGAATGACCTGGCTGTGCAAACGCTTTTAAGCCGGTGCACATCAATAGAAACACCAGGTACAGGAATTTGGGGGACATAAGTTTGGGATGGTTCATGCCGGTTTTGCAGATACGAAAGAGCAGGGAATGGATTAAAGATTATTGTTTTTTTAAAACAGCCCGTTGGAAGACCGTACAAGGATATGTTTTCACCTCCGGAATTTCTTCTTCCCCTTGTTTGGTATTTCCTGTTGTACTTACGGCAGTTTCCGTGCCAGATATGACTTCGAATACCATGGTGTTGTCATCTGTTTTTTCATAGGTACACAAAACCCGACTACCCTGAACCACAAACCAGCATAAAAGCTTGGGGCCAAAATGGTAACTTTCCATCACAATGGAATTTTTCTCGTCGACCTTCCAAATACCTTTTGCCGGATCTACGGGGACTAATTCATACGGCCGCCAATCTGATTCTTTGGAACCATAAATCAAACCAAAGGTGTACCGTCCTTGCGTTGAAGTATCAATTTTGTGTATTTCAACGGTCATTTCCACAGAATTTACCTTTCCTCTGGCGTTAAAAATTTCAAGTGTACCTTTCCAGTCACCCGACCAGGATTCCGGAAACTTGTAATATTGACCAAAAGCCTGAAAACAGGTGGTTAGCGAAAGCAAGGCAATACCTAAAAATATACGCATGTCGACAGTATTTTTTGCTGCAAAAATAGCCAAGATTCTTTGGCATGGTAAAAACATCTATTTTACCGGCAAAATATTCCTGTCAAAGTACCATTTTCATAACAAACCTAACCATGAAATTACCAAGTCCGGGCTTTCTGCTTTCTGCCTCTTATCAGGCTTTCCGTCGCTTCCCTGGTACCATGATTTGTGCTATTCTTGGCACTACACTAATCTTGATTTTGATTGAAAATCATGTAGTAGATGAGCAGGAAAAAGATTATATACGACTGATTCTCACCTGTTTACTTGGAGTCCCGCTAATGACTTCCTTGGTAGCAATAGGCGAAGCCCGGTCTATGTCCGAACGCCAGGTTCTTTTGCTTCAATTAGGTGGAGTAGGCCTTCTAATGCTTTGTTGGTGGTGGCTGGATATGCATCAAAAGGATTTTGATTACCTGAAACTTCCAGGCTATTGTGCTCTTTTGCTTTTTATGCACCTCGCAGTATCATCCGGTCCATTCCTGAATGAACGACGTATTCGCGATTTTTGGGATTATAACCGACAATTATTTGCCAACCTGGTAACCGGAGTAGCTTTTACACTGATCATATTTGTGGGCTTGTCGCTGGCATTACTTGCCATAGACCAACTCTTTGGCATAAGTATCAGAGATAACTGGTATGGACGTTTATTTGCCATTCTAGCCGGTGTTTTTAACACCGCATATTTCCTTTTTCAATTTCCAAATGTCCATTCAGACCAGGATGAAGTGGCTTACACCTGGGTTTTTCGCAATCTGTGTAAGTTCATATTGATACCTATTGTCTTGTTCTATTTCATGATCTTGTATGCCTTTGGCGCTAAAATCGGACTGGAATGGGAATTGCCGAATGGATGGATTGCCTCCCTGGTTTTAGGATTCTCAGTAGCTGGTATTTTCACCTATTTACTCAATTTCTATTTGCCGGAAGAAGATAAAAGTATCCTTGTTTCCGGCTTCAAACGTTGGTTTTGGTGGGTTGTGCTTCCACTCACCGGATTACTTTTTTTAGCCATTGGCAGGAGAATCAGTGATTATGGTGTTACAGAAGAACGCTTCATTGTAGCAAGCCTGGGCGTTTGGCTTCTGTTAAACTGCCTGTATTTCCTGATTTCCAAAAACGACAACATCAAATTCATCCCCATTTCACTCGGAATTTTTGCCTTATTAGGTTCTTTCGGTCCTCTCAGCTCTGTGGCAGTTTCAGTAAGAAGTCAATCTGGCATCTTAACTGAAATTCTGGAAAGAAATGAACGTTTCGCCAACGGAAGCATGAAACCAGGCACTAAAATGCTCACAGATCAGGAATATGAAAAAGTGTACAGTGCCACCCTATATCTTTCACAGCGCAATGGATTAGCTACGCTGTTGCCTTTCACGGTCGATAGCCTCGCAGATGATCCACACCGCTTATTAGAATGGTTGAACATTGAACAAAGCGTGAAAGAAGGCGCTATCCGGACCCTGAATATCAGTGCTGACGACTATACCGAACCTATGTCTGTCCAGGGATTTGATCTGGCCTACAAAATTGATTTGGCTACGTCGCAATTGGAACAACGCCAGGTGGAAAAAATATTTGAATGTTCACCGGATGGAACCACTTTAGAATGGTGGGATATCAGCAAGGAAACTCCAGTGCTCCTTGAAAGTTACAGTCTGCAACCTGCACTGGAACGTTGGGCCTTAAAAATGGATCCAAAGCAACAATATCATTACGTCAACCTGAACATGGAAGAACGCAGCGTCCTCTTACCGGGTAAAAAGGGAAACCTTAAATTGATCCTGGAAAATGCACAATTGGACCTGGAAAACGGGAAAGCCCGATTAGAGGGGGCCAACTGCTGGATTCTTCTAAAGAAAAAATAAACAGTACCCCATCTCAACAAGACTAGTTTATCGGAGGAGCAACAAATCACCAGAGCGTTGCTCCTCCGCCCCCGTATAGGTTCGGTAACGGAAAGTCCAAACATATACGCCAGAGGGTGCAGCGGTTCTGCCTGTAAAACCGTTCCACTGGGCAGGCATTCCTTCCGCTGAAGCATAACATAAATTGCCCCAGCGATCATAAACCCGACAGTACAACGGAAACACTCCTGATTGGGTATAAACCTCCCAGGCGTCATTGATACCGTCATCATTAGGTGTAAAAACATTGGGAGCAAAAACCTGTGCTGGTCCACAATCCGCAAATTTGATTTCCAGCGAATCAGTGATTTGGCAATCTGGATTCTTGCCCGTTAAAGTCCAAATCCCCTCTTGCGGCGGGTCCCATACACGGTTAGAGCCCTCCTGGCCATCCTGCCATATCCACTCCTCATATCCTGATAACCCGGCCTGTATACTGAAGGGCTTATCCGGGCAAATAAAGGTATCACGACTTGAAAACAAAGTCAAATCGGGTATTTCCACCACGCTAAGGGTATCCTCATACACACTACTACATGTACCATGATATGCTTCAAGTCTAATCAAATAATGGCCGGGAAAATCCCATACAGCCTGAATATGTGCTTGATTAAACTGTGTTTGATTGCTTCCTTGCAGTGTCCAGTTCCAGTCATCCAAACATGCTCCGTCCGTAGTTTGCAACTGTAAGGTGGAACCTGCGCACAAATAATCCGGTAAATCAAAAATTGCAGATGGCAAAACAGATGGGCAGCAACTGCTTATTACCAATGTAGCAGGACTTGTGGTAAAAATTTGCTCGTCGATGGGATTTTGAAAATCAGAACTGGTAAAATTGAGGGGCAAAGGATTCAAAGAAATGGCTTTCAATGCCGGCAATTCTACAGGCCAAAAAGGGCATGACAAACCTGGTTCTCCGGAATCTCCCACTGAAAACAACCTGGACAACAGATCGCCGGAATAGTTGGTTTGCGCTACGCACACACTGCCATTCTGCCCGGCAGATAAGGCAGTAGTTTTATAAAACGTACAATCTTCTACCTGATTTGACCATTTCATTTCTACGCTTTCTCCATCCACTTTCGCCAACCAATACCGTTGATTCCCTTTCCGAAGGGCTAAAACCAAATGATCGTCGGAGCTTACCCGTAGGTTGACCAGCTTAATGGAATCCGGCAACTCGAATGCCCATACAGGAGTGCCATCAGGATGGATCCGTGTGAAAGCGAACCTGTTACCAAATTTCCCCATAAAGGCAAGGTCACCATTGGAGAAGGCGCCACCATCTTTGAGAAAATAAAAACCAGGGAATCTGGATGCTTGCAACGGATTCCCGAATGCGTCTAAATGCAGCAAAAAACCATCGTTTATGGCAAAACCAAGAGCGCCATAACCAATGATCGTTTCTGCAAGGCCCGCAACCAATCCATTGATTACAGCCTGATCCTCTGTTAAAAATAACCTGCGCATAACGGTTGTACCATTGGGATCTACCTGATAAACCAGCGCCTGGTTATAATCCGGAAAAGCATCTGTAAAGCCCATCCCGTGCGCTGCCCATATTTTGCCATCAGGTTGTACCAACAGTTGAGAGCCCGTGGAGAAAGGGCCATATCTTTTTTGGGGTGGCAATGCTGTTTCCCAAAGTATATTTCCCTGAGCATCTAAATGCAACATTATCAGGTAGTTATCAGGCGCGGATACAAAGGCTCCCTTTCGGAACAAAACAAAAAAACTGCCGCTGCCATCTGGATTTGGTGCGATATGCAGACTTCCAAAACTAATATCCTGCCCTGGCACTGCCGGACAAACCGACTTTGTCCAAAGGACCTCTCCATCTGAAGATACCCGGATCAAGCTGATACAAGCTCCCTGAACCCCAGCCCAAACATAACCCTTGTCGGGTATCATAGCCAGACCGTCAGCACCCTCCATTGCGCTGATTTTAACACTGAACGGCATTTGTCCAAACAATGGCCCAGAAATCAAAAGCACGATAAACAGGTAATTTTTCACAACCGGCTGCTTTTCCTTCAAAGGTCAACCGATCTTTGCTAAGTTTGCCACTTAAGCCTGTTTTTTTTGTCCCCCCCCCAATTTCAAACAACTAACATTAACTATGAAACGCCTTTTATTTTCTTTGAGCAGTTTGTTTTGTGTTTTGGTATCCACTCAACAAGGTTACACCCAACACAGCCCGGCATATTTTCAACAACAGGTGGATTATACCATCCGCGCGACCTTGAACGACACGCTGCATACACTGAATGCAAGCATTGAGTTCACTTACCAAAATAATGCTCCTACTGCGCTCCAGGAAATCTGGGTTCATCTTTGGGGGAATGCCTATCAAAACCGCAAAACTGCTTTTTGCAAACAACAATTGAAAGCCGGCGACCGGGAGTTTTATTTTTCCGGGGAAAAAGGGGGTTTTAGCAACCTGGATTTCAGCGTTGACGGCCAGAAATCTGCCTGGAAAATTGACCCGGCTAATCCGGATATCGCCGTCATTACACTGGCAAAACCGCTTGGAACGGGGCAAAAAATTAGGATCTCAACGCCATTTACGTTAAAAATACCGGCATCCTTTTCCCGTTTGGGACACGTAGAAACCAGTTACCAGATGACCCAATGGTATCCCAAGCCGGCAGTGTACGACCATAAAGGCTGGCATGCCATGCCTTACCTGAATATGGGCGAATTTTATTCTGAATTCGGCACATTTGATGTAAGCCTGACCCTGCCCGAGAACTACGTGGTAGGTGCTACAGGTTTATTACATACCGGTTCGGAAATCCAGTTTTTACAAAAAAAAGAAGCCGAAACACGTGCCCGGCTGGCTCGCAACGACAAACATGTGGAGGAACCGTTCCCGTCATCCAGTTCCAGGATGAAAACCATTCGGTACACGGCTGAATTAGTGCATGACTTCGCCTGGTTTGCCGACAAGCGATTTATGGTTTTGAAGGATACGGCGCATCTTGCTTCGGGAAAAAGCGTGGATTGTTGGGCGATGTTCCCTATGTCGAAAGAGACGAAAACAGGCAAGGGTCAGTCAAAATATTGGGAAAAAGGCGCCTTTTATGTACGTCGTGCGGTAGAATTTTATTCAGAACACGTTGGAGAATACCCTTATCCGCAGGCTACCGCCGTGCATTCAGCACTGAGTGCCGGAGGC
This sequence comes from Saprospiraceae bacterium, assembly GCA_016787545.1. Taxonomy (GTDB): domain Bacteria; phylum Bacteroidota; class Bacteroidia; order Chitinophagales; family Saprospiraceae; genus M3007. The sequence goes on from JAEUUS010000189.1 coordinate 19,525, forward strand.
GGAATGGAGTATCCGATGATCACGGTTATTGGCGATTCCGATTCGCCCAAAGGCCTGGATGAAGTGATCACTCACGAGGTAGGACACAACTGGTTTTATGGTATTTTGGCCTCCAATGAACGGGACCATCCGTTTATGGACGAGGGGTTCAACAGCTATTACGAGGCCAGGTATATGAAAAAGTACTATGGTAAATTCGGCCCTGGTGAGTTGCCGGATTTCCTTTTGAATGAAAAAAAACAGGGTACTTTATTGGAAAATGGCTACCTGGTTCTGGCGAGAGAGCATATCGACACGCCACCGGACTCCCATTCCGACGACTTTAGTACTATTGGATATGGATTGCAGGTGTACATGAAAACGGCACTTGTACTGGATTGGTTAGAAAAATCTGTGGGAACGGCAAGGATGGACCAAGCCATGCATGATTATTACCGGAAATGGCAATTCAGACACCCCTACCCGGAGGATTTGAAAGCTAATTTCCAGCAAAACGGAATTGATGCCGACTGGTTTTTCCAGTCCATGCAAACACAGGATCAGTTGGATTTGACCATTCGATCTGCCAAACCTGCATTGGCACAAACAGACGGTGATTTTGGAATTGGCGCCAGGAAATACAATGGATATCTGTTACATATTGAAAACAAGGGTGCGCTGGATGCGCCATTCTCCGTTACGGCCTTATATAATAACAAGCCGGTCAGCACCCGCTGGTTTACCCAGGGAGACATTGGCCGTGCATCCGGCGTATTTTTTCCGGCAGACACCGTAGACGCATTTGAGATTGATTATGAACGGATTACGCTTGACATTAACCGAAAAAACAACTTCCGGAAAACCGGTGGGTTGTTTCCAGGTATGCGGCCGTTGGAGTACAGAATGTTCGCTCCGGTCCAAAATGCCCGGAGAAATACCCTTGCGATTACTCCGTGGATTGGCTGGAATAATGCTGATAAAACCATGCTTGGGTTGATGATCTATAACCCTCCTGTACCTTCCAGAAAATTCCAGTATTATTTGTTACCAGGATATGGCTTAGGCTCGAAGCAATGGGTTGGTCTGGGAGAATTGCGGTATCAGTTTTTTCCCGGAGGATTTTTCCCAAAAGTTGCAGTGAGTGTGGGGTATAAAAGTTTCCAATACGACCAGGCCAATGGTGGAGAAGTAGATTATCGGTTTTCCCGTTGGATGCCACAGATTCGGGCAAAATTGCGGAGTAGCCGGCCGGCGTTCGAGCATTATCTCAACTACAGAACCCTTTTCCTGGATCGAGAAATTGCTTTAGAAGGCAAGCAATCCGTGAAAAACACCATTCATGAACTTCGCTATGAAGGCGAGCAATGGAAAGCGCCGCATCCATTTAGATATCAGGTAGCATTGGAAAGTCAAGCCTATACCGATCAGCCTGATGTTAAATATAGCTATGTGCGTTTGACGGCTGAATGGAAACAAAAGTTTTTCTACCAGGAGAAGCGAAAGGTAAATATGCGCGTTTTTGTTGGCAGTTTTCTTCAAAATACCCGTGGACAAAATATGCCCAACCAATATTCCTTGTCCTTAATCCCCTTGGGGCATAACGATTACCGTTTTGACCAGTTGTTTTTGGCTCGTGCCGGCGCCAACAATCTGCTTGGCAGGCAGGTTAGTCAGTCTGATGGCGGCTTTAAGGGGCCAATCAGCCTTTTGAACGATCAG
>JAEUUS010000210.1 GCA_016787545.1 Saprospiraceae bacterium
GTACGCGGTTCCAGAAACATGCGCATTTCCTCCTGAAGGGTTGTCAGGCTGATAGCCACTTGTACCAGGCGTTCCGAAGCTAATTGTTTCAAGAGATCCAAATCGCGCAAAATCAAGCTGTTTTTGGTAATAACGCCTACCGGATGCCGGTATTTCCAAAATATTTCCAAACAGGCTCGGGTGATGCCAAATTTGCGCTCGGCAGGCTGATAAACATCTGTATTTCCCGCAAACATCACTGGCGCCGCCTTCCAGGATTTCTTTTTAAGTTCTTTTTCCAGCAGCTCCGCGGCATTTCTTTTGATCAGAATTTTCCTTTCAAAATCCAGACCGGCGCTGTACCCCCAATATGGGTGGGTGTTTCGCGCGTAACAATAAATGCATCCGTGTTCACATCCCTGATATGGATTTAGGCTCCATTCAAGGGGAATATCTGGGCTTTCTACCTTGTTCAGGATGGTTTTGGGATGGGTTTCCAGGTATTGGGTTTTGAGGTCTACTTCCTCCCATTCCGCTGCTGCCAAAGCCCAGTCTGTTGGCTCGGCGCTGCGCACGAGGCGTTCATATTTCGAAGGCGGGTTGATTTGGGCGCCCCGCCCCTTCAGGAAAGGAGTATCTTCAGACATTTTGTATTCTAAAGACACAAAGTTAAAACAAAAGTTAGTAAGTTGTATGGAAGTGCGTAGGCGCGAAGACACAAAGGCGCGAAGACACAAAGACGCGAAGGCGCAAAGACGCGAAGGCGCAAAGACGCGAAGGGTTTGTTTGGCTAACGCCAAACAAACCCTTCGAAAAAGGTGGCTTTGAGGGCCACCAAATTGACTTCGAGCCTTTCTGTCTTCGCGCCTTTGCGTCTTCGCGCCTTTGCGTCTTCGCGCCTTCGTGTCCTCGCGCCTTCGCAGTTTCCTTCGTGCCTTATTTTCCTTCTTCGAATTCGTCGGAGAGGATACGCAGCACTTCGCGTACGGTTTCTTCTTCGAGGTCGGTACGGCGAATGAGTTCCTCTGCGCTGAGTTCGAGTACCTGACGGGCGGTATCGCAACCGATATTTTTGAAGGTCTCGATTACCCAAGGTTCGATTGCGTCGCTGAATTCCTCGAGATCCACGTCATCAATTTCGTATTCGGCCTGATTTCGGTACACATCAATTTCGTAGCCGGTGAGGCGGCTGGCTAACTTGATATTGCTACCCGCTTTACCAATAGCTAAGCTCACCTGATCGGCATCGAGGTACACAGCAGCGCGTTTGGCCTCGTGGTCGAATTCAATGGTAGAAATTTTGGCCGGAGTAAGGCTGCGCTGCATGAAGAGCGACAGGTTGGTGGTGTAGTTCACAATATCAATGTTCTCGTTGCGCAATTCGCGTACGATACCATGGATACGACTACCTTTCATACCTACGCAGGCGCCCACTGGGTCAATGCGTTCGTCGTGGCTTTCCACCGCAATTTTGGCCCGTTCGCCCGGGAGACGAACGATATTTTTGATCTCAATTACACCATCTTCAATTTCAGGCACCTCAGCTTCCAACAGTTTAGCCAAGAAGTCGGAATCTGTGCGACTGAGCATAATGAATGGCACATTATTCCGCATTTCTACGCGTTTGATGATGGCTTTAACCACGTCGCCTTTGCGGTAGTAATCGCCACGAATCATTTCAGTGCGCGGCATGATCAGTTCGTTGCCGGTATCATCGTCGAGCACCAGGATCTCTTTTTTCATGATCTGGTTTACCTCGCCGGTGATCACCTGGCCAACGCGCTCGGAGTACTTGCGGTACACTTCGTCTTTTTCCAGTTCCATTACGCGCGACACCAGCGTTTGGCGTGCAGCCATAATGGCCCGGCGACCAAAGTCTTCAATAGAGAGCTGTTCGTAGCATTCATCGCCAATGGCGTTCGATTCGTCAATGGCCTGCGCTTCGGTTTCGCTCACCTGCGCAAGTTCATTGGTCACCTCACCATCGGGCACTACTTCACGTACGCGCCAGATTTCAAGGTCACCGGTATTGGTATTGACGATTACGTCGAAGTTCTCGTCGGTACCATATTTCTTTTTGATCAGGGTACGGAATACATCTTCCAATACGCGCACCATGGTAGGGCGGTCGATGTTCTTACCCGTTTTAAAGTCTGCAAATACGTCAACTAAGTTAACCATTATTTGAGTGTTTGAGTTTGTGAGTGTTGGAGT
>JAEUUS010000245.1 GCA_016787545.1 Saprospiraceae bacterium
CACACGTCCCTTCGTCCCGAAATACAACGGAAAAAAGAGCAGGATAAAAACCAAAAATGGCAGCGAGGAAAAGGACACGGCTTACGACTTGAACACAAAGAACGCGGATTTTTATGGAACGCGGAGAAGGATATGGAACGCAGATGACGCAGATGACGCGGATTTGTCATGCTGCCTGCGGCAGCAATCATTGGAGTATTTTAGACGTTTTCATTACTTAGGTTTATATCTCCGTTTGGCAGAGTTTGATGCGGTAAACCATTTTTTCGGAGGATGGTCAATATCTGCATCCTGAAATCCAACCAACCACTTCCATTATAATGAGGCATTGCATTCGTTTCATTATAGATTTTAACCATTTCAATCATGTCGGAGTCGGAAAGTTCCTTTTGCCCTGCTAAATGATTTATTTGTCTGGCGGCCTCAAACTCCGGCTCAAAAGATGCGTTGGATGCTATATGTCGTTGAAAATACTGTTCCAGTTGTTTCATCCTTTCTACAGGTGAAACCTCCCGGATCTCTGGGATTTCGTATTCCTGGGATTGCTTTTGAAAATACTTTTTGATCTTGTTGAACATGGCTTTAAGATTTGAGAGTTCCTCCGAAAGCGGCTTGGAAGCCGAATATCTACTGGTTCCATTTTATGTCTAATGCGGAGCTTTTTCTATTCTGCAAATCCACGGATCTCTACTCAAATACCGTATGTCCAGCGTATCACCAATTTTAACTTCACGGTGAGTATGTGTATAATAGTGTTTACGATCAATTCCATTATAGGATATTAAACCAATATTCTCCTTAATAAAATATTCCCCTCCATCTGCTTCAAAAGCCACATTAACATAATAGGTTTCATTACGGTATCTATCGGTGCTTCTTTCAACAGGCAATTCATCTATGACGCCAATAGTTGTCACACCTTCAGTATCCAACTCTTTTATAACCGGCCATACGTATAACCAGCTGTAAATAAATGCGCTGGTATTGATCAGCAAGAAAAACAAAGCTACATATTTCCAGGTATTTTTCTTCATGTTGGTGGAATAAGGTCAATTAATCTCTCTGTATATGTTTCGTTTGTTTTACCCCAAACAATACGGCCATGCCAAACACATTTCTGTTGATCCCTTCAAAATCCCGATTGGTAATCGGAATATTATACCCATAAAAAACCTTAAATCGCCCAAGCCCAATACCAATCTCCGGTCTGAGTCTTAACGAAGATTGTTCAAAATCAGTATAATAAATCAGGTTTATACCTAAAGCCATGATAGATTGTCCGCCGGCCGCCCAGGCGCCTATTTTGGGACCAATGATTGGTTGTTTGTCCAGTTTTACTTCGCTGGACACAAAATAAGCCCAGGCAACAGGATGCCTGCCTTTACGCCCATAACGATTGACGGCAATACCTAATTCTGCAAAATGGCTTTTTCGGTAATGATATCCGGTCAGGATAGAAATGTATTGTTTCTGGTCTGTTCCGCGATACCTATATACCCCCAGGGTGGTGTCGGCATGCTCAGTGGTGTCTACCGGTATTTGTGCAAAGCACCGGAGGGTTGTTCCGAGCGCAAGCAGGAAGGTTAAAGTAGTTTTTGTCATGATGTGTTCTTAACGCATGTGGCACCCTTAAGGTGTGTCTGCACAAGCACGTATGGCTTCCAGTACAGTATCAAAATTAGACTGCTCCAATTGCCGATGTTCCGGTACGCCAACCTTGCTCATATAATTCCATTTGGCTTTTGTATCAATAATAATTGGTTTAATCCGGCTACTCAATGGGTTAATTTGCCTGCCAATCAGATTGGAAAAAGCATCTTCATAAACCTCAAAATCAAGGCAGGGGAATTTTTTTCGCAAGGTGTAATCCGTATCCCACATATAAAGCAATTGATCCTGATTGCAGGCAATGATGTATAAATCTCCTTCGTCTTCGTATTCTTCAGCCAGGGCTATGCGCTCCGCCTTTATCAGACAGGTGTCTACTGTGCCTTTTTGTATAAACGATTGAAATTGTTGCAAAGTGTGCTTGTTCTTCCTGCGCATTTTGTACATTTCATAAGGCATGAAAACAATAAATGCGAAGGAAAATACAGCCAGTGTTCCGAATAAAAACCCCAAAAAACCATCACCGGCAAGCATAGCCAGCCAGGTAAATCCTGCGCCCAACAATGCCGCAACTGGAAAGTAGTAAAATTTTACTCCGTTGGCGCCACCCTTACTGACTTTCAACATCAGTCTTTGCAAGTATTGCAGTTCATCCTGCGATAGTGGCCTTGTTTGATAGGTTAGATTCATAGAGATTGCTTGTAACGATTATTACCCAAAATTAAACCTTAACGACACCCGCGGCACCCATACGCCTGCCTGAGGGCCACTATAACGATAAAACAAAGCGCCGCCAATGCCGAGATACGCCAGATTCACATAACTGAATCGCAACAAATTATCCAGTTGCACACCTGCTTCAGCAATAGGCGTGGAGGCCGTGAGGAACCCAAGATCACGCTGAAGACCCGGTTGTCGCATATCGCCCCAGGCCACATTGTGCAGCAAAGTAAGGAGTGGCGCTGAATAAGGATGTTTGTACAACACCGGCCCTATTTCCTGCGACACATACAGGTTCACAAACCGGTCGGAGACAAACAGGGTGTCGGGCAGGGATTGAAAGGTGTTGGGCGCCACAAACAGGGTAAAACTGCCCTGATTGGTTGCTGCCTGGTTGAGGGTAAACAACTTGGCCAGGGGCGTATTCGCCGTTGCAGTGCCAGCCTCCAGTCGCCAGTTGAGTCGACCCAGCCGCCGGATGTACACATTTTGCCTGACCGCCAGCACCCAGCGTTCGTAATCATACTCCCCGCCCAGCACACCTTTCCAGCCGCGGGTGTAGGCCACCTCCACCACAGGGGTGCGCTGCACTTGATTTTCCTCTGCAATCAAAAAATTGGTATTCATCAGGTTGCGGGCATACCGGATGTACACACTGCTCTCTGTAACCCGAAACTGACGCTGCACAGGGGCATTTTCTCCGACCGCAAAGCCATACGTATACGCCGGCGACCAGTCCTGCCGGTTTCCGGTGATCTCTATTTTTAGATCGCGCGTCAGTTGACTGCCTATGGCGGCCGACCATTCTTCCAC
>JAEUUS010000266.1 GCA_016787545.1 Saprospiraceae bacterium
ATGAACCCATCAACATCAGGGTCCTGGTTCAGGCCATCCACAATTTTCAAAAGTTCCTCCTGACTGGTATTCGCGTCACAGCGAATCAGGGTGCTTTTGAAGCCAACCTGTTCGCAGGATTTGATTTTGGAGGCAACATACACCTGACTGGCAGGATTTTCGCCCACAATAATGGCAGCCAAATGCGGGATTTTACCGCCCTGCAATTTGATCTGCTCCACTTCAGCAGCCAGTTCCAGCTTAATTTGCTCAGAAAGCAGTTTTCCGTCGAGTAAATGCATAGGTTGTTGATAGGTTAGGGTGGGTTTGAGGGGTTTGAGGGGTTTGAGGGGTTTGAAGGGGACGGGGGATCAGTAAGAAGGCCATTTCCCTTGTAATTTCATTACTTTTTCCAACAGATCCCGCACGCATCCGGCGCCGCCAGGGTAGGGGGATATGTAATCACATACAGCCATGACTTCTGGTACAGCATCGGCCGGACAAGTAGCCAGGGCTGATTTCCGAAGGGGTGGCAGATCGGGCAAATCATCGCCCATGTAACAAATTTCTGTTGGTTTTATGCCGGTTCGCTGCATGAATGCCTGAAAAGCCGTGGCTTTATCACTGATGCCGGAATAATATTCCTGCACGCCCAGGTGTTGGGTGAAACGCTTTTTTACACCTTCAGAGGTGCCACCCGTGATGATGCCAATCTGATATCCCGCTGCAACAGCCCATTTCAGTGCCTGCCCGTCACGAACATTCATGGTGCGCAGGTATTCGCCTGTTTCGGTAATTTGAATGCCATTGTCGGTCAGAACGCCGTCTACATCAAAAACGAAGGCTTTTACCACTTTCATTTTGTCGAACACACGGGCAAGTTCAAACTGCACTGTGGATTCGTTCTCCTCGCCAAATCCCATACCACCTGTAACAGAGGGTATACCCACTGGAGGTAGCGGTATTTCGCCGGAAGCTTTATCTGGCGTAAAGCCCTGATTTACTTGTTGTTGGCTCTCCATTCGTAAACCCATTTGGCTTGTATCTGTTCGAGGTGGCCTTCGCTGGAGTCTTCTTTTTTGCCTTCAAAATGAGGGATTTCCAGGATCCACTGCAACAAATCGGTAAAACGAATCCGATAAATCCTGCTTTCATCAAAATCATCGCCGAAACGCTCGTACAAGGCCATTGCGATATCTTCATGATCAGCCCAGTTGATGGGCATATTGTCAAAGTCTTGAAATGCCATGGAGGGGAATGTGGGGAATGTGGTTAATGTGGGAATGTGGTTAATGTGGTTAATGTGGGGAATGTGGTTAATGTTCGTGTCCGATGATTCGGCGTTGATCGGGGATGGTTACTGTAATTTCTGCCTTATCGTCTAAGATAATGCACTGGCAGCCGAGGCGACTTTCCAGTCGCGGGTTAATGGCGCGATCAATGAAGTCTTCTTCTTTGTCAGAAATTTCCTCTAAGAACTGATCTCCTTTTTCAATGTACACATGACAGGTGGAACATGCGCAAACACCGCCACAGTTGTGGTTTAAGTGCACATCATGCTCCTCGGTTAGTTCCAGAATGGACATGTCTGTAAAATCGCCTTCAATGGTTTTGGGTGGAATGCTGGAATCTTCAAACTGAAAATGGATAACCGCCATGATGTATTTTGAGTCAAAATTGATTTGGGAGAAAAAGGGCGCGCAAAGTTAGCGCTTGATTTCAGGATTTTTGCGAATAAATCCAGATTCATACAATGTGTACAAATCGGGAAAATGCCCACACAAAAATGGATAGTTCAGCACTGATCAACCCTTCTCCAGGATTTCAATCTTGGCCCGAACGCTGCCCTTTTCGGTGTTTTTCATCCATTTGAGCAGCCATTTCAGCCAAAAGCCCGGTTGGGTAAGTCTTGTGCCGAGGGCAAAGACCTGCTGATCCAGAGCACTGATGTTGGCCTGTTCCGATGCTTTGTCGGGTGCAAAGGCGATGGCTTGTGCGCTTTTCCAGGCTGCACCGCGGGCCGCTCGTATGCTGAAGCCAATCCAGCCTTCATCTTCAGAGCGAAAGAAATAATCGAGCCAACCGAAGGGCAGCCAGATGGCAGCCAGTTGAGCCTGGGTTTGATTGGTGAGTCGCTCAATGATGGCATTGATTTGCATAAAATCCTTGCGCATACCAAAAATGGCGTCTCTTTGCCGCACAGAAGCTGCGGCAATGCCCAAGTCCAGGTTGATGTGGGCGTTCATGCCCAGTAAAAGATGCTGCATCACCGTGATCCGATCATCTTGCGCAGCTTCAAAAGCACATTTCCAGGAAAGGGTAGGGGACTGCCCTGCTTGCCAGGCATCGAAGGCGTCGAAATAACGGCGTGCAAAAATGACATCCATTTGCTCCATGCGAGAGCCATTCTCAAATTCGCCATTCAGGATACCATCGCGCACAGCAAGGGTCATGCGGTAATACAGGGCTGCGAAATAGCCCATGGGCGATTCCTTTTCTTTAGCCCATTGAATGATGCTTTCCAGCCGGGATAAGACCTCCTGAATGTTTTGTGGCTGCATGGATGCGTTTGGATTACCATTTGGGTTCCGTCCGCGAACCTACCACCCTTACCTGAATCCCGGTAACATTAATGGAAGTATTTCCTTTCCAGATCATCACAAACCCTTTTTCCTGCACGGCCCAGGAGTTGTTGATGTAGGGATCTTTGCAGGAAAGCAGGATTTCGTTGTGGTCGGAGTCAAAATTCCAGCGACCCGTATCCACCACTTTGCCTTTTTGCAGGATATCGAAGGTTTGGTCTTCCCGGAAGCG
>JAEUUS010000356.1 GCA_016787545.1 Saprospiraceae bacterium
GAGTCCTTCCCGTATTTTCGGGGGTGGATAATGTTTCTTTTTTACAACAATATTTTCAACCACAAATACACAAAGTTGGGGGCGGAGAGTCGGAGCTTTTTTTTAGTGACGGGGTGACTGGCAGTCACCCCGTCACTAAAAAAACGCTCCGACTCTCCGGTCTCCCCCCACGTTGTGACTTGGTGGTTCAATATATTGTTGTAAAAACGAAACATGAGCCACCCCCGAAATTCCGGGAATGACTCATGTTGTGATTTATCCGCTATTGGACTACTGTGACCTTAATACCCGTCGTTCTGCTCCAGATTACGGTTTACCTCAATTTCGCGTGCTGGAATTGGGAAAACCAGTTCTGGTGCATCGTAATTAAGTCCGTCCACCGTGCCTCTGACACGTTTGATGTCGTGAATTTTATGTCCCTCAAAAGCTAATTCCCTCCGGCGTTCCATTACAACATCTGCAGCAAAAGCCTGATTTACAGGTGCTAACCCTGCGCGTTCCCGAACTGGATTCAGGTAAACTGCACCATTTCCAAACAAGTGTGCCTCACACTCAGCTGCAATCAGGTACATTTCAGCCAAACGGATAATCGGAATGTTCTTGTACTGATTCTTCCATTTTCCTGTGCGCATGGCTCCGTTTCCGTCATAAAATAAAGCCAAACGGGTGTCGGTTGGATCATACAACGCCAGGTGACTACTTTGAATTTCTATATCGCCATCACGACCGCCAAATTCCGGAATGGAGAAAAATGTAACCAATTCGTTCACACCATCCAGAGCTGACACCTGAATGGAAAACAAGGCTTCATCAGTATCATCATCCTGATTCCAAAGGTCTGAATAGTTAGAAACCAGACTATAATTTCCGGAAGCAATTACTGCTACTGCCAAGGAATGTGCTTCCTCATAATTCCTCAACATCATATTCACTCTTGCAGCCATCCCAACAGCGGCGTATTTACTAACATTTACGCCATTATCCTCCGGCAATACTTCAATGGCTCGAAGTAAATCAGATAGAACCTGATCATAAACTTCATCAATCGAATTGCGTACCACATAGCTATTTTCAGTCACCCCACGTGTAGGAGTTGTAATCACCGGAACAGCCAGATGGCCACCTGAGCCAGCTTCCTCAAAAGGCCTGCTAAACAGACGAACCAACTCAAAATAACAAACACCCCGAATGAATTTGGCCTCTCCTTCCACGCGATCGCGATCTTCTGCATTTACAATATCCAGTGCACTCAGCACATTGTTGCAGGAGTTGATCGTTTGGTAAGCAATGGCCCAGGTATTTTCCACATCAGAATTACCTGCATCCATATCATGATTGAAAATATCACGCGGATCACTGTAAGTTCCCACCCAGCGTACTTCACCGTCTGAACCCAGCAATTCCGCATCGCGAAACAGGTTTCCGCCGTACATACCGTCTTTGCTGAGGTTGTCGTATGCGCCCTGAAGTACGAGTTTTACGTTCGCATCAGAGTCCAGGGCAACGTTTTCGCTGACACTTTGCAGCGGCTCGATGTCGAGGTTTTTATCGCAGGCGCCTGCCAGAAGGAGTATGCCCGAGAAAAGGATATATTTTAGCTTTTTCATTGTTAAAATCGTTTTGAGTGAAGGCTTAGAAACCAATTCGGATACCACCAATGATGGTTTTTGGTTGTGGCGCAGAATAGAAATCTATGCCGTAAACCGTGTTACCCGCCAGGAAGTCGGTAGTAACCTCCGGATCCCAGCCTTCGTATTTGGTGAAGGTGAGCAGGTTGGTAGCAGTAGCGTACACGCGCAGACTGCGCACGCCGCGCATCCACTTCGTAGGCACATCGTAAGCCAGCGTGATGTTTTTCAAACGCAGGTAAGAACCATCAGAAATATAGCGGCTGCTACGACCAATATCACCGTTGGAATAGCCCAAACGCGCCTCAGGCACATTGGTCACATCGCCTGGATTTTGCCACCGATCCAGCTGATCGCGGGTCTGGTTATCGAACCAGCAGGCATTGCAAGACATAAATACGTCGCCGGAACGGTGAATTTCATTGCCATACTGACCCTGGAAACGAATATCGAGCGATACACCCTTCCAGGAGAAGGAGTTGCTGATGCCGCCAATCAAATCAGGCAGTGGCGAGCCCAGCACTACATAATTGGCTTCGCTGAAATCGTTGGTAGTAGCCCGTGGGTCGGTGCCATCGGTGGCATTAGTGTACCAGATGGCATCACCATTGGCAGGGTCAACACCAGCATATTCTGCACCATAAAACACACCAATAGGTTCGCCTACTTTTACCACGTTTGCATAGCGGGTACCACCATCGTCTATGATATCCTGGCCATCAGCTAATGCTACCACCTTGTTCTTGTTCAGGGCAAGGTTGAGTGAGGTAGTCCATTTGAACGCGCCAACCAGGTTATTGGAGTTTACGGTGAACTCCCAACCGCGGTTTTCCAGTTCACCAATGTTTCTCCATTGGGTTCTGTAACCCGTTGTAGCCGGAATAGGCACCTGCTGGAGAAGATCATTGGTATTCTTGATGTAGTAATCGATTTCACCGTTGAGGCGGTTGTTGAACAAACCCCAGTCCAGACCAAAATCGAGTTCTGTACTCTTTTCCCAGGTAAGATCCGGGTTGGCAATCTGCTCAGGCACATAGTTACTTTCACCATTGTAGCTGCCTGGCGCATACAAACCCAAGGCGCGGAAATTGCCAATATCGGCATTTCCACTTTGCCCCCAGGAAGCGCGCAGTTTCAGGAAGGAAAGTGTTGCATTATCTGCCAAAAAGGCCTCCTCACTGGCAACCCAGCCTGCTGAAAATGCCGGGAAAAACGCATACCGTTTGTTGTCGCCAAAACGGGAAGATCCGTCTACGCGGGCAGAGGCATTCAACAGGTACTTGCGATCGAAATTGTATCTGGCGCGACCGAAGTACGAAAGGAAGCTGTATTGCTCCTCCGTGCTGGTACCACCGGTAATGATGGCGGCACTGGCCAGGGTTTTCAGCTCATCCGTTGGGAACTGCTCTCCATACACAGAGGTACGGTTGTTGGTACTTTCAAAATATTCCGTACCCAGATCGAAGCCCAGGTCGTTTTTATCAAAAGCTTTGTTCCAGCGCAATACCGCGTTGGTATTGTAATCCGTAGCCCCGGCAAAAACGGACTCTCCAAAACCATTGGAAGCGTTGCCAGCATCAGTACGCACCCCGAAACGGGCTTCATCGCGTACATTGTACAGGTTTGCCGCGCCTTCTACCCGAAGCGCCAGGCTTTGGGTAAAGCTGTAATCGCCGTAAACATTCACCAGGGTACGGTTGCTGAGTACCTTGCGGGTCGCGTCTTCCACGTCGATCAATCCATTGTAATAAGTGGTTACCGGCCGGTCGTACAGTTCGCCGTTCTCGTCGCGCTTAGGCGTAATGGGAGCAAGCGCCACGAGCTGCATCGGCGTAGAGAATGCGTTATCGTCGGAAACGGTGCGGGTATTGGTGCGGGAGACCGACAGATTCACGCCCATTTTGAGCTTGTCGGTGGCATCAAAATCGAGGTTCAGCCGGGCGCCGTCTTTGGTAAGGTGATTGGCCACTAGAATACCCTCGTTCAAACCGTGGTTGGCACTGAAGTAATACCGCATTTTATCGGAACCTCCGGAGAAAGAGAGGTTGGCGTTGTACAGGGATGCATCCTGGAATGCTTCATCCTGCCAGTTGGTCTTGTCTATTTTGCTCATCCAATCGTCGTTCCGACCAGAATAGCGGAAGAAACGGCCCTGTACAAAGGTGGTCCAGGAATCCGGATCGTCGTAAGTGTAGCCTTCAATGTCGTCGGAATTGTTGGCAGCTTCTGTGAAGAGCTCCACGAATTCGGCAGCATTCAAAAACTCGCGTTTGCGGGTCGGTTGGCTGAACCCGTATTGAAGGTCGAGTTCGATTTGGCTTTTACCTGATTTACCGGATTTGGTGGTAATCAGCACCACGCCATTGGAGCCCCGGGAGCCGTAAATGGCTTTGGCGGAAGCGTCTTTCAGCACTTCAATTGACTCAATATCATTGAAATTGATGTCGGCTAAAGGATTGAGGCCTGCGCCGTAGGTATTGCGCGAATCCTTGGAGAGCGGAATTCCGTCGACCACGAACAAGGGTTCTGTGCCAGCGTTGATGGAGCCTACCCCGCGCACACGTACGCGGGCAGCGGCGCCCACCTTACCATTCACAGATTCTACGTTTACACCGGCAGCTTGTCCTTGCATGGCCTGTTCTACGGAGACCACCGGCATGCCTTTGATGTTTTCATTGTTGACCTTGGCGATGTTGCCGGTGAGGGTGCTTCGGATTTGTTTACCGTAGCCAATCACTACTACTTCGTCCATCACATTGGCATTTTCCACCATGGTAACATTCACCGTATTACTGGGGCCAACGGGGATTTCCTGGGTTGCATACCCGGTATAGGAAAACATCAGCATAGCATCTGATTTGGCCACCTGAATAGTGTAGCGCCCGTCAACATCCGTAACGGTACCTGTACTGGTGCTTTTGACAGCCACGGTGGCGCCAACCAGCGCTTCACCCGACTGATCGGTCACCGTTCCGGTGATGGTTCGTTGGGCTGCAGCACCCATCACTACCACCAGACAGAGCAAGATGGTTGTACATAATTGCTTCATACAAAAGTTTGAGTTGGTTAAGAAATTAATAATTTGTGCAAAGATTAAACGCGGCAAAAATGGAAAAAGCGGATGAAATAATGCAATGGAAAAGGCAAATTATTGCCACAATATTTTTCACTCTAAAATATTGACAGGCAACATATTGTAAATTATAGCCAACGGCAAAATTTTATTTGATCTAAATAGGTGATATTGTAAGTATTTAGTAGGAGGCATATTGGGTCATGCATAGTAAAACCTGAGTTGTCATCCAGAGTACTCGGGACCTACACAAGCCAAATTGCGTGTTTATCACATGGAATAATATCCGGATAGTCAATTTTCCTTTTTATCAATCTACTTCCAGTAATACCTTTCTCAATACTTGGTAATTTTTCCAGGGAATTTGATGATCGGCGCCTACCAAAGTGTCAACCTTGATGAAGGAAGCATTTTTCAGGTTTTGGACGCCAAACACTACATTTTCAAAGGGAACCCAGGTGTCTTTGGTGCCATGCACAAAATGTACCCCACAGCTTATCTTTTCGAATTCCTGCTGCAAAGGAATCAGGTCCTTTTTCAGATACAATAATTCGGTATTGCTTGGTCCAAATGCCCCGGGCAGCATCCAATAAAGTGGTTTAACCTGCATGATTTTTCGCCAAATTTCTGGCTTTTCCTGGCGTACATCCAGAGCACCTGCAACCACAACAATAGTTTGAAATGTTTCCGGCGACATAGCGGCCAGTTGTACAACCACCGGACCGCCCATGCTGTGGCCACACAAAAAAAGTGGTTGATCCGTCTTGAGAGAGGTAACCACCGGCAGCAAAAGTTCTGCCTGCGCCTTTAACCCCAGAGCCTTGCCAAAATTGCTGTGCCCAAATCCGGGTCGATCAATCGCAACCAGCCGGTATTTGCTGCGTAACAGGGAGTCTGCGAGGTATTGGTGATAATGCATCCAGCTTCCTGGGCTTCCGTGTATAAATACCAGGGTAGGAAGTGTGTCCGGACCACT
>JAEUUS010000368.1 GCA_016787545.1 Saprospiraceae bacterium
CCCACCAAAAAAGCAGGCCTTTTTTCGGTGTATGGTTTGGGCGGCCGGAGCAAATTCCAGTTTGAGGATGTTACGCCCGCCATTTGGGTAACGCCCGGCGACAACACCACCCAGTCTGAAACGCGCAATGATTTTGACAAAAAATCCCACCTTTTCAACGGGGGCATCAAACACAGCATCCCGATCGGGCCAAAAGGCTTGCTCCAGTCGGGTTTGACCTACTCCAGTGAGGGGATTGAGGATGATATTTTTGAAGCTGGTGTGGTGCGGTTTTACAACGATGAAGGGGAACAGATCCGGGAGTCGGTTATCAGCAAAAGCCAGACCTTTCAGGGGCGGATGCGCAGGCCGGCATACCGGGGTTCGTTGACGTATCAACACAAGTTTAGCGCCCGGAGCAAGGTCCAATTTGGCTCCAAATACACACTTTTTGACGCCCGATTTGAGCAAAACCGGTTTTCAGACGGAGGTTCCCAGAAGGTTGCTTTGCTTGATTTCCATGAAAACATCAGCACCATCCGAAATTTTGTCAGTTGGAAATACCGCGCCACGGAAAGGCTGCTGTTGGTTGCCGGGCTGCACAACATGAACGTATTGTTCAACCAGAAAAGCACCCTCGAGCCGCGTCTGGCCCTGGAGTGGCGGGCCACAGGCGGCTGCAAGGTTAATATCGGGTACGGCAGACATTCCAATATGGAAAGCATCCACCACTACTTTGCCAAAGTAAAACAACCCGACGGCAGTGTAACCGAGCCAAACCGCGACCTGGATTTGCTTAAAGCCGACCATTTTGTGCTCGGTTTTGAGCGCCGTTTGGGCAAAAACATGCGGGCAAAAGTGGAATTTTATTACCAGCATCTGTTTGATTTGCCGGTAGAAAACCTGGATACGAGCTATTTTGCCACCATCGTGGAAGGCCTGGATTTTCGGTATGTGGATTTGGTGAATGCCGGTAAAGGCAAAAACTATGGCGTAGAAATCACCCTTGAAAAATTCTTCAGTCGCAACTATTACTTCCTCTTAAACGGCTCCATTTACCGCTCCAAATACACTCCACTGGATGGCATAGAGCGCAACACCCCTTTTGCCGGGGATTATCTGGTTAATGTTCTGGCGGGGAAAGAGTTTCCCCGATTGGGCAAACGCAAAAATCAAACGTTTGCCCTCAACACCAGAATGTTTTTCGGAGGCGGACGCAAAATCATACCCCTGCTGCGCGATGCAAGCGGCAATCTGGCCCTAGATGTGGCCAAAAATCAGGTTTGGGATTATTCACGGGCATTTGAGCGCAGCCTGGATGATCCGTATCAGATTCAGGTTTCCATGAGTTACAAATGGAACAAACGCAGGGCCACACACGAGCTTTTCCTGAATCTGGATAATGTAACCAATAACAAAGGCCGGATCATGGAGTTTTACGACGAAACCGAACCCGGTAAAGTGGGCCACATGACGCAATTTGGCTTCTTCCCGAACCTGATGTATCGGGTGTATTTTTAAGATTTATTTTTACCGCAGAGGCGCGGAGGCGCAGAGGTGCTTAAACTGAGAGTCTCAATTTGAGTGAGCCTCTCAGTTTAAGCGCCTCCGCACCTCTGCGCCTCTGCGGTAAAAATTACTTTTATTTTAATCAACCCGCAACCAAACCCGACAGCCATTCCCGTTCTGCCAGAACCTTCATAGCCGCTATTTTCTCCCGCAGGGCCGCGCGTTGCGCGCGCTGACTGAGGTCGGCCGACAACAGCCGGCGCATGATTTTCACAAAACCCAGATAGCTGTCGCGGTGGTACCCAGCCACTTTTTTACGGCGTATGTAAGCCGAAATACTGTCGAGCAAACTATCCAGCGCATTCCATTCGCCCCGGGCAAAATAGATCTTGGCCAGAAGGGTTTTAGCGGCAAAATTATACACCGTATCGTCGTACCCGATATTCAATAAACACGCCAGGGCTTTTCCGCTTTCACCGGTTTCGTAAAAGAGTCGGGCGAGGTTGAACTGGCTTACCGGCTCGCGGATATCTTCCGGCAAATAGATCTTGTGCTCGTGGAGAAACTGCGCCACCCAGGAAAACTCACCCAAGCCCATGCCCGCCTGCGCAATATTGGTATAGGTAAACCTCGACAACTGACCCTGCTCCAAAAAAGCGCCCTGTGCCAGTCCGGATTGGTACAGCTCAAACACTTCACGCAAGAAGGCCCGCTCGGAGCGGTTAATGCGCCGAATACAGAAATTGACCGCCAACAGATATAAATTGCGCAACTCATCGCCCTTAAAAAGTTCGCTATAACGGGTCAGCAGCGCCTTGAGTCGCCTGAAATGCGGTTCGCCATCCGGTTCGCTTAATGCCCGGTAACCGTGGTAATAAAGAGCCACTGCGGGCTCCTGCAGGTAAGGATGCGCTTCCGGCAGCTGGGTCAGCATATCCAGCAAGCCCGGATCGTATTCCCGCGCCGAAACAGCTTTTTGACTCAGTAGCAGACATCCTGTTTGCAGTTTTTCTACTAAAAAACGCAAATCCTGGGCCGTCAGCAAAGGTTGCAGGTTGTGGTGCTGCAACGTATTTTGCCATTCCTGCAGTTGCACTTTTTCCTGCTGAATGGCTGCATGGAGTTCATAATACCAGCGCCCGCGACTGGCCTGGCGTTGCAAACCCTCTTCCGCGCGCAACTGGAACCGGGCGGCTTGTTTGCCCAATTGCCGCCGCCTAAGTATTTCCGACAGGCGGTGTTGTCGTTCGCTGAGTGGCTGCCGGTTGAGTTCGGCCCAGAGCAGGTAATCGCTTACCGCTTTCATCAGGTAAGAACTGACATGGTGCAAGTGATCCGTGTGCTGCCGGCCGGGCAGCAAAGCCAGGCGGGCCACTTCCGGAGCTTCGGGCAGGCTTTGGCCGGACTGTATTTGCCTTTGCAGGTACTCAAAAAGCTGGATTACTTCCGGGTCTTTATTGTGCAGGGGCGTGCGCAACCAGCCGTCCAGTTCGCGCCATTCCTGCCGGGAAAACGTACCTAATACCTGCACCAACGTGTTTTTTTCCATGCTCAAATATAGTATTTTTCGGGAAAACTTCCTTTAATATTAGTTTAAAACATTGATTTTTAGTGTTTTATAGTATTATTTAATGAAATTTATTTCGGGAAATTGCAAAAAATGTATTTGAACGCCTGAAGCTGTGCAGCGACTTTTGTTGCATCAAAATCTACCATTTATGAAGAGCACAAGTTTTTCCCGCATCCAGTTAACGCGCCTTTGGGTTGCCAGTCTGTTTTTCCTGCTGTCAGGTTTGACCTTGTTGCAGGCTCAAGGTTGGATCCGGCATTATCCTTCCACCGGCGGCATACTCACCGGAGCTGCTGAGCCCACGGCCATGGTT
>JAEUUS010000378.1 GCA_016787545.1 Saprospiraceae bacterium
TACCGGATTGGTGGCGGGTATTTATCCGGCCTTGTTTGCCAGTCGCTTCAAAACGGTGGAAGCATTTCAGCGCAACAGTACGGCTACCATTGGCGGGGCCGGACAATGGCTGCGTAAATCGCTGATTACCACACAGTTTGCCGTGAGTATTGCCTTGTTGTGCAGTACCCTCATCATGCAATCGCAGCTCAAATACTGGCTGCAAATGCCTCTGGGTTTTGATTCAGACGGAATTATCACGGTGCCCTTGTCGAGCGCCAATATCAACTCAGCTTTTTCGCCGGGCGATTCCACGTTGCGCAGGCGTATGAATGCCTTTGATGAGTTGTTGATGCAAAATCCGGGTGTAGCAGAGGTTACGCTTTCATCAAGTTTGCCGGGCTTCACCGCGCCGCTGTTCCCGGTGGCTACCGACAAGATAAAGCTGGAAGACAATGTGTTTGTGGGCAGTATTTCGGTGGATTACGATTTTGCTGAAACCTTCAAACTCAAGGTAATTGCCGGTCGGGAGTTTGATAAATCTTATGGCACCGATCACCAGGGCGCCTGGGTAATCAACGAAATGGCGGTTCGTTCGCTCGGTTTCGACAATGCCGAGGCGGCCATTGGTCAGAATATCTCCCGCGGCGGCGCCCCTCCGGGCAAAGTGATCGGCGTGGTGAATAATTTCAATACTGCAGGCTTGCAAACGGCTATGATTCCGGTGATTATGAACGTGGCGCCGGGTTCATTTACAGCCTTCAGCATTCGGTTGAAAACCAAAGATACAGAGGCGGTAACCGGCCAGATTGAAAAGGTTTGGCGGCAGTTTTTCCCGGGCAAGGCTTTTGAATACACCTATCTCAACGAAAGCCTGCGCGAAACTTACGAGCAGGAGTCCAGGCTCATGCAGCTGATCGGCGATTTTGCGGCAGTAGCCATTGTGCTGGCTTGCTTTGGTTTGTTTGGATTGGTGGATTTCACCGTGCGACAACGCCGGAAAGAAATAGGTATCCGCAAGGTACTGGGCGCCACCGTGGCCGGTATTACGGGTTTATTGGCGAAGGATTTCCTGAAATTGGTGGCGGTGGCGTTCGTTATTGCCACTCCGGTAGCCTATTACGTGATGGATCAGTGGCTCACCGATTTTGCCTACCGCGTGCACCTCCAGTGGTGGATCTTTATAGCGGCGGGTGTTGCCGCTATTGTGGTGGCGTTTTTGACGGTGAGTGTGCAGAGTATACGGGCGGCGCTGGTGAATCCGGTGGAGAGTTTGAAGAATGAGTGATTTAACTTAGTTTTTTCTTTTGCCAGTTTTCGGCAAGTTTTTTTCCACTTTTTTGATACTTTCTTCAGTAGGTTGATTCTCAGGCATTTCACCACCCAATTCCTGGATGGTTTGGCGTACTTTTTTACCTACTTCGAAGTGCGTTTGGTTGGCTTTGGGCTTACCTTTTATATTTTCACGACGGAGCTTTTCTTCGGTTTGAGTAGCTCTGAACAGATTTGCCGCCAGCTCTGTGCTGCCCATGTGGTCAAGTATGTGTTGGCTTTTTTTGAGACCTTTTCGGATGTGGATATCCTTGGCATTTAATCCACCGTACAAGCCCTGATAGCCAAAATTTTGAAAAATAGCATAATCTACAGCATCAATGACTCCAGCGTTTTTGGCGGCATCGGCTAATTGGATATTGTGTCGCCTCAGTTCGTTACGGAGAAAAAGGCGTTTTTCATCGTCGGAAGGCAAGTTATTGTAAGCTTCCATTTGGCGGATCTCCTGTAGCCGAGTCTGCACGGCGAAGTACGTTTGGCCAAGGGCCACCACTTCCTTCGATGGGTCTGCATTTTGGACAATGAGATAGCAGGCGTAGCGGGAGAGCCTGATGCTCTCAATTTGCCTTTCTGCCTTTGAACCGATGGTGACCATTTCGAGGATATCCTCGAAATGGTCGGCCATTTGTTGGCCACTATTTTGGCAAGCTTCTTTTGCTCGTTCAAGGGCAGGCAAAAAGTGCCGATATTCAGAATACTCGAGTACTTTACTCAAATCTCTGGCCGACCAATATTCGGTACCGTTTTCGTCGAGCCGTTTTATCTGCTCAAAAATAGGGGGTGTGCCAGCGCTTGAAAGTTTCTTTTTCATAAGTAATTGGGTGAATCGGTGAGTAAGCTGCAAATTTAACATATTTTGTTTTGCTATTAAAATGAATATACAAAATATTTTAAAAATGCACTAATGTTCCATCCACCCTACCCAACTAAGCATAGCACAAATCCCGCTCAGGAAAACCAATACAGACCATGAATTACACTCCAAAGCCCCAGCGGGGCGGTCATATTTGTTCATCGTTGTTATTTAGTCAACCCTTAAAGACCCCAATTACCTATAGAGTGTGTCTGAAAAACATTGCCGGAGATGAAAATAGCAGATTTTGGGTCCTGACTGAGCGCCCTTTTTCGGGGAATAATCGGGCTTATTGCCCGAAAAAGACGCGAAAGGCAGGTTTCAAAAGATGCATTTTCTGCCCGGTGAATGTTTTTCAGACACACTCAAGGACGTTACCCTAAATTTTTACAATTTTTGTTTTATGCATCTTTGAATTACTATAAAAAGCAAGATAATATATGCCACTTGGAAAATTACCAAAGCTTATCTCACATGCAATAGTATTATTAAGTGGTTGCAAAATTTGTTCTGAAACCACCTGGCCAGTCATATCAAAAACGACTATTTTTTCATATTTTTCTTCATTTTTTATCTCAATTTTTGCTGACTCTCTCACAGGGTTAGGGAAAACTAAAAAATCAGGCTCTGAAATTAAGGAATTCGTACTGCTTTGGCACCCCTCGACGTAAAGATTCAAAACCTTAAAATCAAAATGTCCGTTGCCATCAGATCCAGCGACTCCTAAAAACATATCACCTTCATAATCTTCAGGATATGGAATTGTAAAATCGTAAGTGCCGTAGCGTATGGAGTCTAAGATTATGGTGTCATTTCCAAAGAAATAGATAATCATAAGCCGATTTGTAGAATCATTTCCGGTAATATTAATCTTTGAATGAATGGATGCACAGATTGTATCATTATTATGAATGTTTTCAATGTTTATCTCTACAATGGTGTCAGATAATATCAAATCGTTCTCAGTAGGATTAATGCCTATCGGATCTGAATTATTGGGCCTGAAACCATTTTTACTAAAAGCAGCACCCTCACTATCTGTTTCAAGTAATTCCTTTGTCTTTGTTACGGTAAGGAATTGCTTAGGGTTTTTATAATGAGTGAAATTGTAGTCAAATCCAAGCTGATTTGTCGTTGCGCTTCCGGAAAGATTGCCCAGTTGACTATTCACCCCCACAAAACCATCATTGGAATCCTCGAGCAAAATGTAATTTAATGTACAAAATAGTTGGTTTAATGGCAGTTCGTTTTCTGCGATATAACTGTATAAATTTTCACAAAGTTCAAACCCTACGGATAGAATCGCAACAGGTGCAAGAATAGTAACCTCGGCTAATGTCTCTAAATAGTCACTTGTACATGCCCAATCTGTTTGGGAGGCCATCGCATGGGCTGGAATATTACTACCCGCACCATCGATTGAAAGCAAATCTGGATTGTCAGTTCTCAAACTTGTCAGGGCGCCATTGTTAATGTCAGCCAGTCCATTGTTATTATTTGTTACTCCTGCAAAGGCCAAGGATTGTCGCCCTACCCAATTCATTATTCCATTTTCTGTCATTAAATCCGCCATGGGCGTGCCAAAATGTGGCGTGTTCATGGTGATTACCCTTGAAATATTTTTATTGTCAGAATTATTGCTTAAGTAATTCTTGATAACCAATCCCCCCATGCTATGCCCTACAAGACTGACTTTGTTGCCAAAATCATCTTCCAGTATCCTAATGGTATAAAGCGCCTGGTTTATAAAACCTTCAACTAGGCCTGAAGATGCAGTAAATGAGGCACTATTGTTATAATTAGGTTTTATGATATAATTTGGATCCCATCCTCCACCAACTAAGGATGTGGTGAGAGCATCCCATGATTGAGCTGCTGATGAAAATTCCCCATGAAGCAATATAACCGGTGGCGGTTTGATATTGAGTTTAATTATTAAATCTGGCTCGGTAAGATCCAATCTGTGCTTAAAATCCAAATAAATTACTTTCCCAGGTTCAAATATATGAGGTGCATTATATGCCAGATTTATCATCCCATTTTCAATTGAAGATATGATCTCTCCAGAAACCTCCTTACTTGCCCCATCGCGAATTTGAACATAGCCACGGTTAAATTGAACGGTCATGGATAGGCTGGCATCAGCCAACATATCATACTCAAATTCTTGTTGAATATCTGAAGTAATTGTTTGATAAAGAAATTTTGAATCTGTCTCCAACACATTTCGGTATACATCAAGTTTACATATGGTTGAAAACATCCAGACTTCAGACCATGCATTTGGACAGTAGGCATTTTTCTCTTTTACTCTCCAGTAGTAAGTTGTATTGTTTTTTAGAGTTGTAACAAGTTTTTGATTTCCTGTAACATTAAATTGAAAAACAGGAGCGTTAAATGTTTGTAATGTATCAATCTGAAGTATATACATAGCTTGGTCATCTCCTGTCCATTCAAATACAGTCTCTAAAGGTTGATTTTTTGTCTCATTTTCAGGTGATAACAAAGTATAACTTTCCTTGTGAAAAGAAATTGTAACGGGCGAATAGACTGGCAGGCCACCATCCAGCTTAAGTAAGCTACACTCAATTTCTGTTATGATAATTTCTTTGATAGATTTTTCAGATTCATCAATAATTATTGAATTTCCAAAGAAATCGGAGGTCCCATCTGTAAACTCAACGGTAATTATAACATCACTGCAGTCACTATTTGCATTAATGGATAACAATCCTGGTGAGGTGCTAAGCGGAAGATCGCAACGATTGATTTTAGTTGCAACCACTATTTCATTTGGCTGAAGAGTATGACATATCTGGAATTGAGGTGAGGCTTCTGGGCCATCATAAAATTTCATTTTTACATCATCAAGGATAAAAAAACATCCAGATGAGTTATAAACTATGGAAGCATAATTATTAAAGTCAATGAATACATCTTCTGATGCCGATGAAAAAAATTGAAAAAATAGAAGAAAGGAAAGGATGGTAAAGATCTTTTTCATGTGCAAAGTGTTTAAATTTTAAAATAGGCGATTTAGCGCGACAAGAATCCATCTCCTCAAATGTAGAAACAATTGCATTTGCTACATGCGAATCAGGATTTCATTTGCTTGTGGTGAATTGCTTAGAGAAGCTTTTAACATATTCAACTTTTCAAATTTAGCCACCCTCCACTATCACAATCTCCTCCTCCGTTAACCCATACAACCCATACACCAGTGCATCTATCTCCGCCTCCAAAGCCGTAGTGTCAGCCTGAGGGTCGGATTGCTTGGCGGTTAGGATGCTGTTAATCCGTACCTCCATGATTTTTGCATCCTCATCTGAGTAATTCGGAATAGGAAGAGATGCTACTTCATCCCTTTGAACATGAAGTGTTGGGAAGGATGTTTCATAATAAAATTTCATTAATTTGGAGTTCAGTATTGCCGTAAGCCAAGTTAACTCAAGTGCTTTTTCAGTTTTAGAGGATACGATTATGACATCCTTCGCATAATAATCTTCGTTGTCAAATGTACTTTCTAATTTTCCTCCTGTATCTCTTATCAAGATTTTGGGTTGTTCAAATCTTGTGTTATTCCCAGGCCTTGCTGTTGAACGATGTTGTATCATTTTTTCTGGCACATACCAAACGAACTCTCCATTATGCTGTAAATGATATCTATGGATGTTTTCTCCTCTCAATAATTTTTTATATTCGGTATTATTGTTGGGTGTAACGGTGATGAATTTACTATCGTCTCCAGTTTTAAGACCAAATGAAAGATTGAAATTTTTACCTATTATTTGTTTTGAGCTACGCATCTTCTCCTTAACTTTTTCAGTCAAAGGTTCAATTGATATATCAAAAATTGATTTGTAAGTAAAGTTAAACTTGTCTTGCGGTATATTTTTAAAAACTACTGTTTCCATTCTCGATCCGACCTCTAATTCTACACAATCAATCTCATTGTTAGCGGATTTATTTTTATTGAATATCAATATCATAGTGGAAACTGAGGCATTCTCAAATACCATCCCTTTGAAATCTATCAACTGTTTGATCTCAACATTTTCAAGTAACAATTTTCTTAAATTCTCGAAACTATCCAATCTTAACCAAGTATTAGACGTAATGAAGCCAAAATTTCCTTGATTTTTGAGCATATGTAGTCCTTTTTCAATGAAACAACATAGCAAATCAGCCTTTTTTACAAAAGAATAATAATTTTCCCACAAATAGCCTTTAAGCCTTTCCTCAATTTCTTGGGTACGGATATACGGCGGATTCCCCAGCACCACATCAAATCCCACATATTCGCCCTTATCATCCAATACTTCCGGAAATTCAAACCGCCACTCAAACGAATTGCGGTACAGCGGGCCACTTTTGTATTCCTCCAGTTTGCGTTCCAATTCCGCAATTTCAGCATTCAGTTTGGCCTTTTCCTTTTTGATGGTTTCGGGGTCTTTTTTGGCTTCGCCAAAAAGGTCCAGGTTGTTGTCGAGCAACACCAACTGCCCCCGCTTAGGTGATAGCGCCTTATTGAAAGGGTTGCGGTTGAACACCGCTTGCCGGAACTCGTCTTTGATCTTTTGAATAAAAGTGCGGAGTTCTTCTTTGCCGTCCTTGGTGCGTACGTTTTTATAGGCCTGCACCGCCAGCAGGTAGTCGGCATGACTAAATTTTTGCTTCTTAAATACGTCCGACAAATCTTCATCCAGCGCAAACCGGCTCACCAGCGAGTTTCCGGATTTAATATTGATGTCAATATTAGGCAGGGTTTCGAGGCGCTGGTATTTGCTTTCGGAGGTGAAATAAGCGTGTTTCAGGAGTTCTATCCACAAGCGCAGCCGGCAGATCATCACCGATTTAGGGTTGATATCCACCCCAAACAGGCAGTTTTCAATCAGTGTTTGTTTTTCTGTAAACAGGGCTTCCTGAATGCGCTGGGAAGCGGTATTGCCGGGTTGGTATTCAATGGGCTGATCGGTATTGGCGTCCGTGAGGATCAATTCATCATTGCCCACTACGGCATTGATGGTCAGCAGTTTGCCATCTATGTCGCAGAGTATGCCAAGGTCGCTTTTGATGGCAATGAGTTCATTGAGGGCACTTACAAGGAAGTGTCCGCTGCCCACCGCCGGGTCGCAAATGCGCAGGTGGTTGATGATGGCATGAGCATCCTTAATCGGCGTTTTATGGCGTATCAGTTCGTTGTGCAGGTCGGTTTCCACATTGGCGCAATCCCAGCCAAAACGTTCGTTGAATTTTTGCAGAACGGCACGGCGCAGGGTTTCCCGGCACATGTACATGGTAATAAAGCCGGGGGTAAAGAAAGAGCCGTCGCGGTATCCGTTTATTTTTTCAAAGATGAGGCCCAGCACGGAGGCATTGATAACGGCGCGGTTTTCAGCCTGTATCCGGGCTTTGGCGTCGCTGCTGAAGTCGTAGGCGTCGAGAAATGCAAAGAGATAAGCCAAGGTGGTCATCTCTTTGGGCGCATTAGGGTTTTGGTGTAATACGGAGTTAGACAGTACCGGCATGGTAAGCCGGTCTGACAAAGAAGAGACGCGCAGGGTACGGCGTTCCAGTTCCGTTTGTTCAAACAGCGAACTATTCAGGTAGGGAATGTTGTGGAACTTTTTTTGCACCGATTCGCGGCGTTCACTTTCCGGAACGGCCAGTACGTGGAAAAACAGTTCGTTGAGTTCATCGTAGTCCTTAACCCTTTCCACTGTAAGCAAACGCTCTGAACCGCCTCTCCAGCGGAGCAGTTGACCTTCAAGTAATTTCAGGAACAAAATGCGGTTGAGCCAGGTGATACAGAGCTCCAGGGCAATGCTAAAGCGCTGATATTCAGGCGTATCGCCAAACTGATCCAGCCCGGTGGCATCTCTCCATACGCCGCTGACTTCCAGTTCCGATAGGGTATTTTCGAGCAAACTACCTTCGCAGCGGCGCTTGGAGGCCCGGTCTATGATTTTTTTCCCTCCTTCTTTCACCTCCTCAAGGCCCAGGATATACAGCAGTTCGTCGTAGAACTGTTTATTCAGGGCATTGCTGTCGTTGGCAAACGCTTTTTTGAGTAAATGCTGAGGCGACAGAATTTTGTATAAATCGAGCAGTAATTCGTCGTCGTTGGGGTCCTGGTTGGTAGCAGCCGTGGCGTAATCGCGCAGGTCGAAGGTGCAGCAGCGCAGTTCCGGCAGTTCCTTTTCAAAAAACGGCGCGGCAATTTCTTTGTAGAACCAATCGGTGATGCCGGCGCCCATCCGGCCCTCTTTCCAATCAGCATATTGCTTCAGCAATTTTTGGTTGGCGTAGATATGTCGCTCAAAATCAGCAGCATCAAAAATGTACCAGGTATGGATGTTGTTGATGACCAAGTGTCGAATCTCCTTGTTATCGCCACCGCTTCGTTCGTTCAGGTAATAACGAAGCAATTCATGCAGCGCCTTGCCATTTGGTTTGTCAGGCGAGATCATTTCCGATTTATTGCCCGGCTTTTTTGTTTCAATAATGACACCGACCGAGTCTTTGGCTGTG
Source organism: Saprospiraceae bacterium (assembly GCA_016787545.1). GTDB lineage: Bacteria > Bacteroidota > Bacteroidia > Chitinophagales > Saprospiraceae > M3007. Next base: position 8,696 of record JAEUUS010000378.1, read on the forward strand.
CGGCCATTATGGATCACCAGATCCTGACGATCTTTGGTATTGACAAAATGTTCTTCGCGGTAGAAAGCAGCTTTGAGAAAATCGGAAACGATATTTTTGAGGTGTTCTTCACTTTCTGCTGCAGAATGGTCCAGGTGTTCGAGCAGTATTGATAGTTCTGATCTAAACCGTTCGAGTTTGCCGCGTTCGACATTTTGAGCGCGGTAGGCTGGCTGAAGTGTTTTAGATATGGTCTGGGCGAGGAGTTTCATGGATTCAAAATGGTTTGCAGGGCAATAATAGGGCAATTTTTTTTCTTGGGCGTACTATTGAAAAGAAGTAGAGCTATAACCATTCTTTCCAAGACCTTTGCCTTTCATACCAATCCATTACCATGCCCTCTGCCTCACTATTCCAGCTTTGCCTCTTTGCTGTTCTCCTCAGTTCCTGTCAGTCGCCGGAACCTCCCAAACACGCCCCCCTACCACCTGCACCAGCCCCGGTAAGGCACGCTAACAATCAACATTTTAAGGCTAATTTGGCCACCAATATGGACCCGGGAGTATTGTCTATCCTGCAGGACCAAAGTGGCTACTACTGGTTTGGCACAAACAGTGGAGTTTACAGATACGATGGCCAGTCTCTAATCGTTTTTACCACCGAAGACGGGCTATACCAAAATCAGGTTCAAAACATTCAGGAAGATGAAAACGGAGATATTTGGTTCGGCACTGGTGGTTATGGGGTGAACCGGTTTAACGGCGACAGCATTTCCACATTCAACTATCCAGCAAATGCACATACACCAGAAAATGCCTGGCGCATCCAGGAAAGCGATCTCTGGTTCTATGCGGGTGGAGGGGTCTTTCAATTTGCTCAGGATTCTTTCCGGTATTTACCTTTTCCCGAAGGGAAAGCAACCACGCATCATCCCTACAAAGCAAGCGAATATGGCGTTTATTCAAGCCTTAAGGATAAAAGTGGTGCGTTATGGATGGGTACTCAGGCACATGGCGTTTGCAGGTACGACGGCAAAACATTTACCTGGTTCACTGAACACGGCCTGAAAGGTCCGGCAGTATTAGACCTATACGAAGACAGTAGAGGGAACTTTTGGTTTGGCACCAATGGGAATGGTGTTTTTCAATATGATGGAAATAAGTTGCGCAATGTAACTGAAGAGCGAGGATTGACCAATCCGGATTTTATTAAAAAAGGCAAGCAGGGGCCAGGTACCCTGGCCAGGGTTTGGGCCATCAACGAGGATGTAGCTGGAAATATGTGGTTTGGCACGCCGGATGCCGGCGTTTGGCAATATGATGGAAAGGAATTACACAACTACACGACGAGCGATGGCCTTTCCGATAAAGCCATTGAAGTTATTTACCGGGATAAAAACGGAGAACTTTGGTTCGGCACCAATGGTGATGGTGTGTACAAGTTTAATGGAAGTCGTTTTTCAAAGGTAGTATTTTGAAAAAAAACGGACCTCTATTGCGTATTTTGATGCACCATCACCCTGTTCACTAACAACGACCCCAGCGCATACGTGGCCAATGCATAATCAACGGTTCCAAGCGGCCCTATGATGTATTTGACCAAAAAATAAACTGCAGCGATGGCTATGGTTATTACCCAAATGCGATACCAAACTGGTTTGGAAGTGAAATTTTGTAACATAAATTTGCGTTGTATGTATTTTCTGATGGTTAACGCTGACAAACAGGCTTTGTTGGCAGATTTTGCCAACAAAGCGCTTTTAATGTCCAAAATGTCTGGATTATTCCATAAATCTATTTTAAATTGGATTCTAATTTTTAGTGCCAGCCCCGGCTTTTCATGCTCCTGCAACACAAACATTTTGCATTAGACTTATGGCGATGGGGTACTGACTAGGAAAAGATAGTGCAGGTGAGTTCTTTTCGCAATACGGTTACATGCCCGGCAAAGCAGTTTTGTGTATCACTTCTACTTCCAATTTTATCTCGTCCGTCTACGCACAAACACGTCCGATTTCGGACACTTTTAAGATGAAGACATTTTCTTATTTCACTGAAAATCAAATAAATATATCTAAGGCATGGTCTTAGTGGCTTTTGGGTATCCCGGAATGATATTCTGGGATTGTTAAACGGTAAGAATTTAAGCTATGATAAAAAACTATCTGCTCATTGCCTACAGAAATCTCAGAAAACACCGGTCTTATACAGCCCTGAATATCTTTGGCCTGGGGCTTAGTATAGCCTGTTGCATCCTGATTTTCATGCTCGTAAGGCATCATTTCAGTTTTGACAACTTTCATAAAAATATAGACCGCACGGCACTCATTGGCACAGAATCCAGACTTGAGGAGGTTACCAGGGAAAACAGCGTTCCTTATCCAATGAGCCTGGCCTTACGCCAGGAATATGCCTTTTTGGAAAAAACGGCTATGATCTCGGCCAGAGATAACAGCCTGATCACGATATCCTCAGATGGTCAGGCCCCGGTAAAGTTTCAGGAAGAGATAGCCCGGGCTATGGTTGAGCCTGAGTTGTTCGAGATTTTTGATTTTCCGCTCATTCGGGGCAATCTGGACGATTTCCGACAGCCTCAAACGGCGCTGTTGACCGAAAAGATGGCCAAAAAATACTTCGGATCTACAGATGCTGCCCTCAACAAGACATTTAAAGTAAACAACAGAACGGATTACCGGGTAGTGGGCGTGTTGCGCGATTTCCCGCAAAATACTGACCTGGGAAGGCATGGTGTCTTTACCTCCTGGTCTACCATGACCAGTGATTCTACCAATCGAATGGTTAAAAACTGGGGCGGAATTAACGGTGGCACACATTGTTTTGTGAAATTCCGGGAAGGGTACACGGCGGCAAATCTGGAGGCCATGTTTCCGGCTTTCCGGGAAAAATATTTCCATCCGGAAGTTCGTGAATGG